>NZ_CP136684.1:7500-285000 GCF_032921865.1 Thalassospira lucentensis
CGGGCGCGCAAATCTTCGGTTACCTGATCGGTAATGGTGCGGCGGGTAAAACGCGGTGATGCGGTCATTTTGGCTCTTTTTATCTGTCCTGTGCGGTATCGGGCCCGGCTTCATATCCCCAAACGTCACCGCCCCCTTTTTCTAGTCATACCGATGCGTTGGTTTAGGCGCAATACAATTGCAATCATGCCGCTACGGTATCAGGGGTTTGCCAATAGAAACCGGCCCCGACCAAACGCCTATTTCACTATAAATCCATGTGCGTAAGGATCACGATCATCGATGAAAATCGTATTGTAGCCATGCTTGCGTGCCCAGCCTTCGATCCCGGGTACCACCGCGTCATAGTCGTCGACTTTTGTCTGTTCGACGACGGTGACACGGAACTGCGACCCGATAATGCTTTCATGGACCAGCTCATGCGCCGGATCCCACTGCCCCTTGCCGACCAATTGTGCCAGACGCGCAGAAGAGCCGGTTCCACAGGGTGAACGGTCAATCCCCTTGTCGCCATAAAACACCGCATTGCGATGGGTGCTGTCAGGCTGGGTCGGCTTGCCGGTCCACTGTATATGTGACAGGCCCTTGATATCGGGGTGAAGAGGATGAACGAACTCGGCAATCTCGTTCAGACGGCGACGAAGTTCCGGGCTGACACGCTGAAAATCACCCACCGTGTAATCGGCCATATCGCGAAAGTTTTCCTGCGGTTCGACAATCGCATAGAAATTCCCGCCATAGGCGACATCCACCCTGATCGGGCCGAAATCGGGACAGTCGACCTCGATATCGGTTTTGTAAAGGAAGGATGGCACATTGGTCAGTTTGACCAATTCCACGTAATCGCCAACCTGTTTATATTCGGCAATCACAAGACCGGCCGGTGTTTCAAGGCGCAGCACGCCCGGGGTCTTGGGCTTTACCAGACCTTCCTCGATCGCCATGGTGACAGTTCCGATCGTGCCATGACCACACATCGGCAGGCAGCCGGATGTTTCGATAAACAGGATGGCAACGTCACAATCGTCGCGCGTCGGTTCATAAAGGATCGAGCCCGACATGATGTCATGGCCGCGCGGCTCGAACATCAACCCGGTCCTGATCCAGTCATATTCCGCCAGAAAATGCGCCCGTTTTTCGAGCATGTTTGCACCTTCAAGCTTTGGTCCGCCGCCTGCAACCACACGCACCGGATTGCCGCAGGTATGTCCATCAATACAGAAGAAGCTGTGTTTTGCCATTTGGTGCGGCCTTATCCTTGGAAACGATCAATACGATACGGGGTCATGTTAATGGGGGCAGTCGCATCACTCACCAAATCGGCAATAAGCAGTCCGGTGGTGGCCGCCATGGTCAGGCCAAGATGACCGTGACCGAATGCGAAGAAGACATTTTCATGTTTGGGGCTTGCCGAAATCACCGGTTTGGAATCCGGCATCGAGGGACGGAAGCCCATCCATTCGGTGCCGCCTTCGGCGCTGAGCTTCGGAAGAACTTCTTTGCCTTTGGCAAAAAGAGCCTTGGCGCGATTATAATTGGGGGCGGCAACCAGCCCGCCAAGTTCAACGGCACCACCCACACGAATGCCCGTTTCCATCGGGGTCAGAACAAAGCTGTCATCAGCACAAATGACCATGCGCGACAGCCTGACACCATTATAGGGCACTGTTGTATTATAGCCGCGCTCGGTATCAAGAGGCACAGAGGAGCCAAGTCGTTTGGCCAGCGTTTTTGACCATGCGCCACAAGCAATGACAATCTTGTCGAAGGTAATCTGATCGCCTTGTACCGTTATCACGGCACTCGGTTTGCCGTCGCGGTAAACGAAATCGGTAACCTCGGCATTCTGGAACTTCCCTCCACGTTCCAGAAAATGCTTGTAAAAGCCGGTAACAATTCGGAACGGGTCAAGAACCCGACCCCAGTCCTCCTCCATCACGCCGCAGGCGAAGATTGGGGCAAGATCAGGCTCAATATCCATGACCTCGTCCTTGGTTAGGTCACGAATTTTGACACCATTACGACGGCGAAGATCAATTCCATATTCGGCATCGCGGCGTGTTTTCTCGCTGCGATAAACACCCATGGCACCTTCTTTTTTAAATACCGCATCGGAAAGACCTGTTTCTGCGATCACCGGATCGTAATCTTGCCAGGCCCGGTTAAGAATAGCGGCAAGTTCGCTCGCAATCTGCTCCACCCGGCTTTTCGAACTGGCAGCCAGAAAACGGATCAGCCAGGGCATCATTTTAGGCAAATAGGACCAGCGCACCGAAAGTGGCCCCAATGGGTCCATAAGCCAGCCGGGCACATTTGCCCAAACACCCGGCATGGCGATCGGCGCACATTCCGTAACCGCAATTCCGCCAGCGTTGCCAAAAGATGCTCCCATCCCCGGCTCCGCGCGATCGACAATCGTGACGTCATAGCCCTGCTTCAAAAGAGCCAAACCAACATTGACGCCAATGATCCCTGCACCAACGACAACAACATGCTGGCTTGCCTGCGCGGAAGATTGTGAAGCAGAAGAAGGTTTTGGCATATTCTGGAGCCCTGCCTTTTGGTGTGCGCTTTTATCTTTGTTTTTCGTCTGGTATCAGATGGCAGCAAACTCCCCTGCGAAAATCGGAGGAGAGTTCGCTGTTGCCATCAAATCAGACACAGATGCAATCACGCCTTGCGGCGTCGGATGCAATGAATGCGTTGATTGCAAACCGAATTAAAGTTTCGGGCGTGTATCGATGGCTTTCTGGATCGTTGCGCGGATACGCTCCATTTCCTCGCCAACCAGCGGCAGACGCGGAGCACGGACATGGGCCTTGCCCACGCCGGTCATTTCCTGTGCCAGTTTAATATACTGAACAAGCTTGGCATGAACATCCATGTGCAGGACCGGGGTAAACCAGCGATAGATTTCAAGAGCTTCCTTGTATTTTCCTTCGGAAAGCAGTTTCCAGAGTGCTACCGATTCCTGCGGGAAGGCGTCGGTAAAACCGGAAATCCAGCCAACAGCCCCCAGAACCTGGGTTTCCATGACAAGGTCATCCATGCCGCAGAACAGAACGAAACGATCACCACAGGCATTATAGATGTCGGTAATACGACGCGGATCGCCTGAGCTTTCCTTGATCGCGACCAGGTTTTTCACATCGGCAAGCTGGTTGAATTCTTCCGGCTTGATATCGATGCGATAGGCACCCGGGTTGTTATAGATCATGATCGGAAGCTTGGTCTTGGCTGCGACCGAACGGAAATGCTCGATATTTTCGCGCGGATCGGCGGTATAGATCATGCCCGGCAGAAGCATCAGGCCGTCAGCACCAAGTTCCTCGCATTTCTGAACATAGCGAATTGCAGCCTGGGTCGAGTTTTCAGCAACACCCGACAAAACCGGAATACGGCCATTGGTAACTTCAACAGCAAGCTTCAGCACCGCGATTTTTTCTTCCGGCTCAAGGGCTGCGTTCTCGCCAACCGATCCCAGCATGACGAGGCCGTCAACACCGGCCTTGATCAATGCTTCAATCTGGTGAGCGGTCATATCGTAATCGATTGAACCATCTTTATTCATCTGGGTGGCAACGGCAGGGAATACGCCAGTCCAGTTTACCTGCATGGAAAGTAACCTCCTGATTTGGTCGCATGCCCCATTATCGGGTCAGACCGTTTGATCACCAAAACCCGTATATTTACAGGCCCTGGCTGCATTAATGCATATTGTATACAAAAAATGAAATCTGATAGCAATGGAGAATTTCAGAAAATAAAAAGGTCCCGATATACGGGACCCTTCCTATAATTCGAAGCGGTTGTTCTTTTAGGGGCTTGGCATTAAACGAATACGCGTTCCGCGAATAATGCCGTTAGCCTAAGCAGATATAATATCAAGCGTTTTTCGAATGACCACGGCGTCACAAAGCTCCTGTTCGACCAAGATGCGTGCATTCCGCCCCAACGCCTCGCGCTTTGTATCATCTTCCATCAGGTCTTCAATCGCCTGCGCCAAAGCCCCAGCATCGCGCAGCGGAACCAGAAATCCTGTCTGGTTATGCTTGACGATTTCGCGGCAGCCGGGAACATCTGATGCCACCATCGCCAAACCACTGGCAGCCGCTTCCAGCAGAGATTTAGGCAAGCCTTCACGCCATGAAGGCAAAACAGCAAGATCAGACTGTCTAAGTAAATCGGCGATGTCGCTTCGTTTACCAAGCCATTCCAACAATCCATCCTGTTGCCATTTCACAAGACTTTCCATATCAGCGGAATCTGGATTTGCCGGGTCAATATCCCCGACCAAAAGCACACGGTAACTGAATCCCCTGTCTTTCAGTATACCTGCAGCTTCAACCAGTTCAGCCAGCCCCTTGGACCATAACATCCGGGCGACAAAGATTGCTGTTTTACGCTCATCATGTCTTCTCTCTGGCTTTCCCGGACAGAATTGTCTGATATCTACACCTGAGCCGCGCACAAGCGAGAGACGCTTCTGACTAAACCCAAGCCCGCGCATCAACTCAAAGTCATCGGAATTCTGGACAATGACATGGATCGACGGCCACCGGGCATATGCGCGCATCAACATCGAAACCACCGAGCGAACGAGGCGCGCCTTTGCTCCATTTGACACAAACATGAAACCAAGTCCGGTTACCATGTTTACCGAACGACGTACGCCGACCAATAGCCCTGCCAATGCAGACAAAACAACACATTGAATTGCGACATTTATGACAATATCCGGTCGTTCGCGCCGGATCAGACATGCGAGTGCTTTAATCGTCTTCAATGATTTTATTGGACTGAGTCCACCACGAGCAATCGGCACATCAACAACACGGAAGCCCTCGGCCCGGAGTTTCACCGCAGCTTCATTAGCATTACATGCGACGATCACCTCGTCACCCCTCACAAGTGCAGCACGCCCCAAACCGAGACGATGAGAAACAAAGGACCAATCCTCTCCACAAACGAACATCAATTTACGTCTGCGCTGCATTGTCACCGCTTTTTTCATGCTGCCGTTTCCGTGATTATGACATCGGCTTTGCTAAACGCCTGCCCAAGTTCCGTCAATGACGGATCGACCTGCACAAACCGATATGATTTAATTCCTGTATTATATTTCATCCATAACGTGCATCGGGACGGTATTATGACGGATATGCGGGCATTGTTGCGATTTCCCGGTGAAAGACGGATTGCTGTTACCGATTGTCCCGTTCCCGCCCTGTTGCCCGGCACCATCATGGTCCGTACCGAAATATCCGTCATCAGCACAGGCACCGAAAGACAGCAGGCAGACGAAACCAAAGCATCCCTTATACGCAAGGCATGGCAACGGCCGGATTTGGTAGCATTGACCATTGAAAAGTTTCGCCGTGACGGGGCATTGGCAACGATCAATGCTGTAAAGGGGCGGCTCGGCAGGCCGATGGCAACCGGATATGCCAGTTGCGGGATCGTTGTGGCGATGGCCAAGGATGTCACTGAATTTGATATCGGGCAGCGTGTTGCCTGTGCTGGTTTGGGCCATGCAAACCATGCCGAATACAATATTGTTCCGCGCAACCTGGCCTGCCCTGTCCCGGATGCAGTTAGCAGCGAAAAAGGCGCCTTTGCCACCCTTTACGCCATTGCCCTGCATGCCGTTCGGCAAGGCGAGCTTGTTATTGGGCATAGGGTTGCGGTGATCGGATGCGGTCTGATTGGCCAGTTGGTGACCCAAACGGCAATTGCGGCTGGTGCAATTGTAACCGCGATAGAACCTGCGCCGGAACGCCGGGAGATGGCGATGGCAGGCGGAGCCAGCAACTCGTATGCGGAAATCCGGAACGCGCCAGCAGATCAATTTGATGCTGTTTTGATTTGCACCAGCGGCAATGAAACCAGCACCATAATTGAAGCTGCGGCGCGACTTTGCCGGGATCGCGGCATCATTGTCTGTGTCGGAGACATCACCCCGAAGGCATCCCGGAACATTCTATATCGCAAGGAAATCACGATACGGCAGGTGCGATCCTATGGCCCGGGCCGATATGACCCGAACTACGAGCAATTAGGACAGGATTACCCTGTAGGCCACGTGCGCTGGACCGTGAAACGTAACATGCAAGCGGCCCTTGCCCTTCTTGAAAGCGGCAAACTGAACCCGACCCCGCTTGTTTCGCAACAGATTGATCTGGAAGATGCCGCCGACTTTCTTGGCTCCCCGCCAATGATGGCAACCGTCATCCGGTATCAGAATGTCGATAACCGCCCCAAAGCATATAAACCGGCAGCGCAGATCAATGCCGCCAGCAACAGCACAATCGGGATCGGATTGATCGGTGCCGGGAATTATATGGTCAGTACCTTGCTGCCGCGACTAAGACGACAAGAGAACATCACAATCAAGGCCGTCGTTTCGCAGTCCGGCCTCTCGGCCCTTGCGATTAGGCGTCAATTTCCCGATGCGACCGCACTCTCCGCTGCCGAAGACATTCTTGCGAGTCCGGATATCGACACGGTTTTCATTGCCACCCGCCATGACAGTCATGCCGACCTTGCCTGCAAGGCATTGAATGCAGGGAAACATGTCTGGCTGGAAAAACCGCTTTGCGTCAGCCGGGAACAGCTTGAAGCCCTGAGGAAAGTTGCGAAACAAAATAGCCCGCAAATCTTCATGGTCGGGCATAACAGGCGCTTCACCCCCATGGCGGCAATGCTGAAAAAGCATCTGCCAAAAGGTAAAATACAATTTCGCTATCAGGTTCGTTCTGCTCCTATCCCCACCGACCACTGGCTTAACCGACAGGGACAGGGCGGTCGAACAATCGGCGAAATCAGCCATTTCATCGATCTGATTTCAACACTTGCCGAAACTGAACTGCTCAGATTGCAATGCGACTGGATTGACCGCGAAGCCGGAGACAGCATTTGGCATCTGACCTTCGCCGACGGATCGCGCGGCGAAGTTTCCTATCTGCTTGCCGCCCGAAGGAATACGCCAAAGGAAGTTCTGGAAGTATCTGCACCGGGCTTTGCCGCAATCATGAACGATTGGCGAAAACTGGTGATAAATGGCACGACAATCCTGCGAAAACCACTATTCGCCAGCCCGGACAAGGGCCATGACGATGCCATTGCCGCCTTCCTCGATACAATTAAGTCAGGAATCCACGATCCTCGCATCCCCGGTATCGACGCAGAAATACATCTGATGGATCAGATCCTTGGTGCCGCGAGTGGTGATAATCAATACGGACCGGCGTAAAGCACAATAAGCGGCAGTGTGATCACACTAATCAGCGTTGTAATCAGGATCGTGGTCGAAGAACGGTCGATACAGACATTATAGCTGCCGGCAATGATTGCCACATTGGCTCCGGCGGGAAGGGCCGCAATCAGCACCACAATTGTCAGCCACAGCAGCTGCAGATCGAAAACAAAATGCGCAACCAGGAACACCAGAACAGGCTGCACGAACATTTTTGCAACCGTGCACAACATGCTTGCAGACATATTGCCGCGAACCGACTGACCATAAAGCCCGGCCCCGACCAGCAACAATGCAATCGTCGGGCCCGCGGTCCGGAAACGTTCCAACGTTCCATCAATCATTTCGGGCAATCGAAGATCAATCAGGGACGCCAGCACACCCAGAATAATCGCAACAATAATCGGATTACGCAGCACCCTAGCCACACTGCCAGCGACGTTTGGTAACCAATGCCCACCGCTGGAACGCGAACCTTCAACGATCATCACAGTCAATCCCAGCAAAGTCAGCGGATGGATCGACAGGATAATCAGAAGCGGCACAAGCCCTTCTTCACCGTATACAGCCTGAACCAGTGGGATGCCGAGCAACACAATATTGGAAAAAACCCCACCCATTGCGGTGATTGCCGCCTCGTCCGTTCTGGCCTTCAGCCATGCACGCGCAACCATAAACACCAGAACAAAGTTAAGCAGGGCTCCGGCATAATAACTGCCCCATAAACGTAAGTCGAAATGTGCGCTGATGTCGGATTGCGACAGGGTTTGAAACAGCATTGCCGGGATAAAGGCGCTCATCGCAAGGCGGGCAAGGAACGGGATACCCTCGCGGCTGATGACGCGAAACCGGGTCAAAAGATAACCGCACAGGATCGTCAAAAAAACAGGTCCGACTTTTCCAACGATCAGATCAAGCATCTTTTCCCCCAGCCGCCTGATGACGGCCCCAAAAGGTCGCGCCAGCAATCAATAGCAGCAGTTCCATGAAAGTACGGGGAACATCCCGCAAAAAGAAAGGATGGTACCGCACGGTACCGTCCCGATCTTACAAAGCAATTACGGCAATGACCAGCCTGTAAAACCGGCTGATGCAGCCCTGCCGGATCAACCCTGATCCGTCATCACCCGTTTGACCGCGTTTTTCCATCCCGCCAAAAGATGATTGCGACGCCCCCCTTCAAGTTCCGGTTTGAATTCCGCGTCCATGTGCCAGTTTTCGGCAATATGGCCGAGATCGCGATAGATACCCGCCTGCAACCCCGCAAGATAGGCCGCACCAAGCGCCGTCGTTTCCGTCACCACCGGGCGCTGAACCGGAATATCAAGAATGTCGGACAGATACTGGCACAGCCAGTCATTGGCGACCATACCACCGTCAACCCGAACGGCTTTGGGTGAAACACCGTCTGCGGCCATGGCTTCGAACAGATCAAAGGTCTGATAACAAACGCTTTCAAGTGCAGCACGGACGAATTCGCGCGGACCGGTATCGCGGGTCAGCCCGAAAATGGCACCGCGCGCATCCGGATCCCAATAAGGTGCGCCAAGTCCGGTAAAGGCCGGGACAAGATAAACCCCGTGATTGTCATCAAGCGATTTGGCCAACCCTTCGCTTTCGGCGGCCGACTTGATGATGCCAAGTCCGTCGCGTAACCACTGCACCGCCGCCCCGGCAACAAAGATCGCCCCTTCGATGGCATAACTGGTTTTGCCGTTCAAACGATAACCGACCGTGGTCAGCAAACGGTGCTGCGAGGTCACGGCCTCGTCCCCGGTATTGAGAATCACAAAGCAACCTGTGCCATAGGTACTTTTGATGTCGCCGGGTTCAAAGCAGCACTGACCAAATGCGGCAGCTTGCTGGTCGCCTGCCATACCAAGCACCGGGATTTCACGCCCAAACAGTTCCGCATCGACCATACCGAAATCGGCGGCACAATCCTTGACTTCCGGCAACATGGATTTGGGGACGCGGAATATCTCGCAAAGCCGTTCATCCCACGCATTGTCACGAATATTAAAAAGATTGGTCCGCGCCGCATTGGTCGCGTCGGTCGCATGCGACCTGCCCCCGGTCAAACGCCACAGCAGGAATGAATCGACTGTACCAAAGGCCAGATCGCCCTGTTCGGCGCGGGCCCGTGCACCGGTTACATGATCAAGTATCCACGCAACCTTCGTCGCCGAAAAATAAGGGTCGATCAAAAGCCCGCTTCGATTATTCACATCCGTTTCGAGTTCCAGATCGCGCCGTTTCAGATCATGGCAAAGTGCGGCGGTACGTCGATCCTGCCAGACGATGGCATTATAAACCGCCTTCCCGGTTTTACGATCCCAGACCACCGTGGTTTCACGCTGGTTGGTGATGCCAATCGCCGCGACATTGGCAGTATCGACCCGTGATAGGGCTTCGCGACAAACGGCGACAACTGTATCCCAAAGGTCTTCTGGATCATGTTCGACCCAGCCGCTGTTGGGGAAATGCTGTGGGAACTCCTGCTGCGCGACGGCCACAGATCTGCCATTGGCATCGAAAACGATGGCGCGTGAACTGGTGGTTCCCTGATCAATCGCCAGAATGTAGCGTGTATCGGTCATTTCTGTTTCCTCCCAAGCCGACAGTTGGTCTGCCGTACCCTCACAGCCCTTTGCGGCACCTGATTGTCACCGCGCATTCGGCTGGTTCAACTGATTTTGCGTTTCTATTTAGAAAAAAATCGCACCAAAAAACAATTCGTTTTCGAAAATTTTATCAGATTTTTTGCCAGCCCCCTATCCTGTTTGGCAACAGGTTCGCCAAAATGATATAGAAGACAATACCTTACCACACGCCAACCCGGTTTGAGCATTCATCAGGAAAAACGCAGCAATGATCATCGATCTGGTCTATGGCACCCGCCCCAACCTGATCAAGGCTGCGGCCCTTTATCTGGCATGGCAGGAAAAACGTGACGATCTGCCCTTTATCCTGCGCCTGATAGATACCGGCCAACATTGGGATCCGGCCCTTTCCGAAGGCTTGCGTCTTTCGCTTGGTTTGCCTGTCCCTGAAATCCGACTTGGAATCGGGCAACCGGGAAATAGCCGGCACACGCTTGTTCAGAATGCCGATGATGCTTATTGCCGGATGCTCGGCCAATCACCGGCACAAGGGACAATTGTCATTGGCGATGTTAACGGCTCTTTGGGTGTCGCCCGCGCGGCAAAAAGGAACTCCACTTACCTGATCCATCTGGAAGCCGGGTTGCGTGGCGGGTTTGATGCCGTTGCCGAAGAAGCCAACCGGACAGAAATTGACGGCCTTTCCGATATGCACTGGGCTCCGGATAAGGCCGCAGCCGACAACCTGCACAAAGAAGGCATTAAGGCAAAAGGCATCCACAATGTCGGTAATATCGTAATTGATGCGATGATTCGCTTCGGCGGATCAACAACGGCAATCTGGTCTTCATCGGCGCAAACGGGTCCGGTTCTGCTAACGCTGCATCGGGCGGAAAATATCGATAATCTTGTTCGGCTGTCTTCGATAATCGATGCCATTATCGACCTTGCCCACGAAACCCCGATCATCTGGCCACTTCACCCGCGTGCGCAAGGCGCCTTTGCACAAAGCGGCTTTGGGCGTCGCATCCGTGATGCCGGAAACATCAAGATCGTAGCGCCGATGCTCTATCCCGATTTTCTGGCGGCTCTTGTTGCCGCACGCTATGTGATAACAGATTCCGGCGGAATAATTGATGAATGCGCCTGGCTCGGCAAGGTGGGATGCATTTTGCGACCGACCACGGAACGCGCGACTGCACTTGAAGCGTCCGCGCTGGAACTTTGCGAACCGGCAGATCTGGTCCAAACCGCCACCAACCTTACGAACAGAACAGCTCCACTAGTTCCTTTCCGGCCTGCCGGTTGGGACGGCAAGACGGCTAACCGAATGCTTGATACGCTGGCTGCTCTTAACCGGTAAAGTTTTCCGAGAAATCGCGGCACGGGATTTGCAGCCTGCGATCCCATGATTTCGTTTTACCGGCATTATTTTCCCATGGAGGATCGGGATGGCGATATATGACACCCTGATGAGCATCAGCAACATCGCATCCAGTGCGAAAAGCACCTATGCGGCGGCAAAAACCATTGCCTCGAACAGTCAGCCCCTGCCCGAAGAGGACAAGGAAAAAAATGCCGACATCGCCTACATCAAGGAACACGGTTTCACGACCTATGTGAAGGAACTTGAAGAGCGCAAGATCGAAGAGATGCGCCGCAAGATCCTGCAATCGATGGGCCTTGATGAGGAAAGCCTAGCAAAGATGGGCGCAACCGAACGTCAGGCCATCGAAAAAACGATTGCTGATGCGATCGAGGAAAAGCTGAATGGTGCGACACTTGCCAACAAGCAGAACAATGGTGAAGAAACACCGTCAGAACGACGTGATCGCATGCAGGCCGAAATTGCCTTCAACCCAAATATGTTCGATGTTTTCACAGCCCTTCAGTCTGAACTTTCGGATGGCTCGGTCCAGTCGATCACAGCCGATGACGAGAAAAAGCAGGATAACGCAGCATAACGTTGCGATTTCATGCAGAAACAAAAGGCGCTGTCGAAGTGACAGCGCCTTTTTCGTTTCGGAAATCCGAAAATGCCTTAATCATCGATGCCTGCCATGCAGACATATTTGACTTCAAGGTAATCCTCGACCCCGTATTTCGAACCTTCGCGGCCGATGCCTGACTGCTTGTAGCCGCCAAACGGGGCAACTTCGGTCGCAATCACACCTGCATTGACGCCGACCAGACCGGTTTCAAGGCCTTCGGCAAGTTTCCAGATACGGCTGATGTCACGCGAATAGAAGTACGATGCCAGGCCGAACTCGGAATCGTTGGCCATTTCAAGCACTTCATCATCACTGTGGAAGCGAATCAGCGGTGCCATCGGACCGAAAGTTTCCTCGCGGAAGACCAGCATGTCGCGGTTGGCATCGGCAATCACGGTCGGTTCGAAGAAACTGCCGCCCTTTGCGTGGCGCTTGCCACCGGTCAAAACCCGACCGCCCTTGGAAAGCGCATCGGCAATCTGGTTTTCGACTTTCTCGACAGCCTTTTCCGTAATCAGCGGACCAAGAACAACGCCTTCTTCGGTGCCATCGCCCACTTTCATTGCCGATGCCTTCGCAGCGTATTTTTCGGCAAATTCGTCATAGACGGCGTCATGAACAAAGATACGGTTGGCACAAACACAGGTCTGGCCGCTATTGCGGTATTTCGAAGCAATCGCCCCTTCGACCGCAGCATCGACATCTGCGTCCTCGCAAACGATGAACGGCGCATTACCGCCAAGCTCAAGACTGATTTTCTTGACAGTGTCGGCGCACTGACGCATCAGCAAACGGCCAACTGCGGTCGAACCGGTAAAGGTCAGTTTGCGTACAATCGGGTTTTCGGTCATTTCGGCACCGATGGTTTTGGCGTTCCCGGTCACAATTGACAAAAGCCCCTTGGGCAAACCGGCGCGTTCGGCAAGGATCGCCATCGCAAGGGCAGAATACGGGGTTTCCATCGCTGGTTTGACAACCATCGCACAGCCAACGGCCAATGCCGGTGCGGCCTTGCGGGTGATCATCGCGGTCGGGAAGTTCCAGGGTGTGATCGCGGCACAAACCCCAACCGGTTCTTTCAAAACGACAACACGGCGCCCCGGTGCGAAGGTCGGAATGACGTCACCATAGATGCGCTTGCCTTCTTCGGCGAACCATTGCAGGAAGGACGAGGCATAAGCAATTTCACCGCGCGATTCTGCAAGCGGCTTACCCTGTTCGGCCGTCATCAGGCGCGCCAGATCTTCCTGATTTTCCATCATCAGGTCGTACCATTTCATCAGAATGGCCGACCGTTCCTTGGCCGTGCGTTTCTTCCACTGCTTTTGCGCCTTTTCGGCAACTTCAATCGCGTGGGCAACTGCATCACGACCCAGAACCGGCACCGTGCCAAGCACTTCGCCCGTCGCAGGATTGGTAACCTGTTCAGTTTTGCCGTCTGGGGCGTCAACCCATTCACCGCCGATATAAGCCTGCTGAGTGAACAAGGACGGGTCTTTTAGAGAAACCATGGGAATGCCTCCGGAATTTTGCTTTGGGATCGAAGCATGAAAGTCATGACCATCATCTAGTTCGATCCGTGGTGGTTGCCACATCTTCGCAAGGAAAAAGCCCATTTGGCAATCGCAAACACCTTGCGTGCAATGCTTTGCAACAAGATTGCGTCTGGTTTCTGATATGGCGCGTTTTTTCGCAGAACCAGCCGATAAACGGTTGTTTTCCCCATCCACCCCACTCGGCTAAGGCAAGTTTCGCATGATTTAAGGCCGCAATCTTATGCCTTGGGGGAACAGATGGCTGCATTCATTTTTTTCGGTTTCAAACGATTCTGGTCAATTTCCCGGAGCAAATCGGTTCGAGCTGATCATTCAGCCGGAAACAAAATAAATCTGTCAGCCACAAAGAACCCATATATTACAACCCATTATAACCCTGCATCCTTATTTCGTTATCGAAAATTAAAATTCTTCATAATTTTCGCTTGCAATTATTTTGGGTGGTTCGTAACGTTTTTGAAAGAACAGAATGACAGTTGAGAACATCTGTCACAAATCAGAGCAATCAGGGAGGAAGCGGTTGCTCAATTCAGAAACATACGACATTGCCATCATTGGCGGTGGCATCAATGGCGCAGGCATTGCGCGTGATGCATCCGGCCGTGGCCTCAAGGTCTTTCTTTGCGAAAAGAACGACCTTGCAAGTGCGACTTCATCGGCCAGCACAAAGCTGATCCATGGCGGGTTGCGTTATCTTGAGCATTACGAATTCCGCCTTGTGCGTGAGGCCCTGATCGAGCGCGAAGTGCTTTTGAACGCCGCCCCGCACATTATCTGGCCTCTTCGTTTCGTTCTGCCCCATGTCAAAGGATTGCGTCCGGCCTGGATGATCCGGCTGGGCCTGTTCCTGTATGATCACCTTGGCGGCCGTGAAAAACTTCCCGGTTCGGAAGGTATCCGCCTGAAGCAGCATGTCGCCGGTGCGCCGCTGATTGCCGGCATGGAAAAGGCTTTCGTCTATTCCGATTGTTGGGTGCAGGATGCCCGTCTTGTCGTCCTTAACGCGATGGATGCACGTAATCGCGGTGCAGACATCCGGGTCGGAACCGAATGTGTTGCCGCCAGACGCGAGGGCGATCTGTGGTCTGTCACCGTTCGGGACAATGCCGGCGAACACACAGTCAAAGCTAGGTCACTGGTCAATGCCGCCGGTCCTTGGTGTGCGGAAATCCTTGAAAAACGTGTCGAAGCCAAAAAGAAACAGGGCATTCGCATGGTTCAGGGCAGCCACATCGTGGTGCCAAAGCTGTTTGACCATGATTACTGCTATATTTTCCAGAATCCGGATGGCCGTATCGTTTTTGCCATCCCCTACGAACAGGATTTCACCCTGATCGGCACCACGGACCGCGATTATAAAGGCGATCCGTCAAAGGTTGCGATCAGCGCAGATGAAATCAGCTATCTGTGCGAACTCGCCAATACCTATTTCGCGCATAAAATCTCGCCAACCGATGTCGTCTGGTCCTATTCCGGCGTTCGTCCGCTTTACGGCGACGGCTCCGAAGATGCATCCCAGGTCACGCGCGACTATGTTCTTGAAATTGATAATGGCGACAAGGGTGCACCGCTTCTGAACATTTATGGCGGCAAAATCACCACCTATCGCAAGCTAGCTGAATCAGCGATGAGCAAACTTTCCCCCTATCTCGGGATTGCAGATGATCGCTGGACCGATAGCGTCGCCCTTCCGGGCGGCGACATGCCAAATGGCGATTTCGAAAGCTATCTTGCTGCAATGCAAAAGAAATTTCCGTGGATTCCGGCGGCTCAACTCTACCGCTACGTGCGAAACTACGGCACACTGACCCTCACCATCATTGGCGATGCATCAGACCTTTCCGGGCTGGGTACGCATCTTGGCGATGATATTTACGAATGCGAACTGCGCTATCTGGCGGATCAGGAATGGGCACGTACTGCCGATGACGTATTGTGGCGCCGATCCAAACTCGGCCTGCATCTGTCAAAGGATGCCCAGACCGCCATTGCGCAATGGTTTGCGACTGAAACCAAATCGAATAACGCCGTGAAAACGGGCGAAGGAACAAATGTGAAATGACCCTTACGCTTGAAAACATAACCAAGACCGTGGGAGGAGAAACCCACATCGACGACGTGTCGATGTCGCTGGAGCCGGGATCATTTAACGTCCTTCTCGGGCGGACCCTGGCGGGCAAAACGACGCTGATGCGCATTATGGCAGGTCTTGAACCACCAACCAGCGGGCGCATCCTCGTCAATGGCAACGATGTCACCGGCATGCCCGTTCAGAAACGCAACGTCGCGATGGTCTATCAGCAGTTCATCAATTATCCGTCGATGAGCGTCTATGACAATATCGCGTCCCCCTTGAAATTGCAGGGTGTCGACGCGGCTGAAGTCGAACGTCGCGTAAAATCCACCGCCGAACTGATGCATATCGAACATCTGCTTGATCGTCTGCCGCAGGAACTTTCGGGCGGTCAGCAACAGCGCACTGCGATGGCGCGCGCCATGGTCAAGGATTGCACCCTGCTTCTGCTTGACGAGCCGCTGGTCAACCTTGACTACAAACTGCGCGAAGAACTGCGTGAGGAAATCCCGAACCTTCTGGCGGAACGTGACACCATTGTCGTTTACGCCACCACCGAGCCGATGGAAGCCCTTTTGCTGGGTGGTAAATGTGCGGTGATGCATGAAGGCCGCGTCACCCAGTTTGGCCCGACCACGCAGGTTTATCACAATCCGGCCTTTGTCGAGACCGGCCTGATCTTTTCCGATCCGCCGATTAATCTCGTCAAGGCCGAGGTCCGTGATAGTGCTCTCTATCTGGCAAGCGGCCATCAGGTCCCGCTGAGCGGCCATCTTTCAGCCCTTACCGATGGACAATACACCATCGGGGTTCGCGCCAATCACCTGTCGGTCGATCAGACCAGTGCCGAATGCGTTGCGATGCAGGGCCAGGTTGAACTGGCTGAAATCACCGGCTCGGAAACCTTTGTCCATGTTCATTTCAACGACGTTTCCTGGGTGATTCAGGAAGAAGGTGTGCACAACCCGCGGCTTGGCGAGGCGGCCACCTTCTATGTCGACCCCAAACGTCTGTTTGCCTATGACGCCAATGATCGCCTTGTGGCGGCACCGCCTGTTGAAATTCAAAACGGCAAGGCCGCCTGAGGTTGGAGAACTAAAATGGCACGTATCGATCTTAAAAGCCTTGCGCATTCATACTTCCCCGAACCGAAAGGGGACGAGGATTACGCCCTTCGCCGCATGGAACATGTCTGGGAAGATGGCGGGGCTTATGCCCTTCTTGGCCCGTCGGGCTGCGGCAAGACGACTTTGCTTAACATCATTTCCGGCCTTCTGACCCCGTCCGAGGGACAGGTCCTGTTTGATGGCAAGGACGTCACCAAACTGGCCCCCGAAGAACGCAATATCGCGCAGGTTTTCCAATTCCCGGTCATTTACGACACCATGACCGTTTACGAAAACCTTGCCTTTCCGCTGCGTAACCGCGGTGTTGATCCCAAACGGGTTGATGAACGGGTGCGAGAAATTGCCGGAATGCTCGACCTGACCGGCAAGCTGAAACAAAAAGCGCGTGGTCTGGGTGCGGATGAAAAGCAGACGATCTCGCTTGGCCGCGGATTGGTCCGCGACGATGTTTCGGCAATCCTGTTTGACGAACCGCTAACCGTGATCGACCCGCATCTGAAATGGGTCCTGCGCCGCAAGCTCAAGGAAATTCACAACAAACTGCGCCCGACCATGGTCTATGTGACCCATGACCAGGTCGAAGCCCTGACATTTGCCGATAAGGTCGTTGTCATGTATGGCGGCAAGGTCGTGCAGCTTGGTACCCCGCAGGAACTGTTTGAAAATCCGGCCCATACCTTTGTCGGCTACTTCATCGGAAGCCCGGGCATGAATATCATGCCGTGTAATATCGATGCCGGTGCGGCCTGGATTGATGGCAAACGCATCGCACTTTCGGATCGCCACATGGAAGCCGTTTCCAAGGCATCCGGGCAGATTGAACTTGGCATCCGTCCCGAATTCCTGCGCATCGAAACCGACAGCGGTTCCGAAGGCGATAACGGGATCGAGGTCAATATCGTCAAGGTCGAAGACCTCGGCCAATACAAGATCGCAACCACCCGGTTCGGCTCGTCCGAAATGAAGGTCAAGGTCAGCGAAGATCAGCAGATCACCGGCCAAAGCGGCATCCTCCGGTTCGCACCGGAATGGACCAAGCTTTACGCCGACAGCCAGCTGGTCGCATGAGGGGGATGGGGAAATGAACAAGATTACCAACAATAAGGCATGGTTCCTCGTCCTGCCGGTCTTCTTTATCGTCGCAATCAGCGCAATCATTCCGCTGATGACGGTTGTGAACTATTCGGTGCAGGATATTTTCGATCCGCAAACCCGTTTCTTTGTCGGGGCGGACTGGTTCCGTCAGGTCCTTGAAGACAGCCGCCTGCATGATGCCCTGATCCGTCAGATCATCTATACCGGCAGCGTGCTGTTCATTGAAATTCCTCTGGGAATCGGCATAGCTTTAACGCTGCCACGCAAAGGTTGGGGCGTTTCGGCCTGCATGGTTCTTCTGGCTTTGCCGTTGCTTATTCCATGGAACGTGGTCGGCACCATCTGGCAGATTTTTGGTCGTGCCGATATCGGTCTTGGCGGTTATGCACTCAACATGATCGGCATGGACTATAATTACAGCCAGAACCCGATGGATGCCTGGGTGACCGTTCTTGTCATGGATGTGTGGCACTGGACTAGCCTGATTGTCCTTCTGTGCTATGCCGGTCTTCGTTCGATCCCGGATGCCTATTATCAGGCTGCCAAGATCGATGGTGCGTCGAACTGGGCCGTGTTCCGGTTTATCCAGCTTCCGAAAATGCAGTCGGTCCTCGTGATCGGTGTTCTGCTGCGCTTTATGGACAGCTTCATGATCTATACCGAGCCTTTCGTGCTTACGGGCGGCGGGCCAGGTACGGCTACCACATTCCTCAGCCAGTTTTTGGTCACGATTGCTGTGGGTCAGTTCGACCTTGGTCCGGCTGCGGCATTCTCGCTGATTTACTTCCTGATCATTCTATTGGTTTGCTGGGTTTTCTATACCGTCGTGATGAACGCCGGAAAGCGGGAGGAACAATAAAATGCGGTTCCAGAAACGTCATATCGCACTTCTTCTTTATATCGTGTTCCTGTTGCTGCCGATCTATTGGTTGTTCAACATGTCGATCAAGACCAATTCGGAAATCCTGGGCGCAATGACCCTGTTCCCGGATAATCCGACACTGGCGAACTATGCGACCATCCTGACCGATCCGGCATGGTATTCAGGCTATATCAACTCGATGATCTATGTCGGGATCAACGTTGTGATCTCGCTTCTGGTTGCCCTGCCCGCGGCATATGCTTTTTCCCGCTATAACTTCACGGGTGACAAGCATCTGTTCTTCTGGCTTCTGACCAACCGCATGGCACCGCCTGCCGTGTTCCTGCTGCCGTTTTTCCAGCTTTATTCAAGTGTCGGCCTGTTCGACACCCATATCGCTGTGGCGCTTGCACATTGCCTGTTCAACGTGCCGCTGGCGGTCTGGATCCTCGAAGGTTTCATGTCGGGTATTCCAAAGGAAATCGACGAAACCGCCTATATCGACGGTTATTCCTTCCCGCGCTTCTTCACCACGATATTCATTCCGCTGATCCGTTCGGGCATCGGTGTGACGGCCTTCTTCTGCTTCATGTTCAGCTGGGTTGAACTGTTGCTGGCACGCACCCTGACGTCGGTCGATGCCAAACCGATCGTGGCCACCATGACCCGTACCGTATCGGCGTCGGGGCTTGATTGGGGTGTTCTGGCGGCTGCGGGAGTTCTGACAATCGTGCCTGGCGCGTTGGTGATCTGGTTCGTTCGCAACTACATCGCCAAGGGCTTCGCGATGGGTCGTGTGTAATCGGAAAACAGGAAGGAATAAAACAATGACTTGGATGGCCTGGACCCCGATTACCGCCGTGTTCTTTTCCTGCATCATCCTGATGCTGATCGGAATGGGAATATGGCAGGCAGTCTCGCCGACTGTTCCACGCCGGGGCTTTTTACCCCTGACGACAACCCGCGGGGATCGCCTTTTCATCGGTTTGCTTGGTGCAGCCTATATCCATCTTGGCTTTATGGCATTTAGCGATGCCGCCATCTGGATCGCATCAATCGTTGCCCTTTTCTGGCTCATCATCGTGATGCGCTGGGGCTGAATAATCCGGAGCGGTGCCGTGTCCTGCAACGGTGCCGTTCCTGTCGTCATTCACCACGACGGGTACTGTCTTCCCCCATCGCTGGTGAACCGGATTTTTCCGGAAGTGCAATGGAAGACAACCAGGGAGGAACGACATGATCGTCAAAGCCAAAGGCTCCTCTGCCATTATTAAAGGCAGTGCAGTTGCGGTCGCACTCGGTCTTGCAGTCTTTGCCAATCCGGCAGCAGCAGACCAGTACACCGACGCGGCAAAAAAATGGATCGATAGCGAATTCCAGCCGTCGAGCCTTGATAAAGATGCCCAGATGGCCGAACTCGAATGGTTCATCAAGGCAGCCGAGCCGTTCCGCGGCATGGAAATCAACGTGGTGTCCGAAACCATCACCACGCACGAATATGAATCAAAGGTTCTGGCCAAAGCCTTCTCGGAAATCACCGGGATCAAGCTGACCCATGACCTGATCGGTGAAGGCGACGTGATCGAAAAACTGCAGACCCAAATGCAGTCCGGTCGTAATATTTATGACGCCTACATCAATGACTCCGACCTGATCGGCACGCATTCGCGTTACGATGCGGTCGTTCCGCTGACCGACTTCATGGCCGGCGAAGGCAAGGACGTTACCTCGCCGACACTCGACCTTGAAGACTTCATCGGCCTGTCCTTCACCACCGGTCCGGATGGCAAACTTTATCAGCTTCCCGACCAGCAGTTCGCGAACCTTTACTGGTTCCGTTATGACTGGTTCCAGCGTGAAGACCTGCAGAAGCAGTTCAAGGACAAATACGGCTATGACCTGGGTGTTCCGGTCAACTGGTCGGCCTACGAAGACATCGCCGAATTCTTCACCAATGACGTGAAAGAAATCGACGGTAAAAAAGTCTATGGTCACATGGACTACGGCAAAAAAGACCCGTCCCTGGGTTGGCGCTTCACTGACGCGTGGCTTTCGATGGCTGGCGCTGGTGACAAGGGCATCCCGAACGGTCTTCCGGTTGATGAATGGGGTATTCGCGTTGAAGGCTGCGCACCTGCAGGTTCCAGCGTCACCCGTGGTGGTGCGGCAAACGGCCCGGCGGCTGTTTACGCTCTGACCAAATACATCGACTGGCTCAAAGCCTATGCCCCGCCAGAAGCAGCCGGCATGACCTTTGGCGAAGCCGGCCCGGTTCCGGCACAGGGTCAGATCGCCCAGCAGATCTTCTGGTACACCGCCTTCACCGCCGACATGGCGAAAAAAGGCACCCCGGTTGTGAATGAAGATGGCACGCCGAAATGGCGTATGGCACCTTCGCCGCACGGCCCGTACTGGGAAGAAGGCATGAAGCTCGGCTATCAGGACGTGGGTTCCTGGACTCTCATGAAGTCCACCCCGCCGGAACGCCGTCAGGCAGCATGGCTGTACGCACAGTTCGTGACCTCGAAAACAACCTCGCTGAAAAAGACCCTGACCGGTCTGACCCCGATCCGTCAGTCTGACCTGGATACCCAGGCCATGAGTGACATCGCGCCGAACTGGGGCGGTCTGGTTGAATTCTATCGTTCCCCGGCCCGCGTCCAGTGGTCGCCGACCGGTACCAACGTTCCGGATTACCCGAAACTGGCTCAGCTCTGGTGGCAGAACGTTGCCGAAGCTGTAACCGGCGAACGGACCCCGCAGGAAGCCATGGATAACCTTGCAACGGCGATGGACCGCGTTCTGGAACGTCTTGAACGTGCAGGCATCGGTGGCGAATGCGCACCGAAACTGAACGAGGAACAGGATGCACAGTACTGGTTCGACCAGCCCGGTGCTCCGAAGCCGAAACTTGATAACGAAAAACCGCAGGGTGAGACCGTCAAATACGACGATCTGATCGCGGAATGGAGTGCGGCCCAGAAATAATCCTGGCCACACAACTGGGGGTGCCGGGGATGATCTATCATCCCCGGCCGTCCCGCCGATTTTTCCGACAGCTTATTTGTTCATACCGATTTCAAAGCACGATCCAGCTTTATGGATCGATAAAAAACCGGGACATCTGGCAAACCGGATGCAAGACCCCGTAAGGGGAATGTCTGGCTCATGGCGGGCAAGACAGGGAGGAAACAGTGAATACCGCGATTAAAAAACGTCGCGCTGGCCTTGGCATTCAAGGCCGGCTCATGGCTTCTTTTGCCCTGATTCTGGTACTGGCCGGTATTTCATCGGTGGTTTCCTGGATCTCGTTTGGCAACAGTCGGGCACTTGTCGCCGACATCACCACCGACAGCCTGCCTTCAATCATCCGGCAGATGGAACTTGCCATGGATGGTGTCGGACTGGCGGCTCAGGCACCGGTTCTGGCCACATCCCGCAATGCCGATGAACTGGCTGAAGCTGAGGCACGCCTTGATGCCCTGATCAGTGATGCCCGCACCCGCCTTGGCGAAATTGCCGTAACCAATCCGGAACCCCTGATGCTGCCCGTCGCCGCGGCGGATGCCGAAGCTGACGCAACTGCAGGTAACACCGAAATACCGGATCAGAATCCTGATCAAGCGGAGGAGCAGACCGGGGAGCCGACACAAACCGTTGCCGTCGATGCGATTGAAACCCTGACTGCACAGCTTGACGATATTGTTGCCCGCCGCAATACGCTTCATGAATTGACCATGCAGCGGCTTGAACTTGAAAGGCAGCGTGGTGAACTGACTCTTGATATGGTCTTTGCCTATAGCGACCTTTCGGAATTCATCAATCCGCTGGTCGAGGTTGTCGATATCGATGTATCGCGCGGCATATCGCGTATTGCCGGGGGCAATAGCGATGCAGCGGGCGAACTTGAAGAAACCATCAAATTTTCCCAGCTAATTTCGGAAATCCGCTCCAATGTGAACCTTGCATTCGGCATGCTGACCGCGGCCATCGCCGTGCCAGAAGGCGATGCCATGGACGAAGTCCGCAATCAGTGGAGCTGGGCGGAACTTCGCATTTCGGACGCACTGGAAAAACTACCTGATAACAATGATGGCACCCAGATCAAAAAACTGGCCGAGGCATTGATGGTTTATGGTGCTGGCAAAGACAGCGTTTTTGATCTGCGTGAAACCGAATGGGATAATCAGTACAAAACCGAGCAAACCCTTGAAGCGACCCTGACCAGCGCCGAAGCGCTGAGCGCATCCATCGAACAACTGGTCGATGCCAAACGTCTTGAGGTCGATAACAGTGCAGCGAATGCCCTGTCGCAGGTGGTTCGCGATCAGCAGGTGATTGCCCTGATCGGTATTGCGGTTCTGGTGATCTCGCTTCTGATCCTGATTTTCTATGTCCGGGGTAACCTGATCAAACGCCTGCTCCGCGTAATTGACGGCATGCGCCGTGTGGCGAATGGCGATCTTTCGACCGAGGTTCGCGATACCGGTCGCGATGAAATCGGTCGCATGGCCGAAATTCTCGGCCAGTTCCGCGAAACCAGCCTTGCCGCCCAGCGGGCCGAGGAAAATGTCGCCCGCGAACGCGAAATCGCCGAAACCGAACGTCGCCGCGCCATGCTGGAACTGGCCGACGCGTTCGAGGCATCGGTGATGCAGGTCGCAAAGGATGTGTCACGCGAAGCCGAAAACATCCAGACAACATCCAATCAGGTGCGTGAACAGGCAGAAATCGCATCTAGCAATGCCACCGGCGTTGCCGGTGCGTCCGAGGAAATATCGATCAATATGGCGTCCGTTTCCGAGGCGGCGCAATCGCTGTCCGAACGCGTGCGTGATACCGGCCTTCGTGCCCAGCAGTCGGTGAATGCCGCGACCAACGCAGTCGATGCTGCCCGTCAAACCAGCGACACCATGCACGAACTTGAAACCGGTGCCCAGGAAATCGGTGAAATCCTTAACCTTATTCAGGATATCGCCGCCCAAACGAACCTTTTGGCCCTGAATGCAACGATCGAGGCCGCCCGTGCAGGCGACGCGGGCAAAGGCTTTGCCGTCGTGGCACAAGAGGTCAAAAACCTTGCCAATCAGACCGGCACGGCAACCGACCGGATTGCCCAGCGCATCACCGGTATCCAGACAACAACCGGTGTCGCGGTACAGGCCATCGCCACCATCCGCGACAGCATCACCGGCATTCACGAAACGGTCGGCGAAATGTCGGCGGCCGTCGACGAACAGCAGGAATTTGTCGCCGAAATCGCCAGCAACGTCGAACAATCCGCCATCGCCGCCAGCGAAATGAATGCAACGATTGCACAGGTCAGCACCGCCGCAGGCGACAATCTGCAGGCCGTCGATGGCCTGCGTCAAGCAACAGATCGCCTGCGTCATCAATCGGACGACCTCGGGAAACGCGTGCGCGACTTCCTTGACTCCATCCGATCCGAGCAAACGGCAGCAACACGATAGCAAGGCAATGAAACCATCAATGAAGCCTCCCTCCCGTGAGCGCACCTATCCGGGGCCCGATAAGGATGCCCTTCCCCCGAACGTCACGGTCGGGTCCCGGAATTTTTTCGTCCAGTTTCATTAGCCAACAAAAAACGATACACAGGAAACAGCATGAAAAATTCGATCGCGCATATCCTGAAATTCTCGGCCATCACGGCAGGCGTCACACTGTGCCTGATGGCGACGGCAACTGCCGCTTCCCCGCTTGATGAAGGGGTGAATTCCTATCGTCACGGCAATTTCGAATCCTCGGCCAAAACCTTTGCGCCGCTTGCCGAACAAGGCAATGCCACCGCGCAATATCTGCTGTCCTGCCAGATGATCAACGGCATCGGTGTTCCAACCGATCAGTCAGCGGGCTGGGCCATGATGGAAGCAGCCGCCAGCAGTGCCCAACCGGATGCCAGCATGGTTCTTGCCCGCCGGTTGGAAGCAACGAATGGTGATAAGGGAAACATCAAGTCGCTTTACATGACCGCCGCCGAACAAAAACAGACACAGGCCATGCTGTGGCTTGCCCTTGATGCGATTGACCAAGGTGACAAGGCGTATGCAAAAGAACTCCTGACGGATGCCTGGAACGAAGGCGACCCGCGGGCGGCAACCCTGCTTGCCACCCGCTTTGCCGAAAACGACGAAGACCGCATCAGCTATCTTTCCGCCGCGGCTGAAAAAGGCGAGCTTCGCGCTGCCGCCTATCTTGCCGAAATATCGCGCGAAAAGGATGACCGCGTCGGGGCTGTCGGCTGGTGTGCAATCGCATCCGGCCTGCCCGGCCATGCCGCCAATGTCGATTGGAAAGAAATCGGCATGGCGGTCGAGCGGACCTGCACGAAATATGACGAGGACCTTAAACCTGCTGCACGCGCGCAAAACCGGGCCAATGTCGACCAGTTCCTGTCCGACTTCTTTGCCGATTACAAAGCATGGAAGCCTTGGCGTCCCTGTGCCGTTCGCTGATTATCGATCAGACAGATTGATCAGGCTTGCCAGAACAGCATCCATCGCATTCAGGTCGGTTGGTGTATTGATATTGATAAAGGGCGTACTCTGACCCGGTTCAACCGGGAAATCGACGACAACAGCACTGGCAACGTGCAAGGCCCCGCCAACACGGCGGTCATCTGCCGCCAATTGACGCATAATGATCTCGCCCGTATCACGATGCCAAACGGCTGAAAGATAATGATCACGCCCGGCATGACTGGTGAAAGCTGCTTTTTTTCCCGCATCTGTCGCAGCCTTGATCAATTGCAGGGCCATATCATCGGGCACAATCGGGCAGTCGACCGGGAACGAGACCAGCCAGTCGATATCATCGGGCAATGCCGACAATCCCCCCAGAATACCGCCCAACGGCCCATGCCCCGGTTCGGGTTTGTCCGGAATGACCGGCAAATTGAATGCTGCAAACAACGATGCGTCTTGGTTACTTGAAATTATCAGATGGTTGCATTGCCGGGCGGCTGCGCTGATCGCATGCGCAATCAATGGCTTACCTGCCAGTTCACGAAACGGTTTGTTCCCGCCCATACGTCGCCCGTCGCCCCCGGCCAAGATCAATCCGGCGACTTTCGGGTGATTGGATATGCTGTTTGCTTTGGCTGACATCGGCGGGATTACGTCCGTTTATTCTGATCAGGATGGCATGGCAGCATTGCCGACGGGGCATTTGCCGTGGGGGTATTTTGCCCCTATATCGGGGGCAAAGACAATGACAGCTTGGCTGTCACGCGATCGGACGACCGAATACGCCTGATGATGACGACCGGGGACGGCCCCTTTGAACCAAGAGGCCGTTATGGCTTGGATTGCATTGCTTTTGGCCGGAATTCTCGAAGTTTGCTGGGCTGCTGGCCTTAAATACTCCGATGGTTTTACCAGACCCGTTCCGACAATTTTCACCCTGATTACCATGGCCGGAAGCTTCTGGCTTCTGACCTTTGCCATGCGTAGCATTCCGCTTGGCACCGCTTACGCGATATGGACCGGGATCGGTGCGGTTGGCGCGGTGATATTTGGCATAATCGTCCTCGGCGAAGCCCTTAGCTTTGCAAGGATCATGTCCATCGGCCTGATCCTTGCAGGAATTATCGGGCTAAAGCTTTTCCAACCTGCCTGAATAAAAACGGGCGGCCCTCAAGCCGCCCGTTTTCCAAATCCCCTTGGGTACGGACTAAATCACACGCCCGCTGGAATTCCGCTGCGTTCCACCTTGCGCGGAGACGTGAGTTCCTTCCATTTCGACAGCGCCTTGTTAACCGCCGGATACGGTTCACGCGGGACGAACTCCCCATCACCGCATTTGCCAACGACAACGCCCTCCTCGGCGGCAATCCGGCCACGGCTGATGGTGTAGCGCGGTAGACCGGTGACTTCATGTCCTTCAAACACGTTGTAATCGATGGCAGACTGCTGATGTTTGGCAGTGATGGTTTTCGATGCCTTCGGATCCCAGACGACAAGGTCCGCATCAGCACCCACAAGGATTGCGCCCTTGCGCGGATAGACATTCAGGATTTTGGCAATATTGGTTGAAGTCACTGCCACGAATTCATTCATCGTCAGACGTCCGGTATTCACGCCATAGGTCCACAGCAACGGCATGCGGTCTTCAAGACCACCAGTCCCGTTTGGGATTTTGGTGAAATCACCAACGCCCATGCGTTTCTGCTTTGTTGTGAAGGCACAATGGTCGGTTGCGACGACCTGCAGGCTACCGGATGCCAGACCGTTCCACAGACCATCCTGATGCAGTTTGCTGCGGAAAGGCGGGGACATGACGCGGCGGGCCGCGTGATCCCAGTCCGCGTTCGCATATTCACTTTCATCCAGAATCAGATGCTGGATCAGCGGTTCGCCAAACACGCGTTTACCATTGGCTCGCGCGCGGCGAATGGCTTCGTGTGCCGGTTCACAGGACACATGCACGATATAAAGCGGCACATTCGCCATATCGGCAATCATGATCGCACGGTTGCACGCCTCGCCCTCGACATCGACAGGCCGGGAATAGGCGTGTGCCTCGGGCCCGTTATTGCCCGCATCAAGCAAACGTTGCTGAAGGGTCGCAACCACATCGCCGTTTTCGGCATGCACCAATGGCATCGCGCCAAGTTCCGAACAGCGCGAGAAAGATGCGAACATTTCGTCATCATCAACCATCAACGCGCCCTTATAGGCCATGAAATGCTTGAAAGTGTTGATACCCTTTTCCTCGACAACGATTTTCATCTCGTCAAAGACCTGCTCGCCCCACCAGGTGATTGCCATGTGGAACGAATAATCGCAAACCGCCTTGGTCGATTTGTTATCCCACGCCTGAAGCGCTTCAAGCAGCGACTGGTTGGGTGCCGGCAGGCAGAAATCGACAACCATCGTCGTACCACCGGCAACCGCCGCCTTGGTACCGCTTTCAAAATCGTCTTCGGAATAAGTACCCATAAAGGGCATTTCAAGATGGGTATGCGGGTCAATCCCGCCGGGCATGACATAGCAGCCGTCGGCATCAACAACCTTGTCCCCGGTCAGGTTCTGACCGATCGCGGCAATCTTGCCATCTTCAATCAGGATATCGGATTTGTATGTCAGATCGGCGGTAACGATTGTTCCGCCACGAATAACCATGGACATGGGTGGCTCCTTGTCTGTCAGTCTGTCGTAGGGTCCAGAAAGTTGCGGGAAAGACCCCGGCATCCCTGCCCGTTTTCAGTTTCGTCAGATGGTTTGTCCCCCGGCAGGTTTACGACACCTGCCGGGGGACGGATCGGATCATTACATTGATGCCTTGTCCGTAACCGCGTGGGTCCATGCGCCTTCCGGCTCTTTGGTAATCACCGGATCAGAACCGCCCGACAGAAGGCTATCAACCGTGCGCTGATAGGCCGCCTCGTCAAGCTTGCCATCGTCATCAAGCAGCTTGGCGATTTCCTGCATCATACGGATCTGGTGTTTTTCGGTCTGGGCACCGGTTGCATCGTTATCCAGAACGATCATCGCTGCGTCTTCCGGATTTTCCTTCGCCCACTGCCAGCCCTTCATGCTCGCAGCAACGAAGCGACCCATCTTGTCGACGAAAGCCTCGTCCTTCAGATTGTCTTCAAGAACATAAAGGCCGTCCTCAAGGGTCGCCACACCCTGATCTTCGTATTTGAAGACCTTAAGCTGATCTTCAGTGATACCGGCATCGATAACCTGCCAGTATTCGTTATAGGTCATGGTCGAAATGCAATCGGCCTGCTTTTGCAGCAGCGGATCAACGTTGAAGCCCTGCTTAAGAACCGTAACGCCTTTTTCGCCGCCATCGGTCGGAATGCCAAGCTTCGACATCCAGCTTAAGAAAGGATATTCGTTGCCAAAGAACCAGACGCCAAGCGTACGACCCGGGAAATCATCCGGGCTTTCAACACCGGTCTCCTTAAGGCAGGTGAGCATCATACCCGACTTGGCAAAGGGCTGCGCAATGTTGACCAATGCAACACCCTTTTCACGCGACGCCAGTGCGGATGGCATCCAGTCGACGATCACGTCCGCACCACCACCGGCAATAACCTGCGGCGGGGCAATATCCGGACCGCCCGGATTGATCGTGACGTCAAGATCGGCTTCTTCGTAAAAGCCCTTGTCAAGCGCCACATAGTAACCGGCGAACTGTGCCTGGGTTACCCATTTAAGCTGCAGGGTGACTTCGTCCGCCGCCATCGCCGAGAGCGATGTCAAACCGACACTTAACCCTAACGCAGTCGCAAATACTTTCTTCATTCGTCGATGTCTCCTCAGGTTATTGTCAAGTCCTCCCGACGGGCCGTCTTTTGATGCCTTTAATGGCGACGTACCCGAAATGACGGATGCCATGACGTCGCCTTTCTTTCGACGTAGGCCACGGCTCCGTAAAAGGCGGTCCCCGCCAGGGCCGCCAATGCAATTTCCGCCCAGACCATATCGACATTCATCCGCCCGACTTCGGTCGAGATACGGAAACCCATGCCAACGATCGGGGTACCGAAAAATTCGGCAACGATGGCGCCAATCAGTGCCAGCGTGGAATTGATTTTAAGTGCGTTAAAGACAAACGGCATCGCTGCTGGCAACCGCAACCGGAACAGGGTTGACCAGTAACCCGACGCATACGTTGCCATCAGGTCCTTCTCAAGCGCACCTGCCGCATTCAATCCAGTCACGGTATTCACCAGCATCGGGAAGAAGGTCATGATCACAATCACCGCCGCCTTCGATTGCCAGTCAAACCCGAACCACATCACCATGATCGGGGCCACACCGATGATCGGTAACGCCGACACCATATTGCCCAACGGCAAAAGACCCCGTTTAAGAAACGGCACCCGGTCGACCGCAATCGCAACGATAAAGGCACTGCCGCAGCCAATCACATAGCCGCTGATCACGGCCTTGATGAAAGTCTGATGGAAATCGGCAGCCAGAATGTCGGTCGAACTGATGAAACGAAGCCCGATGGCACTTGGCGCAGGCAATAAAACCTGCGGCACGCCAAAGCCAGCCACGATCACTTCCCAAAGGAACAGCAACCAGACGCCAAACGCGATCGGCACCAGAATATTGGCTGATTGCTGTTTCGCCATTTCAAGGCTGCGATAACGCGCAACCACATCAATCCCCCGCCAGACAAACGCCCAAAGCGACAGGATGAACAGCCAGAACCCGGTTCCTGCATGTCCGGCAACCGCTTGACCATAAAGCGCCCCAATCGCCTGCCAGCAGCCAAATACCGCAACCGCCAGGATGATTGCCGCATACTGAATGCGACCAACACCAAGCCAGGTAAAGGCAGCACCAGTGATCACACACAGCGCCATTGCAACGGCAATTCCGGGAATGTCGCTGACAAAGGCGATCTGTTTGCCGCTGTCGGGATCAATTCCGGTTAACGGAAAGATCAAAGCCAAAAGGGCGGCAATCGCAGCAACCAGACAGAATTTATCAAGTTTGATATTGGTCATCCGCGTACTCCCATTCTGGCAAGTACACGGCGTTCACACCATCCAACCATCACCACCATGATCGCGGCAACAAAGGCCGCGGTCAGCAATGCCGACCAAATCTGGATAGTTTGCCCGTAATACGACCCGGCCAGAAGACGCGCGCCCAACCCGGCCTGTGCCCCCGTCGGCAATTCACCGACAATTGCCCCCACCAGACTGATCGCAATCGCAACCTTCAGACTGGCAAACAGATAAGGCATCGCCGATGGCAGGCGAAGCGACCAGAAAGTCTGCCATTTCGATGCGTTATAGGTCCGCATCAGATCAAGCTGGATCACCTGCGGCGAACGCAGGCCCTTGACCATGCTGATCGTCACCGGGAAGAAACACAGATAAGTCGAAATGATCGCCTTTGGTACCAGTCCCTTAAGTCCAATCGCCCCGAGCACAACGACGATCATCGGGGCAATGGCAAGAATCGGAATGGTCTGGGATGAAATCACCCACGGCATCAGGCTTTTTTCAAGTGTCACCACATGAACGATCCCGACCGCCAGAAAAATGCCAAGTGCTGTACCGATCACAAACCCCAGCAGGGTCGATGAAAGCGTCACCCATGTGTGGTAAACCAGCGACCGTTTGGACGTGATCGAAGTCGCAAAAATGGTTTTATGCATTTCCTGCGCGACCTGATGGGGGGCAGGAAGGATCGGCCGTTCCTGTGCCAGCGTATCTTCGATCAAGCGCGTCGTTGTCCAGGTTTCGCCGGCGCGGTTGTAGCGATCAATCTGGGTCGGCGCGTTCATGAACACCGCCCCGACATACCAGATGACAAACAGCGCAATCAGAACCACCGTCACCGGGCCAGCCTGCCCGGACATCAAACGCGACCAAAGCGACGCACCACCCATCGCACCATTCATCGTTGCGGCATTACTCGTCATAGCTATGCCCTGCCCGCAGCCCTTCACGCACACGATGGGCTACTTCCAAGAATTCTGGTGTTTCGCGGATATCAAGACCGCGATCCTTCGGAAAATCGGTTTTGATCACATCAATGATCCGGCCCGGCCTTGGCGACATCACAACGATCTTGGTCGACAGGTAAACTGCCTCGGGGATCGAATGGGTGACAAAGGCAACCGTCTTGTTGGTCCGGGCCCATAGTTTCAGAAGCTGTTCATTCAAATGATCGCGGACAATTTCATCTAACGCCCCGAACGGCTCATCCATCAGAAGCAGATCGGCATCAAAGCTCAGCGCACGTGCTATCGATGCACGTTGCTGCATCCCGCCCGAAAGCTGCCACGGGAATTTCTTTTCAAACCCGTTCAGTTCGACAAGTTTTAGTGCCTCATGCCCCCGTTTGATCCGTTCTTCGCGGGGGATTTCCATAATTTCCAGCGGCAGGGTCACATTGCGTTCAATCGAACGCCATGGCAGCAATGCCGGGGCCTGAAACACATAGCCATAGGCACGGTTTTCACGCGCTTCCTGCGGCGAAACACCGTTGATCGAAATATCACCACCCGTGGCTTTCTCCAGATCGGCAATCACGCGTAAGAGCGTGGTTTTGCCACAGCCCGACGGGCCGATAAAGGAAACGAAATCACCACGTTCAATCGTCAGATCAACGTCGGACAGGGCATAGACCGGCCCGTCAGCGGTTTGAAAGGTCAACGACAGTTTTTGAATATCAACAACTGCGTCGGCGGATGCGGGCATTTGCGCCACATTATTGACGACTGCTTTTAACGTCATGGGGTATCCCCTGATCGAATGTCTCTCTAAAGCCTCCCTCAGGGTCGTTGCCCTGAACCTTGCCGACTTGTCTTTTGCCCGGTCATTTGGCGCCGGATTATAAAATGTCGGTCAAAGCAAAACGGCGAGCGGGGCACATGCTCCGTTCGCCGTTAAAATCTCAGTTGCCGTCGGTCAGGCGGGTATAAGTCGAAGGCCGACGGTCCCGGAAAAACTGCCATGTGTTCCGGACTTCACGCACCATGGACATATCCATGTCATGCACGATCAGTTCGTCCTGATCGCGCGATGCTTCCTTCTCGATCACGCCGCGCGGATTGACGAAATAGCTTTGGCCGTAAAACTCACCGATATCCCAAGGCATTTCGCGGCCAACACGATTGATTGCCCCGATATAACATCCGTTGGCAACCGCCGATGCAGGTTGTTCCAGCTTCCACAGATGTTCCGAAAGCCCGGCCACCGTTGCCGACGGATTGACGATATATTCAGCGCCATTAAGTGCCAGTGCACGCCAGCCTTCGGGGAAATGCCGGTCATAGCAGATATAGACGCCAAGCTTGCAATATTGGGTATCAAACACCGGCCAGTCCGAAACACCCGGTTTAAAGAAGAACTTTTCCCAGAAACCGGCAACCTGCGGGATATGGGTTTTGCGATACTTGCCAAGATAGGTCCCGTCGGCATCAATCACGGCGGCGGCGTTGTAATATACACCGGTAATTTCCTGCTCGTAGATCGGAACGACGATGACCATCTTGTGTTTCTTGGCCAGTTCACACATCAGTTGTGTGGTCGGACCGTTCGGGATTTCTTCGGCCGCGTCATACCATTTCCTATCTTGGCTGGGGCAGAAATAGGGCTGCGTAAACACTTCCTGAAAACACAAAACCTGCACGCCCTGCCGCCCTGCCTCTTCGATATAGGGCAGATGCGCGTCGATCATGGCCTGACGAATTTCGTCCGGCGACTGTTCGGTCGAACCTTTAAGGCTCATCTGAATCAGTCCGCCTCTCAGCATAGACATCCGACATACCTCCTTGATCTGATATGTGCCATGTGCCGGCTTTTGCCGATCTTGTGGCTTGGTCCGGTCTGCGCCCCCAATTCCCATGATGGGACGCAAACCGGAAAATCGTGAAACGTAACGTTTCCCAACAGCTTTCGCCTACCCTGCCCGCAATGGGACAGGGCTGAAATCAGTTCTTAGTCAATTTCCTTCAACACTTCGCGCAGCGTGCCAAACAGCTTATCGATATGAGATTTTTCAATAATCAGCGGCGGTGAAAGCGCAATGATATCGCCCGTGGTGCGGATCAGGATGCCCTTCTCGAACGCCTTGAGGAATGCACTAAAGGCCCGCTTGGTCGGGAAGCCTTCGATGCTTTCAAGTTCGATCGCACCGATCAGACCAAGATTACGGATATCCTTGACCTTCGGCAGATCAATCAGGCTGTGAACCGCATCTTCCCAATATTGGCCAAGTTCCTGCCCCTTGGTGTAAAGGCCTTCTTCCTCATAGGTTTCAAGCGTCGCGAGGCCCGCCGCACAGGCAACCGGGTTGCCCGAATAGGTGTAGCCATGGAACAGCTCGATCATGTTTTCCGGACCGGTCATGAACGTGTCATGGATGTCGTCAGTGGCGAAAACCGCTCCCATGGGGATCGTGCCGTTGGTAAGCCCCTTTGCCGTCGTTACCATGTCCGGCTGAACACCAAAATAATCCACCGCAAACGGAGCGCCAAGGCGACCGAAGCCGGTAATGACTTCATCAAAGATCAGAAGAATGCCATGCTTGGTGCATATCTCGCGCAGGCGTTCCAGATAGCCCTTTGGCGGGATCAGAACACCGGTCGACCCTGCGACCGGCTCAACAATAACGGCCGCGATGGTTGACGGATCATGCAGCGCGCAAATGCGTTCCAGATCATCGGCCAGAAACGCACCGTGTTCCGGCATGCCACGGGTAACACCGTTTTCATCAGGCAGATAGGTATGACGGATATGGTCAACCCCGCCCAGCATCTGCCCAAAGGTCTTTCGGTTGCCCGAAATACCACCGACCGAAATACCGCCGAAATTGACACCGTGATAGCCGCGCTCACGACCGATCAATCGGGTCCGCTGCCCGTCCCCTCGTGCCCGGTGATAGGCAATCGCGATCTTAAGTGCGGTTTCAACCGATTCAGATCCGGAATTGGTATAAAAAACATGGTTCAGATCGCCCGGCATAAGCTGCGCCAGACGGCTGGCAAGCTCGAACGCCTTGGGATGCCCCATCTGGAATGCCGGGGCATAATCCAGTTCGTCCATCTGTGCCTTGACCGCCTCGACGATCTTGGGGCGCTTGTGACCAGCGTTGCAGCACCAAAGCCCTGCAGTACCGTCCAGAATCTGGCGGTTGTCATCGGTCTGGTAATACATGCCTTCCGCGCTGACAAGCATGCGTGGGGCCTGCTTGAACTGGCGGTTCGCCGTAAACGGCATCCAGAATGCCGAAAGATCGTTCGGTCGGCTGATTTTCGTGGTGGCTGTCATAAAAAGGTCTCCCGTACCTTTCTTGTGCTTCCCTGACATCGTTTTGGCGGGCCAAATCAATGTCCGACTTTATTAAATAGCCAGACCGCCCCGACTGAGCGATATGTCGCACATAGGGCAGTTTGGACTACACCTGATAAGGGTGCAGAAAAAATCGTTAGCACGGGAATCTCCCATGCACTAGCGCTTTAAAGTCACCGGGAACTGGTTTCGAATTTTCGACTACCAAATGCCATTTCAGCGACCCTGATTTTTGTTTACGGCACCGAATTTCTGTTTATCTTTCACCGGTGTTGTTCAAAATTTTGGACATACCCGGTTGGTTCGGCGCGTATTTTAAGCTTGCTTTTTAGTATCTAAAGTAGAGATTATTTTAACCTGACCAAACGGTCAAGATAAATGACGCAATTTCGGGGAACGTCGATGACTGCAATCAAATCCGGACTGAACGGTGCACACAAGGCCGCCATTCGTCAGGAAAACGAAGAGCAAATTCTCGCCGCTGCCGAACTGGTTTTTGCCGATTACGGCTTCAAGGGAGCAACCACTGCGCGGATCGCCGAAATTGCCAATGTACCCAAGGCCAATGTGCATTACTATTTCAGCACCAAAGAAGCCCTTTATCGCCGTATCATGGAAGACATTTGCGATCATTGGCTTGAAGCAGCAATGACATTTGAAAATAGTTCCGACCCGGCCGAAATCCTGCGCGGCTATATTGAAGCCAAAATGGATTTGTCGCGTGCCCGCCCGCATGGTTCACGCGTCTGGGCGCATGAAATCATCCGTGGGGCAAAATTTTCATCCGATTACATTTCAACCACTGTCAAAAACTGGCTTGATAGCCGTGTAGTGGTGATCAATCGCTGGATCACCGAGGGGAAAATGGACAAGGTTGAGCCCTACTCGCTGATGTATATGATCTTTGCCACTACCCAGCATTACGCCGACTTTGCTCGCCAGATTGAAATCTTCAACAACGATCAACCGCTGTCGGATACCCAATTCGCAGAGGCCAAGGAAAATGTCGTGCGCATCATTCTAAAGGGTGTTGGCCTGTCTTAAAGGCAACCGGCGCAACAAAGCTGCCTGCCCGTCCCCACACTAACGAATAGTTGTAAAAGATACTCTGCTTCCAAATCTGAAATCGACAAACACTGATCGGTTTTCAGGGGGGCAAGCATGTATTTTCAACGCGTATTCTTATACGCGATCCGATTGGGCGTCATGCCTATGCTTGTCCTGCCTTGCATTGTCCTGTCCGCAATCATCAATCATGCCCATGCCGCATCTGATGCCTGCGAACAGATTGTTGTTGGCGGTGCCGCAGGATGGGAACCGATCTCTTACTTAGGCAGTAACGGCCACGCGCAAGGTATTTCGATTGATATCCTGCGTCGATACACACAGGAAAATAATATCAGCCTGAAAGTGCATCTTGAAGTCCCATGGAACCGGTCGATCCAGATGCTCGAAGCCGGTGAAATCGATGTGATGGCGGGAGCCTATTACACAGCCGAACGCGCGATGACTTTCATTTATTCACTTCCTTATGCATCCGATGATGTGATGGTCTTTCAGCATGTTGACCGACAATTTTCAGTTCACAGCATAGACAGCCTCATCGGTCACAGCGGTGCGCGCCCCCAAGGCGGAAGCTACGGCGATTTCATTGACCGGTTTGCCACTGATAGGCTCGACATGATTTATTCACCAACCGGCAACCGCATATTCGATATCCTGATGAACGGTCGGGTCGATTATGTATTGCTCGGGCGATATGACGGCATGGCCAATGTCGCGATTGACGGCATCGACCAACAGGTTATTGCCATTGAACCACCACTGGCCGTGAACGAAGTTCAATTCATGTTTTCGCGCAGCAGCCCGTGCGTGCGGCATGTCGCCCGGATCAACAGCTTGATCACTGAACTGAACGACAGCGGGCAGCTTTCCGAATGGGTTGCCTTTCACCTGCCCAAATCTAACAGCAACTGACAAAAAAAGACCGGCACAGAGGCCGGTCCAGTCTGGAGTATTCATGGGAGGTAGTTGATATCGGTCTAAACCGATTGTGTCATGACCGTCTCGTCGGCCTTGGCCAGAACGGCATGTAGCAAAACCTGCCCTCCCGCATCTGACCAGTGCTTGTGAACTTCCTCAATCTCGTTATGGGAAATACCATCGACACACGGGATAAAAATCATCGCGGTCGGGGTCACCTGCGCCAGATAGCAGGCATCATGCCCCGCACCCGACACAATCTCGCGCGCGGAATATCCACCGATTTCAACGGCATTGCGAACCGCGTCGACGCAGGTTTTGTCAAACGGAACCGGCTCGTAATAGAAAATCTGCTCAAACTCGGTTTTAAGGCCGATTTCGGATGCAATTTTATCAACACCATCGCGCAGAGCCTTGTCCATATCGGCCAGGACCGCGTCATCTGGATGGCGGAAATCAACGGTAAAGAACACCTCACCCGGGATAACATTGCGTGAGTTCGGATGGATTTGCATCATGCCAACCGTGGCACAGGCCAGTGGGGATCGATCCAGACCGATTCTGTTGACCAGATCAACCACCCGGGCCGCCCCCAGCAACGCATCCTTACGGGTTTTCATCGGGGTCGGTCCAGCATGTGCTTCGACACCGGTGAATTTGATTTCATACCAGCGTTGCCCCTGAGCATCGGTGACGATGCCGATATCCTTGCCTTCGTCTTCAAGGATCGGGCCCTGCTCGATATGTGCCTCGAAATAGGCCCCCATCGGATGGGCATCAATCGTGGCTTCGTCATCGCCAAGATAGCCGATACGCTTCAATTCCTCGCCCATCGTCTTGCCATCGACATCGGCCCGTGAATGACCGTATTCAAGGTCGAAAACCTTGGCAAACACGCCCGATGCGACCATCGCCGGGGCAAAGCGCGACCCTTCTTCGTTGGTCCAGCAAACGACTTCAAGAGGTGCTTCAGTTTCGTATTTGGCTTCGTTCAGAGCCCGGATTACTTCAAGCCCCGAAAGCACGCCATAAACACCATCATATTTGCCCCCTGTCGGCTGGCTGTCCAGATGGCTTCCCATCACCACCGGCGGCAGATCGGGATTGCGTCCTTCACGGCGCGCAAAGATATTGCCCATCTTGTCGATGCGGATCGTGCAACCCTCGGCCTTGCACCATTTGATGAACAAGTCTCGGCTCTCACGATCCAGATCGGTCAGCGCCAATCGGCAAACGCCATCCTTGGCGGTTTTGCCGATCTTTGCCATTTCCATCAGGCTGTCCCAAAGCCGGTCACCATTGATCGACAGATTGCGCACACTTGGTTGAACGGTCATTTAGATATCCTTTTGTCTGTCTTCCGGCTTGGGATTACTCGGCAGCCTGCCGCATCGGGTTAAGCGGATGTTCCGGCCAGGTCATGTAAGGCTTGTCAGTTTTGACCGGCTCCATGGTGATGCAATCAGGCACCGGACAAATGTGATAGCAAAGGTTGCAACCAACACATTCCTCGTCGATGACAACAAACTCACGGTGTCCGTCTTCCTTCACATTCATCGCAATCGCCTGATGTGATGTATCCTCGCACGCGATATGACAACGACCACATTCGATACAATTGTCGGGGTTGATCACCGCCTTGGTATCGAAATTCATGTTAAGCTCGTTCCAGTTCGCGACCTGCGGCACGGCCGCACGCGTGAACTGTTCGACACTGGTGTACCCCTTGTCATCCATCCACTGGCTCATGCCATCGATCAGATCATCGACAACGCGGAAACCATAAATCATTGCAGCCGTGCAGACCTGCACCGCGTTTGACCCCAACGCCATGAATTCAACGGCGTCTTTCCATGTGGTAATCCCACCGATGCCGGAAATATGCAGATCGCGGGTTTCCGGCGTGCGGGCAATTTCGGCCACCATGTTAAGGGCAATCGGCTTTACCGCCGATCCGCAATAACCGCCATGCGTACCCTTGCCATCAACCATCGGTTCGGGAACCATGCTGTCAAGATCGACCGAAATGATCGAGTTAACGGTGTTAATAAGCGACACGGCATCCGCCCCGCCTTTTAACGCGGCCTCTGCCGACCACAGGATATTGGTGATGTTTGGCGTCAGTTTGGTAAAGACCGGAATATCAACCGCATCCTTGACCCAGCGGGTGACCTGTTCGACCATTTCAGGCACCTGCCCGATCGCCGATCCCATGCCGCGTTCGCACATGCCGTGCGGGCAACCAAGGTTAAGCTCGATGCCATGCACACCACTTTCGGCAATCTGCTGTGCCAAATCCTTCCACGCCCGTTCTTCAATCGGGGCCATCATCGATCCGATGATCACATGGTCGGGATATTCTTTACGGCATTCACGGATTTCCTGAAGGTTGACCGAAAGCGGCCGGTCGGAAATCAGTTCGATATTGTTGATACCAAGCAAACGGCGGTTCTGATCATGATGGGCACCATAGCGCGACGATACGTTAACCACTGGCGGATCAATCCCCAGCGTCTTCCACACAACCCCGCCCCATCCGGCCTGAAATGCGCGAACAACGTTGTATTTCTTGTCGGTCGGCGGTGCGGAGGCCAGCCAGAACGGGTTGAGTGAATCAATCCCGGCAATTTTGCAGCTTAGATCAGCCATTTTCTTTCTCCCTTTCTGGCTTATGCGGTTTTAAGGAACGCATCGATGGCAATCGCGGCCTGTTTGCCGTCTTCAACCGACTGAACTGTCAGGTCCTCGCCACTTTTGATGCAATCCCCACCGGCAAAGATGCCAGAGGCGGTTGTCTGGTAATTTTCATCGACCACGATCTTGCCCCCGGCAATTTCCATTCCGGCAAGGTCATCTGTTTTGATTCTCTGCCCGATGGCCTTCAGTATCTGATCGGCGCGGATTTCAAACTTCTCGCCGGTACCGACAAGCTTGCCGTCCCGAAGTTCCGTTTTCTCGAACTCCATGCCGATGAGTTTACCATTTGCCTTGATCGCAATCGGCTTGGCCCAGTGGCGCACAATCACTCCATTGATCTTGGCCAATTCCTGTTCATATTCGGTCGCCGACATATGTTCGGCCCCACGGCGATAGACCAATGTGACTTCGTCGGCACCAAGGCGTTTGGCCTGAATGGCGGCATCAACTGCAGTGTTGCCACCACCAATCACGATCACATTATTGCCAACCGGCATATCGGATTTCGGTTCGGTCTGACGAAGCTGCTCGATAAAGGCAATCGCATCATCTACACCGTCAAATGCCTCGCCCGGCAGGCCAAGTTCGTTGGTCGCACCAAGCCCCACACCGACAAAAACGGCGTCATATCCGTCACGCAAAGCCCCAAGCGTAATGTCACGGCCAAGCGCCTTGCCATATTCGATCCGGATGCCGCCGATGCCCAAAAGGAATTCAACCTCGCGCTGGGCGAAATCATTGGTCATTTTGTAAGCCGCAAGACCATATTCATTCAACCCGCCCGGCTTCGCCTTGGCTTCGAACACCGTGACATCATGGCCCAGCATCGCCGCCCGATGTGCGCACGAAAGCCCCGCTGGACCAGCGCCGACCACAGCAATCTGCTTGCCAGTCGAAGGTGCACGTTTGAATGGATGGGGCAAATCAGCTCGCGCCATCAGATGATCAACCGCAAAACGTTGCAGGCTACCGATTTCGACGGCGACATCTTCGGACACATTACGCACACAGGCCTGTTCGCACAGCACTTCCGTCGGGCAGGCACGTGCACAGGTGCCACCCATGATGTTGGCCGACAGGATGGTTTTTGCCGCCCCGTCCGGGTTGCCGGTGCTGATTTTGCGGATAAAGCCCGGAATATCAATTGATGTCGGGCATGCTGTAACGCATGGCGCGTCATAGCAATACAGGCAGCGATTGCTTTCGGCCATGGCCTGCAAGGTGGAATAGGCCGGATGCAGATCGGAAAATCCGTCATCGGTATCATTATGGCCGATATGACCCGGGCCATGGATCGCACCTGATTTCGAAACTTGCTTGCCCTGCAAGATGGTCATGTTTTGTCTCCCTGCCAAAAAGGCGTCCTCTCCTGGCGTCAGCGAGAGACAAACAAGAATGGCATCCTCAAAAGACCAGTCGCGCAGGAAGCCGCAAAGGGCTTCGGATGGATTTATGGCGTATGTGGACGGGCGGGCCCGACCAACTCTGGATCTTCTATCAATGACATTCTTGGCGTATCCGTCCGGCTTACCGCCGAACTGTTTCCCAGTATTTGATCTGCCGCGCTTTTATGGGGTTCGGGTTATTCCCGGTTGATAGCACGTACAGATGCCTCTCTCTGACCAATACAGCATGTCCAATCCTGATCATTTGGTCAAGATTAAAAATGCAGGTTATTAAACTTGCAGTTTTATCCTGCATTTCTGTCGCTTTTGCGCTTTCGTCGCCAGAAAACCAGAAGGCTATAACGAATAGCTGTCCTTGACTGCTTCCATCACAACAAAGGTCGATGTGTGCGACACATATGGCAGTTCGGAAATCTTCTCGCCCAGCACACGGCGATAATCACCAATATCACGGCTGCGCACCTTGATCAGGTAGTCAAACGCCCCCGCGATCATGTGGCATTGCTCGATTTCAGGCACGTCCCGCACGGCCTTGTTGAATGCATTAAGCGCCTCGGTCTTGGTATCGGTCAGGATCACCTGAACAAACGCAATATGGCTGGCCCCCATTTTTTCCGGATGAAGGATCGCCCGATAACCAAGGATGTGTTCACTTTCTTCCAGCCGTCGCAGACGCAGGGCACAGGGTGTTTTCGATAGTCCGACGCGATGCGCCAGATCCGTAACCGTAATCCGGCCATTCACAGCAACTTCGCACAGAACCGCCAGATCAATCTTGTCCAAAACACCCATTTGGCACCTCTAATGCAATTAAATGTCCTATTAAAACTAAAATAATAAGTGAAATTACCCATCAATCAAATCAACTTTGGGAAAAACCACCTGTCATAAAGTCGTATCATTAACCAACGGCAGCAAACCGCTGGCCCGGGTCGCACAGACATCAACGACCAGTGGATGTCGGCAAGACCGGATCAAGTCCGGCGTAACGGGAGTGGAAAACCGACAACGAACAACTATCGCAAAAAGGGACTTCACCATGTCACAGACACCATCCGTGAAGCCGATCCTGATTGGCTATGACGGGACAGAGGCAGCAGACCGCGCGGTTCAATTTACCGCCAACCGGGCCGCCACCGAAGGATGCCCGGTACATGTCATCTATGTTCTGGAATGGTCGCCATACAGCTTTCTGTCGGCCCAGGAACTTGAAGAACGCCATCAACGCCGAACCGAAGAACTTTCCCGTGCCGAGGCCACCCTTGCCCCGGCACTTCGTGTTTTTACCGACCGCAATATCCCAATGACCTACGAGGTCAGATACGGCCATTCCGGCGAACTGATCTGCCAGATCGCCAAGGAAAAGAAAGCCACACAGATCGTCCTTGGCCGAAAGGGCGGCACAGCCCTTGGCGCGCGATTACTGGGCAGCCTTGCCCTGACACTGGTTCAGGCCAGTCCCGTGCCCGTTACCGTGGTGCCCTGAACACCACCGGGTTTGCAGTCAAAAACATAAAACAATCAAAATCGGAGAGTTCTCATGTCTTGCCAGTACAGAGTCCCGGCGTGGGCCGCGGGCATAACGGCGACTATTTTCCCCTTCATGGCGATGGCGCAGGAAGGGTCGCTTGACCAGCGCATCAACGAAACCGTTGCGCCGATCTCAAATGTCATTGCCGGTACAATTTTCTATTCCGTCCCCATCGCGGGGAATGATTTCCCGCTGATCGTCGGCTGGCTTGTAATTGCCGCCGCTATTTTCACGCTTTATTTCGGCTTCGTGCAATTCCGCAAATTCGGCCATGCGATTGCATTGGTGAAAGGTGATTATTCACATCCCGATGACGCGGGCGAAGTTTCGCATTTTCAGGCATTGGCAACAGCCCTGTCAGGTACCGTTGGCCTTGGCAATATTGCCGGTGTTGCCGTCGCGGTTTCCATCGGCGGACCGGGGGCGACATTCTGGATGATTCTTGCCGGTTTGATGGGCATGGCGTCGAAATTCACCGAATGCACATTAGGGGTCAAATATCGCAATGAATATCCCGATGGGCGCGTATCGGGCGGGCCTATGTATTACCTGTCCAAAGGATTGGCCGAAAAAGGCAAACCCGGATTGGGCAAGGCGCTCGCCATCCTCTTTTCGATCTGCTGCATCGGTGGTGCCGTTGGCGGCGGCAACATGTTTCAGGCCAATCAGGCCTTCCAGCAGGTCGTCAATGTTACCGGTGGTGAAAACAGCTTCCTTGCCGGAAGCGGCTGGCTATTCGGCCTGATCATGGCCGTCATCGTTGGCTCGGTCATCATTGGCGGCATCAAATCGATTGCCAAGGTCACCGAAAAAATCGTGCCTTTCATGGCGGTGATTTATGTAACCGCCGGGCTGGTTATTATCATCAGCAATATCGACATGGTCGGTCAGGCGTTTAGCGACATTTTCGTCGGGGCCTTTACCGGGGCCGGTGTGGCCGGTGGCGTTGTCGGGGCCTTGATCCAGGGCTTCAAACGTGCAGCCTTTTCCAACGAGGCCGGTATTGGTTCGGCTGCCATCGCCCATTCGGCAGTTCGCACCAAGGAACCGGTGACAGAAGGTTATGTCGCCCTGCTTGAACCGTTTATCGATACTGTTGTGATCTGCACCATGACCGCCCTTGTCATTACCATCAGCGGCGAACTCAATTCCGGCCTGACCGGTGTTGAACTGACATCGGCGGCATTTGCATCAGCCTTTACATGGTTTCCTCTGGTACTGGCACTTGCCGTGGTCCTGTTTGCCTTTTCAACCATGCTGTCATGGTCCTATTACGGCCTGAAAGCCTGGACCTATCTTGTGGGAGAAGGCAAAGGCAAGGAGATCATCTTCAAGCTGTTCTTCTGCCTGTGTGTCATTGTGGGTGCGAGCATGAGCCTCGGTCCCGTAATTGACTTCTCGGATTCCATGATCTTTGCCATGGCCATTCCGAACGTCATTGGCCTTTATCTGCTGATGTCGGTCGTACGCGGCGAAGTGAACCAATACTGGGCCAAAATCGACCGCGGCGAAATCCGCAAAGTCGACAAATCTGCTGCTGCCGAAGCAGAAGCCTGACCCACGATCAAACCAAAAGCCCCCTGCCTTTTGCGCAGGGGGCTTGATTTGGCCTATTCCATAACTTCCATATGCCCGTCACGAGACGGCGCCTTGCGCTTTGGCCCCTGCATCAAAAGCAGCAAGGGCACCACTGCAATCACGATCCACATCATCGCCTGAAAATCATTCAGATAGGCAACCGTATTGGCCTGTGCGGTCACAACCTGATTAAGGGTGACTGCACCGGTCGCACTCTGCCAGTCCCAAGTTTCGGGCAGCCACGGGCTTTGCAACGCCATCCGGAATGGCGTCAGGGTCGCAGCGAGGCTTGCATGCATTACCTGCGTATTCTGCGTCAGCATCGTGGTCATCACTGAAATGCCGATGCTTGATCCTATATTGCGCATCAGGCTGAACATCGCCGTACCTTCGGTACGATAATGCAGATCAAGGGTGGCAAAGGTAATCGTGCTGAGCGGCACGAAAATAAACCCAAGCCCGACCCCCTGAATGGTCCCGGTGCGGATGATCGTGAATTCGCTGACCTCGGTCGTAAAGCCCATCATCTGGTAAAGTGACAAGGCTGTCATGAACAGGCCAAACAGGATCAGAAGCCGGATATCGATTTTGCCGATCAACCGCCCGACAAGCATCATGGCGATCATCGTGCCAACCCCGCGCGGCGCAAGCAGCATCCCTGCCGTCACCACCGGATATCCCATCAGATTTTGCAAGAACGGCGGCAATAATGCCAATGTCGCAAGCAACACCACACCGACGATAAAGATAAAGAACAACCCGATAACAAAGTTCCGGTCCGCAAACAGCCCCGGCTCCAGAAACGGATTTCTGGCCGTAAACATATGCACGATGAACATATAAAGGCACACCGCCGCCAAGGCCGTTTCAATCAGGATTTCCGACGACGAAAACCAGTTCTGGCTTTCCCCGCGATCAAGCATCATCTGCAACGCGCCAATCGAAAGGCTCAGCAACGCAAAACCGAACCAGTCAAATGAAAGCCCCTTTCGTTTATCGGTTTCGGGCACAAAGGCCATGATCCCGCCAAGGGCCAAAAGACCAACGGGCAGATTGATGTAAAACACCCAGCGCCAATTGTAATACTCGGTCAAATACCCACCCAGTGTCGGTCCAAGGATCGGGCCTAGCATCACACCCATGCCCCACATCGCCATGGCCGAGCCATGCTTTTCCTTGGGGTATGTATCAAGCAAAACTGCCTGCGACAGCGGAACCAACCCGGCACCAAATGCACCTTGCAACAAGCGAAACACAACCATTTCCGGCAGGGAAACAGCCGCCCCGCACAACATGGAGGCAATGGTAAAACCGGTGACAGACACCAGAAACAGCTTCTTGCGACCAAACCGTGACGCCAGAAAGCCCGTCGGGGGCGTCATAATAGCGGCGGCAACGATATAGGATGTCAGCACCCAGGAAATCTGATCCTGTGTGGCGGCCATACTACCCTGCATATGCGGCAGGGCAACGTTTGCAATAGTGGTATCAAGTGCCTGCATGATCGTCGCAAGCATGATCGAAACGGTGGTCAGACCGCGTTCAAGCGGCGTGGTCTCGCTGGCCGCCGTGGCGGCTGCATTCATTGCACGGCCCCTTGGGTACCAGCTTCGGCCTGATTGATCCCGATCCAGCCAAGTGCGACGGCGGCAAAGGCCGGCAGTTCGCGTTTGTGATGGGTATCCACCTCGACCTCGGTGCTCATGCCAGCCCGCAATTCAGGACCGCCATTTTCTATGTCAACGGCGATCCGCACCGGGACCCGTTGCACGACCTTCACCCAGTTGCCCGTCGCATTCTGGGCTGGAATCACCGAAAATTCTGCACCGGTAGCCGGGGCAACCGAATGAACCACACCGTGCCAGACCTTGCCCGGATAGGCATCGACCGAAATCTCGGCTTCCTGTCCCGGTTCAAGATAAGTCAGATCAACTTCCTTGAAATTGGCATCAATCCAGACGGCATCGCTCGAAACAAGGCTCGCCATCGCCTGCCCTGCCTTGGCATAGGCACCTTCTTCGGGTTTGTTGCTGATCACACCGCGGAACGGGGCGGTAATTTCGGTATGGGCAAGATCAAGTTCGGCCTGATCAAGCGCGTATTTGGCCTGCTGATATTGCGGCAAATCCGTAATCGGTGTGTCGTAATTTCCGCCGAGCTTCGCCAATGTGGTTTTCATCGCCCGTTGATCAAGGACGATGCGCTGCTTTGCTGCCAAAAGCGCATTTTGGGCTTCATCGAAGGATGCCTGCGACGCGACATTGCTTTTGCGCAATGCCGCCTGCCGGTCATATTTCTTTTTGGCAAAATCCAGATTGATCTTCGCCAGTTCAAGACTGCCCTGAAGCTCTTCATAGCTTTGCTTCAGCGCCTCGATCTCCTGCGCAGTGGCGGCAAGGTTGGCATGTGCACGTTCAACTGCAATCTGATAGGGGCGCGGATCAATGCGAAACAAGACGTCTCCCTTTTCCACCCGCTGGTTTTCATGGATCAGGATTTCGCTGATCGGTCCGTCAATCTGCGGACTGATCGCAACCATATCGGCATGGATATAGGCGTTTTCCGTGCCGACAAACCGCCCGCCGGAATAATACCAGTATGCCCCGCCGACAATCACCGCAAGTGGTCCGGCCAGAAGCAATACGGGACGCAACCAGTGTTTCTTGCGTTTGGCAACATTGTGTCCGTTACCGGCAGATGCGCCAGCATTTTCATTTTTCTCGGTCATGATACAGGGCCTTGCTTCAGTCTTTTGACTTTTTCGTTTTGGCAGGGGCGCTTTCGGGCGTTTTCTGTGGCGGTTCGGCCGCCATCAGGTTTTCATGCATCTTTCCAAGAACGGAAATCAGCATTTCCTGCATTTCCGGCGTGATACCGATCATCGCCTCTTCGCGGGCAGATGCCGCAACAACCATGATCCGTTCCAGCAACTCGGTTGCCTTTGCGGTTACATAAAGCTGCACCGCACGACGATCATCGGGGTCCGGACGGCGTTCAACCAGCCCTTCCTCAACCAGCTTGTCGATCAGACGCGCCGTCGTGATGGGCTGGATTTCGAGCATTTCTGCCAAGGCGACCTGCCGGATGCCTTCCTTGCGCGCGACATAGGCCATGGCCTGCATCTGCGCCTGCGTCAGGCCGAAATCACCAGCATGACGCATGAAATTACGCCGCATCAGGCGGGTCACGTCCTTCATCAGGAAGCCGATATTCTGTTTTGGATCGCTAAAAGACGCCAATGGGTGCCTCTGCCAAAGTAGATTGGTTGATATATAGTAAGTAATATATATTAAATTCACAAATGACCACAAGTCATATAATTTCACATCCCTTATGCAAGCCATTCATGGCTGCCGGCCATCGGGTCTGCTTTGCAATTACTGTGAAATGTGCGATTTTGATCGGCAAGCGTTGTGCGATTGTGATATGACACGCGCAAATTCACCGCCGGATCATTGAATTCCGACGGACAGAGAGATTCCCGTACCCAAAAGAAAAGACCCGCAAGTGATGAGTAATCAATCGCGTCGTTCCGAATTGCTGATGCCCGCTGGCTCGCTCGAAAAACTGAAAGTCGCCGTCCTTTATGGGGCTGACGCGGTTTATATGGGCACGCCGGACCTGTCGCTTCGGGTCAAAAGCCAGATGTCGCTTGAAGATGTGGTCGAAGGGATCGAATTTGCCCATGAACATGGCGTTCGCGTTTATCTGACGCTGAACCTGTTCTCGCATAACAAGGATATCGACAAGCTACCGGAATATGTCGACACCGTGCGCAAGGTCCGCCCGGACGGGCTGATCGTTGCCGATCCCGGTGTTTTCATGTTTGTCCGTGAACATGCCCCGGAACTTGACCTGCATGTTTCGACACAGGCCAATGTCTGTTCGTGGCAGTCGGTCAAATTCTGGCAAAGCATCGGCGCCAAACTGGTCGTTCTGGGACGCGAGGTTTCCTACGAGGAACTGACCGAAATCCGCGCCAAATGCCAGGACATCAAGATCGAGGCCTTCGTGCATGGCTCGATGTGCATGACCTATTCCGGGCGCTGCCTGTTGTCGAACTTCATGGCCGAACGCGGCGCCAATCAGGGGGCATGTGCCAATTCGTGCCGCTGGAAATACAAAGTCCACATGAAGCTCAAGGACGGCACGATCAAGGAACTCAAACTGACCGAGGAAAACCTCGAAATGTTTGACTTCTTCCTTGAAGAAGACATGCGCCCGGGCGAGCTGATGGAAATTCAGGAAGACGAACGTGGTTCCTACATCCTGAATTCGCGCGATCTTTGCATCATGCCGAAGCTTGAAGATTACCTGAAAATAGGTGTCGACAGCCTCAAGGTCGAAGGCCGCGGCAAAAGCCCCTATTACGCAGGGTTGGTGGCACGTGCCTATCGCATGGCAATTGATGACTGGTACAAGGACCCGGAAAACTGGTCTGCCGAAGAATATATGAAGGAACTGGCGACCATCCCGAACCGTGGCTATACGCTGGCGTTCCATGATGGCCGTCTGACCAATTATGCACATGGCTATGACAGCAATACCAATGTGTCCGATTGGGAATTTGCCGGGATGATCGAGGAAGTCGAAGACGATGCCTTCATTATGTCGGTCAAAAACCGCATGCTGCCCGGTGACGTCATTGAAATCGTCCCACCGCGTTCACGCCAGACCATTTTCATCCGCATGTATGAATTCATTGATGCTGCCACCGGTAAGGTCGGCGAAGCGGTTCATGCCAACACCCATCCGCGCATCCGTCTTCCATTCTCCCTGTTTGAACAGGAAGATCCGGAATTCCTGAAGCGTGAAATCCTGCCGATGACCATCGTGCGCAAGGAAAAGGCCCTGTCCGAAGACGAATGGCAACGCCTGAAACTTGATCAGGAAGGCCACAAGATCGAGATGGGCAAAGGCAATGAAGAACGCTATGACGCCAAACGCGAAGCGCTTCAGACCGCCCTTGATGACCGCCAGAAAGAACGGTCTTTCCGCACACCTCGCGTCGGCACCAAAGGATGCTGCGGCCGTGGCTGTAACGGCTGCCTGATCTTCTGGCACGATGAAAGCTACGCCAAAGCCCGCGAAATCCTTGCCAAACGCAAACAGGGGGAAATGCTGGAAAAAGACGGCAAGACGATTGCCGCTGAATAGGCATTCACAAAGCCCGGATACAGAAACGGCAGCCCAATGTGGCTGCCGTTTTCTTTTGGGCTACTTGATGGCCTTTTCGGCCTGTTGCTCCAGCTTGTCGATCCGGCGTAGTCCGAACCAGCCAAGCCCGAGAAACACAATCAGCAGGATCGGACTAAGCAGCGTCAGATTGCGTTCCAGCAGTTCCGACATCCCCTCGCCCAAGATATATCCAAGTGCAAAGAACGACCCGATCCAAATCAGGATCGATGCGATACTCAGCGGCAGAAACCGCATGAACGACATCGAGCTCATTCCGACCGGAAACACACTGATAGAGCGGATGGTGTTGGGATAGCGACAGAGCATGATATAGGCGACGCCATAATGCTCAAACAGGCGCATGGTCTTGCCCAGCCACTTCGCAAATGACTCTGGCAGCTTTCTGACAATCGCATCGCCATATTTTCGTCCCAGCCAGAACCTCACCATGTCCCCGACAAATGCGCCGGAAATCATCGCGATCATGGATGGCCCGATCAGAAGACTTTCGGACACGACAAAGATGCCGACAAAAACCGGCAGGATGCTGGCCTTGCTCACGCAATAGGTAAAGATCAGGCTATAGACCAGTTGCTGGTGATCCTGAATCCAAAGATTGATTGTTTCAAACACGTCCGCACTCACCTGCCTGTCCGAAAGATAAAAAGTGTTCTAGATCAGGCTGGCCCCATAAGCGAGTGTGCCGCTTCACACCCTGAATATTATTACGCCATCTCAAACCGGATCGGTTGCGCCCCCTCCCAAAGCGTCATCTTGCCGAGCTTTTCAAGGTCATCAAAATTGCTGGTGATCGTGATGAAATGGTTGCCAGCAAGCTGGCCGACTTTCGATGCGAAATGAACACCGCCATAGGCCAACAGGATTTCGGTTTCGCTGATACCGCCGGGATACAGGATGATCTGGCCCGGTGCCGGGAAACTGGTGTGGTTTTCATAACCAACGCCGAACTGATAATCGCCAAGCGGCATCCATACACCCTCGCCGCTCCAGCGGACATGCACCGCCTTGCTTTCAAACGGCATGCGATCCATGAATGCCTTGCAGGTTTGCGGCGCCTTGTCGACTTCAAGCACACCATCAAAGGTGAACGGGCCTGCGGTGATTTTAATCTTGGTCATCATAAATCCATTCAAACAAACATCATGATCCAGCCCCACGCAAACGCAAGGCTGATCAGGGTAACCGGGATGCCGACCCGGGCATAATCGCCAAAGCCGATGGTAATACCGGCGGCACGGGCCTGTTCGATCGCAATGATATTGGCGACCGAACCGACAATTAAAAAGTTGCCCGACAATGTGCTGAAAACTGCAAGTCCGTGCAACAGTTCCGGCGTCCATTCCGGGCCAAGAGACAGCAACATCATTACCAGCGGCACATTGCCAATCGTGTTACTTCCCACAAGCGAAAGGGTGGCCAGCACCGCCGGGTTATCAATCCGAAGCCCTGAAAGCGCATCGCGGAAAAAGTTAGCAATCGCATCATCCCCGGCCATTGCCCCGGAAACAATGAACAACCCACAAAACAGGGCCAGCAAATGCCAGTCGACCCGCCCCAGCACCTGATCAGTACCAAGCCTTCGGCTAAGCAACAGCACAGCCACAATCAGCAATGACCAAAGGGCGCGGTCTTCGACAAAGATAAAGATCGCAATTACCGCAATTGTCGCTGTCACTGCTTTGATCAGCATCGGGCGGTCAAGCTTGATCGGGCCGCCTTCGTCCAGTGCCGAGCCATCTGGCACCGGATCAAACGCGGCCCGCGTCATCGGACCATAGGCGATCACGCCATAGACAATCAAAAGTCCAATCAGGGCAGGCACACCGCACGCAAGAAGGAAGGCTGTGAAATCAAGTTGCCCGAATTCGGCAATCATAAGGTTCTGCGGATTACCAATCAGGGTCGCGGCCGATCCGGCATTGGCTGCACATGCAACGGCAATCACATAGGGACGCGGATCAAGACGGCGCGCCATCACGCCCTGTATCAGGATCGGCGTCACCGCCCAGACGACAACATCGTTGGTCATCACCGCCGACAGGCCGCCGCAAATTGCAATTACCCCCGCCAGAAGCCCGCGCGGGGTCAAATCAAGATGGGTGATCCGGTTGCCGATCCAGTCAAAGAAACCGCTGGCAGCATATTGCGATGACAACACCATCAATGTCAGCAAAACCGAAAGTGTCGCGAAATCGACCGATGCGAGTGCCGCGTCCCCGTCAACCGCCCCGCTTAGCAGCAGCACAAGCGCCCCGATCAGCGCAATCCCCGTGCGATTGATCGCAAGCCCCGGCCAACGCCCCAGCGCCATGCCGATATAGACCCCGCCAAATACGGCAACAACCAGCCAATCCAATCCGTGCCATCCTGTTTAAATTCGGCGCACAATAGCCGCCTGTTATTTATCGCTACTCTGGTAATCGGACGCGGTCAATCTCATCTCGGGCACCCTGCGGGATATGCACAAATTGCAATGCCCCATGTTGAAATCCGATAAATCACGTTCTTGCCAATCCAAAAACCGGCCATTCGCGCCATTTTGTGCGAAGCAACATGAATTGTTCGACGTTTCTGCGGTTGTCTCATGACAAAACGCCATAAAATTTCACTTGCACGCGAGGTTCAACAGGCGTACATCGCGACTTGCCCAAAGTCGCACGTGCCTGTGGTGGTCCTGCTAGATGGAACCCGTAGGACTTACTTAAAGCAACGACGGTGTAGGGCTTTTTTGGTCTCAGGTGGTTGTCCAAATACCACCGACACTGAAGAGGCACACCATCATTGCCCTACGTGCGGACGGGAAACTCCCATCCATAGCGAGGCAAAAAGTTTCGCAAGTTCCGGTAGGCACCGGAGCTTATCAGCCTGTCGGTAGTCCGCGTTACTGCGCCTCCACCGCGCCTAAACGCATCAGGTACCGCAAGCTGCCATATCGTGGAATGGGAGAACGCCCCAATGGCAACGCAGCGTATTATCGATTTTCTCGCCCAGAACCGACCGGAAGGTCCGTGCCTGGTTGTCGACCTTGACGTAGTTCAGCGCAACTACGAAACCTTCACCCGTGCCCTGCCGGATTCCCGTGTTTTCTATGCGGTCAAGGCAAACCCGGCACCGGAAGTGCTCAGCCTGCTTGCCGATCTTGGCAGCAACTTCGACACTGCATCCGTGCCTGAAATCGAAATGGCGATGGCCGCAGGTGCAAGCCCGGAGCGTATTTCGTTTGGCAACACCATCAAAAAGGAACGCGACATTGCGCGTGCCTATGCGCTGGGTGTTCGCCTGTTCGCCGTTGATTGCGTAGAAGAAGTCGAAAAGATTGCCCGTGTCGCCCCGGCTTCGCGTGTATTCTGCCGCATCCTGACCGATGGCGAAGGTGCCGAATGGCCGCTGTCGCGCAAATTCGGTTGCGCGCCGAGCATGGCACTTGAAGTTCTTCAGCATGCCCATCACATGGGTCTGGACGCATACGGCGTTTCCTTCCATGTCGGATCGCAGCAATGCAATCTTGATGCCTGGAACACAGCCCTTGCAGAAGCCTCGTCGATTTTCCGCACCCTTGCCGAAAAGGGCATTGTCCTTCGCATGGTCAATATGGGTGGCGGTTTCCCGACCCGTTATCTGCGCGACGTTCCGGCAACCGAAGCATACGGTGCCGCAATCATCGACGCGCTTCACACACATTTCGGCAACCACATGCCCGAAACCATCATCGAACCGGGCCGTGGCATGGTTGGTGATGCCGGTGTGATCAAAGCCGAAGTCGTTCTGATTTCGCGTAAACATGCCGATGATCCGGTACGTTGGGTTTACCTCGATATCGGTAAATTCGGCGGCCTTGCCGAAACCATGGACGAAGCAATCCGTTATCCGATCACCACGATCCATGACGGCGGCGATGTTGCACCGTGCGTTCTTGCCGGTCCGACATGTGATTCGGCCGACGTGCTTTACGAAAAGAAACCCTATGATCTGCCGATTGCGCTGACCATCGGTGACGAGGTTCTGATCGAAGCAACCGGTGCCTATACCACCACTTATGCCTCGGTGGCGTTCAACGGTTTCGCACCGCTGACCGCCTATGTGATCTAGGGATCGCATCGATGATCGTAATTGATCGCGAAAACAGCCTTTCGCACGTCGAACGTGAAAAGCTGCTTGATCGCGTCATGGGTCCGGCGCGCTTTCAGAAATCGTCTGAATTGCTGCGCCGTGGCCGCCTTCCGGCTGACGGTCTGGCGTTTGTCGCCCACGACGGCAAACACATGATCGGTACGGTTCGGTTGTGGAATGTCAAAGCCGGTGACAGCGGGTCTTCGCTGTTGCTGGGGCCGCTTGCGGTTGAAAAGGCCTATAGCGGCTCGGGCGTTGGTGCGGGTTTGATGTATGCGGCACTGAATGCCGCACAGTCAACCGGGCACAAGTCGGTTCTGCTGGTCGGCGATCCGGATTATTACGCGCGCTTCGGCTTCCATGCGGCCCCTGCCAACGGGCTTTTGATGCCCGGCCATTTTGATCGCCACCGGTTCCTTGGCATCAATCTTGGCAATGGTGATGCCCTTTCGGGTTCCACGGGCATCCTTCGGGCAACCGGCCAGATGACACATTGAGTTGGCACATTGATTAAACGACCGTGATCTGATGAAAAAAGCCCCGCAGCAAGTACTGCGGGGCTTTTCTGTTAGGGACTTTCGGCAATCAGCTCGTGCAGTTGTTACGCGACAGCCAGCCGATAAAGATGCCGTTATGTTCAAGCCGCTGGTGGCTGAAGCATTCCCCGCCGGGATAGGCCCCACTTGCCGGGGTGAAACGTACATTGCCCTCCCCGGGCAGGCGGTTGGTGTTGGCCTCGACCAGTTCGGTATGAACTTCGCCAAGTCCGTCGGTCGGCGCGAGACAGTCATAGCGCCCGCCATTGCTGTTGATCGTGCGAACACCGACCATGCCATGGTTCAACGGCCAGGCTTTCAGAACCGATGTCAGATCGCCGCTTGACACCGCAAGGCAGGAATTGATTGCGGGCATCAGTTCGTTGATGAAGCGGGTCCATTCCGGATTTTCCGGTTTTTCAAGCTCCGTGATATCGACGACCGGGAAATCGCCGGGGGCAAGTGCAAGCCCGGTAATTTCGGCAGAAACCGCACATTTGGTAGAACCACTCGGCCCGGTCCAGACCGCTTCCTGCCCTTTGCCACGAATTGAATACATCTCGTTGGCATATTCATACCCGGAACCGGTCCGCTTGATGTTCAGGAGAAGCGGCTCACGGCCAAGAAATTCAATAACCGCCTCGCCCTTGCGCCCCTCGAAAGTAGCATAGAACCGGCTTTTATCCTCGCAGACAAAAGTCTGGCGCCCGGTAACCGGTGCCATTGCAGCTTCACCAAGGGCGGCCTCGATCCGGCTTAATGCGACCTTGCTTTGCGCCATCGCCCCGCTGACTTCATGCTCGTCCGGGGTGCCAGGTACGCCATTGACGGTTTTCGATCCCCCGGCAAAGCGGCCCATGGCAAAATCAAGATTAAGCGTAAAGTTCAGCGCATCACGGTCACTTGCTCCGCCAAAATTTGTGCGATTGGCGTCTTCAACAAATCGCAGAAGCTTGCCATTGCGATAATAGAATTTGACATCCGACTTGCCATAATCCCCAAGATCACGATGTTCCTCCACATAGACAGGCTGCCCATCGGTAGTAACATAGGCCTTGAATGTCGCCTTGCTGTCCCCGGCACTATAACTGCCCGGGATCATCCGGAGATCAGGCAGGCGTGCCTCGATCGCGGCAACATCGCGTTCAACATCCGAACTGCCGCCATTGCGCGCGGCGGCCGCCGATCCCGGCCCGGCGCGTTTGACCATCACTTCGACATCATCGGGCGCATCATTGGTCAGCACGGGATATGCCTGATCATTGCGAAACAGAAGATCGCCATTCTTGGTTACAATCTTTGCCTCGATCACGTAACGATGGCGTGGATCAATCTGTTTGGCGTCATAAGGCAGGATAAACACCATTGGCGGATTGGTCGCCGGATGGGTTATGGATGCAATTTCGGTCGACGGCGCGTCAGCCTTTGATACGTCAAGAAGTCGCACGACAAGATTTGCACTGTTTGGTGCCAGGGCAATTCTTTCGCGGAAAACGACGGTGCCGGTTACCCGGTCCTGATTGGATTGCAGTCCGGCACAGCCCGTGACCAGGACCAGAAGCCCGATCATCAATACCGACTGCAACCTTCCCCAAATCCATGAAGAGAGTTTCATTCTGGCCTCAGTTTGCTCAAGTTATTATTGGGTGTAGTCCCCCGTTCGCAATCGTGACCGCAAACAACAAGAAAACCAAGGCCAAAAATCGGCAAAATTACTGATTAAAGTTATGTTATTTCATCAAGGCAACGGCAGGCTGCAAAACGGCCTGCAGCCCCTCAACTCGATACCCGCCTAACCGGCGAACCGGGTACAGCCCTGCCCCGCCACATCGGTTTCAATCGACAGCAACGCGCCTTCAAGCTCGTTACCATTACCGGTAAGCCCGACGGATGCCGACGTGATATAAAGTGTTTTAAGGTCCGGCCCGCCAAACACACAACTCGTCGGCTGCGTCACCGGAAGTTCGACGATACGATCGACCGAGCCATCAGGCGCAAACCGGATCAAACAACTCCCGCCCCAGCGCGCATTCCAGATATAGCCATCCTCATCCATCGCCGATCCGTCCATGTTGCCCCGCTCATGCGGGCCAAAGAACGGCTTGGGGTTGGACGGCGTGCCGGTTGCCATGTCGTAATCATAAACATCCAGTGTGTTCCTGATCGTATCGCCAAAGAACATCTTTGTACCATCAGAAGACCACAGCAACGTGTTCGAAATCCCGATATCGGCAACAAAGCGTTTGATGTCGCCGTCCGGTGCGACACGGTTCAACGTTCCTGTCGATACCGTCACCGGCAGGTCTTCGCCATTCGGACCGATATTGTTTTGCATGGTCCCGTGCCAGAATCGTCCTGCCGGATCAACCCGCGCCTCGTTTGACCGATTGCCGGGATGATCGGCATCCGGGGCAACAAACGGCGTCGTCTGCCCGCTTTCGGCATCCAGAAATGCCAAACCGTCGGCCAGTGCCACTAAAAGTCCGCCGCCTGTGCGGGGCACAATCGCCGATACCGGCTGATCAAACGTCCAGCTTCGCGAACCGCCATCACGCGGGCGCAATGCGAATGCAGTTTTACCAACAATATCCACCCAGTAAAGAACGCCATCCCCGGCATCCCAATGCGGTCCCTCGCCCAGCGTACAGCGCAAATTCGGTAGGACCGTTTTGACTTTGGACATGATATCTCCCTGATATTTTGGCGGGTTTCCCCCGTTTTGACCCTTCCCTTTAATGCAGACCGGACGACCGTTCGACCGCGATCCGGTGCAGGGAAACCATTATGTCTATTGCTATCGCGAAAGGCCAAATCTGAAAAGTCATTTTGTATGATGATTTACTTTTGCCACAAAATGCAATCGCAACTCGGTTGCATTTTTATCAGGTTATTGATAGGCATTCTCATATTCATGCAGCCTGCTTTGCCGGATGCGATCCGCGATTTTGCAACGGCACCGAATTCTTGCGAGTTTCCGCCCAATGTTCGATCTGAAAAATGTCTCCTTCCAAAGCGAAGGCAAGAACCCGAAAACGCTGCTGGGCGATATTTCGGTGTCCTTCCCAACCGGCGAATTCAGCGCGATTGTCGGACATAACGGATCGGGTAAAAGCACGCTTTTGAAATTGCTGGCGCGGAAAAACAAACCTGCATCCGGCCAGATCACACTTGATACCCAAATCCTTGATACGCACAGCACGCGTGATTTCGCCCGCAAGGTCGCCTACCTACCGCAAAGCCCGATTGTGCCTGCCCATCTCAGCGTGCGCGAACTGGTCTCCTTTGGCCGCTACCCTTGGCGCGGGGCCTTTGGCCGCTATCGGTCGGACGATCACGAAAAAATCGAACGCGCCATGGAAATGACCCACGTTACCGATTTTGCCGACCGCTTTGTCGCAAGCCTTTCGGGCGGGGAACGCCAACGCGTCTGGCTTGCCATGCTGCTTGCCCAGGATGCACCGGTTCTGCTGCTTGATGAACCGACATCTGCCCTTGATGTCGGACATCAACGCGACATCTTGCAACTTGTCGCCAATCTTAAATCAGCAATCGGTCTGACCGTGATTGCGGTTCTGCATGATATCGACATGGTGGGGCGCTTTGCTGATCATATCCTCGCCCTTCGTGGCGGTCGCACCTGCTGGCAGGGAACAGCGGGCGATTTCATGCAGGCCGATACGCTTCGCGATATTTTCCAAACCGAAATCGGGGTGATCCGCCTGCCGGAATCCGCTCATTATGTCAGCTACATAGCTTAGGGTCCTGACCATGCGAAACCGCCTGATCGCTTCAATCGCCTGTTCCTGCGTGATTGCTACCGGCATCCTTGCCCCGACCATCGCCCCGTCAATCGCGCTGGCTGAAACCTATACCCACGAAATGGGAACGGTGAATTTTGCGACCCCACCGAACCGGATTGCCGTATCGAACTGGTCACTGACCGAAACGGTTTTGGCCCTTGGCATTGCCCCGGTCGCCATACCCGAGGCTGACGGATATCGCGAATGGGTGGTCGAACCGGCATTGCCCGCCAAGTTTGTCGATCTTGGCACCCGCATGGCCCCGAATTTTGAAGCCCTGCGCGACAGCCGCCCCGAAGTCATCCTGATAAGCAGCGACGTCGCCATGGCCTATGACAAACTTTCGGCCTTCGCGCCGACCATGGTCTATTCGATCTATAACACCGACCAGCCTGCTCTCGACAGGGCCGAAGACCTGATGCGCAATGTCGGCCAACTGACTGGGCGCAGTGACAAAGCCGAAGAAATCATCGCATCTGCCAATCAACGTATTGCTACCGCCGCCGATCGCATCCGCAAGGCGGTTGGCGACGATGCGAAATTCGCGGTCGTGCGCATCCTCGACGATGCCCATTTCCGCATTCACGGTACCACATCGCTTTTCGGATCGACGCTGGCGCGGATGGGTTTTGCCAATACCTGGACCGGCCCGGTCAATGGCTGGGGGTTCAGCAACGGCGAAATTGGTGACCTGGCCAAACTTGGCCCGGCCCACTTCGCCTATATCGAACCGACACCCGCGGCGGTTAAAACCAAACTGTTTGGCTCCCCGGTCTGGAAAGCATTACCTTTCAACCGGCAAAATACCGTTTATGAAGTCCCGACAAGCTGGACATTCGGTGGAATTTTGTCGGCAGTACGTTTTGCCGAACAGCTTGCCGACGCCATCACCGACGCACACGGATCGTAAATCGATATGACCAGATACCTGTTTCTTTGCCTGTCCGTGATCGCCGGTTTGACCGCACCTCTTGCACCCAAAATGGCAATCGCCGAACCTGTCACGATTGAGCATGAACGCGGCACACTGACCCTTGACGCACCGGCAAAACGCGTTGCGGTAACGAACTGGGCCACGACCGAAACGGTCATTGCTCTTGGGCTTGATCCGGTCGCGATTGCCGATCCCGATGACTATCTCGATTGGGTTGCCAAACCTGACCTTCCCGAAAACTTCACCGACATCGGCCAGCGCGCGGCCCCCAATATCGAAGCCCTGCGCGATGCCAAGCCCGACCTGATCGTGATCAGCAAGGATCTTGAAATGGCATATGACAATTTCAATGCCATCGCCCCAACCATTGTTCTGTCGATCTATAACAACAACCTCGATGCCCTGCCCGAAGCCCGTAAACTTTTCGATACACTCGCCAAAGCCACCGGGCGCGAGGTAGAAGCCGCCGCATGGCTTGCCGATGCCGATGACAAATTCGCCGAATATGGTGCTCGCATCCGGGCTGCCATGCCACCGGGCCGCGCCCTTGCAATCACCCAGTTCGTATCCGAAAGCCATATCGGGCTTTATGGCAAATCGTCCCTGCCCGGCACCGTCCTGGCGAAAATGGATCTACCACTGGCCTATCAGGGTCCGGTCAACAATTGGGGCTTTGCCAAGGGGGGCGTCGAAATCCTTGGCCCGCGTGCACAGGATACGCTGGTGTACCTGAACCCGGTACCCGATGTGATCCGCGAAAAGGTCTGGGCATCGCCGGTGTGGAAAATCCTTGATTTCGTTCGCAACGACCGGGTTTACGAACTGCCTGTCGTCTGGGCATATGGCGGCATGCCATCCGCCCTGCGCTTTGCCCGGCTTCTTGCCGAAAGCATGGAAAGTGGCCCGGTTAAATGAGCGGCGAAACGAGTCGTGACATGAGCCGGTTTTTCTATCGCGGCCCGGCGCTCCTATGCCTTGCACTTGCAATCTGTTCGGTTGCCATCCTGATCAATGATCTTTGGCCGTTCCTTCAAAAGGGGGCCGGGATGAATGTGCTGTTTCATCCCGACGAAACTGATTTCGATCAGATCCTGTTTCATTTCAGCACCCTGCCTCGGATCACAATGGCCTTTATCTGTGGTGCCGGTTTGGCCCTCGCCGGGGCAGCGATCCAGACGGTATTGCGTAATCCGCTCGCATCTCCGACGACCCTTGGTGTCGGTGCAGGTGTTGAATTTGCCCTGACGGTTTTCCTGCTTCTGGCCCCGGCGGCACTCGCCCAGTTCAAAGAAGCCGCGGCCCTTGCCGGTGGCATGATCGCCCTTGGCGCGGTTTACCTGATTGCATCGCGGCGCGCCAATGCGACGCTTTGGCTGATACTGGCCGGGATGATCATCAATCTGATGCTGCAATCGGGTACGCAGATTTTTCTGCTGTTTAACGAACAGTATCTGCAATCGGTATTCATGTGGGGGGCGGGTGACCTCGCGCAAAACGGCTGGGACTCAACGCAGTTTGTTTTGCCCCGCCTGCTGGTCGGTGTTGCTGTTGTTCTGCTTCTCTCGCGCCCGCTTGATCTTCTTGCCCTTGGCGACGACACCGCAAGCTCACTTGGTGCTCGCGTCACCATCTTGCGGCTGTTGATCCTGGGCTTTGCCGTTTTCATTACTGCATCGGTCATTTCGACTGCCGGGTTGATCGGTTTTATCGGTCTGGCCGTCCCTGCCGCCCTGCGTATTGCCGGTCTGACACGTTCGCGCGATCTGATGATCTATTCGCTGTTGACCGGCGGCTTTGCACTATTGTGTATCGACTTTATTGTCCGGCAGATGAACGGGCTTGATGGCGACATCGTTCCAACTGGTGCAGCCACTGCCTTGATCGGCGCACCATTTATTATACTGATCCTGCGCAAGGCCCGGATCATGCCTGGCCAACAAAGCGAGGACCATCATCCAGATCAGCACATTGTGTCGAAAAATCTGCTGAGCCTCCTGCTGGTATTAGGGCTGGTTACAGGCTTGGGCTTATCCTTGTTTGTGTCGTTTAACGGTCATGATTTCGTATTTCTGACTGGTGGTGAAAGCTTCCATGACATCGTCCTCCAGCGTTCCGAACGGACCTTTGCCGCGATCATTTGCGGCGCGGCTCTCGCGGTTTCAGGCACGTTAATTCAGCGCGTCGGGCGCAACCCATTGGCCAGCCCGGAAATCACCGGCGTCAGTTCTGCCACCGCACTCGCCATGATCATCGCCCTTGTTTTCTTTGGCTTCGGACAACGTGCCGAACTGATGTTTGTCGGTGCTGCCGGCGGGATCATTTCGCTGATCGTCCTGCTACTGCTATGCCGGAAATTCACCCACGCCCCGCATTACCTGTTGCTAAACGGCCTGGCCTTAACTGCCATTTTGGGCGCGATTGTTCGCATTGCGCTGACCCGCAGTGGCACGCAAACATCAATGCTGATTTCGTGGCTGGCGGGCACAACCTATTTCACCCGCATGGACGAAGTCCTGATCGTCGCGGGGGTCACCGCAGCCTTGCTGGTTGTGGTGATTGCGGTGCGCCGCCCGCTTGAGCTGGCGTCATTTGGCAATGATCAGGCCACCTCGCTTGGCCTTGGCATTTCAGGTTTCCAGTTCTTCATCATGCTGCTTGCCGCCATCCTTGCCGCCAGTGCAACGCTGCTTGTCGGACCACTCAGCTTCGTCGGGCTGATGGCCCCGCATCTCGCACGGATTGCCGGTTACCGGCTTGCGGGGGGGCATTTGCTGGGCGCAGTTCTGATCGGGGCGAATGTGATGATGGTTGCCGAATGGATGGCCAGAAATATGCTCTATCCCCAGCAATTACCAACCGGCCTGATCGCCGCCCTGATCGGAACGGCGTATTTCCTGTTTCTGGCAATCCGCAAACGCTAGATCTTCGGCCAGTTCTTCGCCAGTGCATAGGCCTCGTCAAAGCTATGCGCATGTTTAAGGGGAAAGGGCAGCATTCTTGCAAAGTTGCTGTTCTCGACCTCTTCGACATGGTCATGTTCGTGATCCGGCTCCACCTGTATCAGTCCCTTGGCGAAGCACGGCAACCGGTCTCGGTTCTGCCTGAACCAAAGCGCCGCCTGTTTGCGGGTTTCGTGATCCTGCTCGACATGCCCGGTAAAAAGCATGATCAATATCACCGGTTCCGTTCGGGCCGATAGTGCGTAAAGAGCCCTGATATAGCTCTCCCCATCGGCAGCACTTTGCGCATCAACCATCTCGAACAGTATAATATCATCCGTCAACGAGCTTGATCTGAACATCAATTTCCTCATGCCGAAAGTAACTGGTCATTATCTCATAGACGAAATGCAGCAGCGTTTTTTCACCAAAAACAACAAAGGGCCGCTTATGCGGCCCTTTATATGCGTAACAAAAATCAAGGATCAGTCTTCGAAGTGGCCTTTGGCGGCAAAACCACCGCCCTGATAGATCACAGCCGGATCATGGCGATCCTCAGCCGGGAAGGCTGCCTCGATTTCTTCGCGGAAGATATCGGAACTGTCCTGCGGCTGCCAGCCGATCAGGTCGGCATGGTCGTTGCTCCACCATTTCGTGCGGTTGTTCGACACACCATACATCACTAGATGGCCAGTCATCGGCGCATCAAATACCGCCTTCATGAGGGAAATAAAATCGCGCGGGCTCATCCATGTCGACAGCATCCGGCGATCTCGCGGCTTTTCAAAGCACGACCCGATGCGAAGTGAGACGGTTTCAACATCGAACTTGTCGTAGTAATAGCTTGCCAATGCCTCGCCATAACATTTGGTGACACCATAAAGGCTGTCGGGGCGTAGTTCGGATTTGTCATCAAGCTTGGTCGTGCGCTTGTGGAACCCGATGGCGTGGTTCGAGCTGGCAAACAGGATGCGCGGCTTGCCATTTTTGCGCGCACCTTCATACAGGTTATAGGTGCCAAGAAAATTGGCCTGCAGCAGGTCATCAAATGCGGCCTCAATCGAAATTCCGCCCAGATGAATGATCCCGTCGCAATCCTTGGTCAGTTCATGCACAGCCGCTCGATCCGAAAGATCGCACGGCACGACTTCCTCGCCAAGACCGGCCGGGTCCATCGGTGCGATATCCGAAAGGCGTAGGACATCGGCATAGCCTTTAAGCCCCTCGCGCAGGATTTTTCCAAGGTTGCCGGCAGCACCGGTAATCAGCAAACGTTTCATCGTCTTCCTCTTTGAAGTCATCTTGGTCCGCAATCAGCCCCCACCGAACACAAGGTTCGGTAGCGTCAGGGAGATCGCCGGTACATAGGTTGTCAGCATAAGCGCCGTCAGGATCGCCAGATAGAATGGCCAGATCGTCATTACGGCCTTCTCGATCTTCACCCCGCCAATCGCGCAACCGACAAACAGGCAGGAGCCGACCGGTGGCGTACAAAGGCCAAGCCCCAAATTCATCATCAGCACCATACCGAACTGGATCGGGTCCATGCCGAATTGGGTCGCCAGTGGCAGGAAGATCGGCGTACAGATCAGGATCAATGCGGCCATATCCATGATCATGCCGGCAATCAGCAGCATGACATTGATCAATAGCAAAACCATGATCGGGTTATCGGTGACGGATGTAATCGCATGCGCCAATGCATCGGGTACCTGATAAAACGCCAGCATATAGCCATAGGCCGATGCACACCCGACCAGCAGCATGACAAGGGCCGTTGTCTTCGCCGATTGCTTGACCGCCGCAACAAAACCGGCCCAGTTCAGTTCTCGATAGACAAGCCCGGTAATGATCAACGCATAGGCCACACCGATGGCTCCGGATTCCGTCACTGTGAACACACCGCTCAACACACCGCCGACGATAATCACGGCTGTGAAAAAGCCCGGAATGGCGCGAATGGCCGTAACCCCGACAACCCGCCATCCCGGAAACGGTACAGCCGGATAGCCATGCTTGATCGCCACAAGCCATGTCGCAAGGCCAAGCAGCAGGCACATGATGATGCCCGGCACCAGTCCCGCCATGAACAGCTTGGAAATCGAAATCCCGCCACCGGCCGCAACCGCATAGAGGATCATGTTATGGCTGGGCGGGATCATGATACCCGCGATCGACGAGGTCACCGTAACGTTGACCGCATAATCGGCACGGTAGCCTTCCTTTTTCATCACCGGGATCAGGATCGAGCCAAGTGCAGAGGTATCGGCTACGGCCGATCCGGAAATGCCACCAAACAGCATCGATGAAAACACGTTCACAATGCCAAGTCCGCCGCGGCGGCTGCCGACCAGTGCGGTTGCAAACTGCACCAGCCGGTTGGCAATCCCGCCATGAAGCATCAGTTCACCGGCAAAGATAAAGAACGGAATGGCCAGAAGCGAAAAGGCACTGATGCCCGAACCAATACGCTGAAACGCGATCAGGGTTGGCAGACCTTCAAAGAAAAAGGTCGCAAGGGCCGCAATACCAAGTGCAAGGGCAACGGGCATGCCAATGACAATACCAACGGCAAACAGGCCCAAAAGAATGGTCATGCCCATTTATTCAGTGTCCTTATCAAGCAATTCGTCGCTGTAAAACCGGCTATGCGCGATGGTTTTCCAACCGGTGATGATTTTAAGGATATGCACGAGGCTGTAAAATACGATGCCCCCGCCACAAACCAGCATCGGAATGGACCGCAATCCGTCGGGAACATGGATGATCGGCATGCTTTTGGCCCAGTTGAAAACAACCAGATCGTAGGCGCCGACCAACATGTAAAAACCGAATACCACCATGGTCGCATAACTGATCAAAGCCAATACAGCCGCGGCCTTGGGCGGTAATGCATCGCGGAAAAATGATACCGAAAGATGGCTGTTGTCACGGATACAGGCTGCAGCAACCGGAAAAGTAATCAGAACAATCAGGATCAGGGAAATCTGTTCGACCCAGGTCGGGGTTTCGTTAAGGACATAACGCCCGAAAACCAGCCAGGCAAAACTGGGGATCAACGCTATCAGCGCAATTCCGCCGATCAGATTAAGGATTTTGGCTAGTCCGCCACCCAAACGGTCAAGCATCCCGGTGAGTTGTGAAAGCATTCGCACGCCGCCAGAAATGGATTAACAAAAAGACCGGATACAAGCGTAAAGAAGGGCGGCGAAAATGTCGCCGCCCTTCTATGGCTTGATCAATTATTTCTGGGCGTCCTGGATCGCCTTGACCAGATCGGCCAGATCCGGATTGGCTTTGATGAAGTTGTCATATACAGGCTGCATCGCATCCTGGAACGCTGCCTTGTCGGCGACTTCGTTCACTTCGATACCGGCTGCAACAACTTTCTCTTTGGACTTTTCTGCACGTTCTGCCCAGGCAGCGCGCTGAACCTTGACCGACTCATCTGCGGCTTCCTGAAGGATTTTCTTCTCGTCATCTGACAGGCCATCATAAAGCGCCTTGTTCACGCACAGGCATTCCGGAAGGATCAGATGCTGGGTCACCGAATAGTATTTGGCAGCTTCGAAATGGCCGGAGCTGTCATAGGACGGATAGTTGTTTTCCGCGCCATCAATAACACCGGTTTTCAGCGACTGATAAACTTCGCCATACGGCATCGGGGTTGCGTTGCCGCCAAGGGCTGCAACCATCTGCACATACAAATCGTTGCTCATCACGCGGAATTTAAGACCTTTGAGATCTTCGGGCGTGTTGATCGGATGCTTGGTATTATAGAAGGAACGCGCACCGGAATCGTACCAGCCAAGAGCCTGAAGACCTGCTTCGGCAAGGCCGTCTGCGATCTGCTGACCTGCCGGACCGTCCATGACTTCATGCATGGCATCGACGTTTTTGAAGATGAAAGGCAGCGAAACAACGTTTGCTTCAGGCGCAACTTCACCGAGCGGGCCGAGGTTGAAAACAGCCCAGTCCAGACCGCCAAGGCGAACCTGCTGAATGGCATCGGGCTGATCGCCCAGAACGCCGCCGTGATAAACCTTGGCTTCAAGGTCGCCACCGGATTTTTCATTGATCAGACGGGCAAATTCTTCCATCCCGGTCGAAACCGGATAGTCTGCCGGATGGATGTTCCAGCCGCGCCATTCGCGTGCTTGCGCACCGGCGACAAAGGCGATCGACATTGCCGCTGCGGCAAGTGTCAGTGTGGTGGTCTTCATTAACTTGTTCATTGATATTCCTCCCGTGACTTTATGTCATTCAACGTTAAAGTCTTGTTTTCCCTGATGGGACCAGTTGTTGTCAGAAAATCTTACATCTTGTCACTTGTAACAACAAGTAATGGTTTTTCTGACAGCCGAATTTTGCGCGCCATTTGCTTTTGCGGCGTCACAGAGGTAATCCCGGCAGAAGCCACCTGCCGGGGTCGCCAAGCTTAGGCAGCCTTAAGTGCGTCCTCGCCGAACGCCTTACGGATAACGTCAGCCAGCATGTCATGTTCTTCACCGCTCAGATCGGTAAGCGGGCTGCGAACCGGGCCGGTATCACGGCCAATAACGCGCATCCCTGCCTTGACGATCGACACGGCATAACCCGTGCCGCGATCACGCACCGCAAGATACGGATAGAAGAAATCGGTCAGGATGCGGTTCATCGTAGCATCGTCGTCAGTTGTCAGCGCGTCATAGAATTCCAGCGCCTGCTTGGGCAGGAAGTTGAAGATCGCCGACGAATAGGTGGTCGCACCCGCCGCCTTGTATGCCTTGGCAAAAACTTCGGCTGTCGGCATCCCACCGATATAGGAAAGACGATCCCCCATCGTGACACAAACGCGCGTTACCAGTTCGATATCGCCGTGCCCATCCTTGAAGCCGACCAGGTTGGGACACTCGTCACACAATTTCGAAAGCGTTTCGGCAGACAGGATCGAGTTGTCGCGGTTGTAAACAATCACACCGATACTCACTGCATTACAAACCGCCTTGACGCGCTCATACAGGCCTTCCTGCTTGGCACCAACCAGATACTGCGGCAGCAGAAGCAGACCATCCGCACCGGCCTTTTCACATTCGCGCGCCAGTTCGACGGCCATTGCCGTACCATAACCGCAACCGGCAATGATCGGGGTATCACCGGCAACTTCCTTGGCAACGCGGACGGTCTGAACGACTTCCGCCGGGGTCAGCGAGAAAAATTCGCCTGTGCCACCCGCCGCAAACAGCGCAGCTGCCGGATACTGGGCCAGCCAGCCAACATGTGTACGGTAGGTATCCATATCCAGCGAACCATCCGCCTTGAACGGCGTAACCGGGAAAGAAAGAAGCCCGGCACCAATAGCCGTTTTCAGATCCTGATAATGCATAAATCGTCCTTCAACTCATAAATCGGCGACATAACCTATGATGATTCTATAAATTCATCATATCATTTTGTCAATCATATTACTCACAAACTTTAGTCTAGCGAGAAAACAGCGATTTACCGGGAATTTGGCCCATACCACCCCTTCAACCGAATCATCATATCAACGGGATTGACACTGCAAATCCATGACTCTCGACAATTGATATGATGACTTTATACTTTCATGCCGCTACGCTGCTGAAAACATCGCAAAAACAGAAGGATGCGCGCGGAAAATGACCGACATCACCAAGGCAAGCCGGATTCTGGCCGATGCGTTTAAGCAAAACATTCTGATAGATCCCCTGCCCGCAGACGCGAGTCCGGTCGACTTCGATACTGCCTACGACATACAGCAAGCCACTCTTGCCCTGACTGGCGCGAAGCAAACCGGATGGAAGCTTTCGGTCGCGACACGCGCTGCACAGGCTGGGCTTGGGATTGAAGGGCCGCTGGTCGGGCCGTTGCTGGATGGCCGGATCATCGAAAACGGGGCGACCATCACCACAAATGATGTTCATTTCCCAAATATCGAGGCCGAGATTGCCGTGGTCATGGCCAGCACGCCCGATGGCAACGCCACCATTGATAAGGTACTGGACCACATCAAAAGCGTGCATCTGGCAATCGAAATCGCGGACCGCAGATATCGTGAAAGACAGGGACCGGTTGCAACACTGGCCGATCTGAACTCGACAGGTTATCTGGTGCTAGGCCCGGAAATCACCAACTGGCGAGACATGGCGTTTCTGAATGTCCCGGTCGAAACAAGATCGGATGACAAAATCCTCGCCCAGAACAGCGATCCCGCCGCATGGCCTGATCCGTTTGGCGGATTGGCTTATCTCGCCGGTTTCCTTGCCAAACGCGGCACACATTTAAAGGCGGGTGACGTCATCACCACCGGGGCCTGTGCGGTACCGACCCTGACCAGCCATGGCCGGATCGAGGCAATCTTTGATGGCATCGGCACAGCACATGCAACCATCAAAACCGGATAAGGCATCCGGAAAACCAAAAGAAAAAGGGCCGTGCAGAACAAACTGCACGGCCCTTTTGATTCAGGTCTTATACCTTATCCGCCTTCGCGGAACCGGTTGACCGGCACCCCCGCGACATCGACACGCAGCATGACAAGTTTGCCCGCATCGGGGAATTCGTCACGCTTTTCCGCCGGGTAGTTTTCCATATGGCTGGTGACATAAAGCGTTTTCATATCCGCCCCGCCAAAGCACGGCATGGTGGGATTTGGCATCGGCATATCAATAGATAGCAACAATGTGCCATCAGGGCCAAAACGGTTCAGTTTGCCCGCCGAAACACCCGCACTCCAATAGCAGCCTTCCATGTCAACCGCCGCACCATCCGGACGCCCGACCGTGTCATCAAGATCAAGGAAACGCTGGCAATTGCCAATCGCGCCGGTTTTGGCATCAAAGTTCCAGCGATTGACCCACGGCCCGCGAGAATCCGAGTGATACATGACCCGTCCATCGGGCGACCAAGCCAGACCGTTGGAAATCTTGATCCCGCCAGCCTTGTGTTCGACCTGCCCTTTACCGGTCACACGATAAAGCGATGCTACCGGTTGCTTGTCGATGTTTTGATCCATGGTACCGACCCAGAACGCGCCGTCCGGGCCGATCTTGCCGTCATTGGTGCGGCTCATGTCATTGTCGCTGTCGACAGCCGCCAGTTTTTCGCGCTTACCGGTTTTCGGATCAAACAGGACAATGTCACTTTTCAGTGCCACAACCAGACGCCCCTGATCGGTCAGACCGAAACAGCCGACTTCGCTCTCGAATGACCAACTGTGGCGCTGCCCGGTTTCGATATCAAGTGCATGGATTTTCTGACCAATGATATCAGCCCAGTAAAGGCGGCTGTTATCTCCGTCCCAGTTCGGGCATTCGCCCAGTTCAAACCGTTCTTCCAGCAGAATGCGGGGTTGCTGTACGGCTGAAATATCACCTGACATGATCCGTTCCTGTATTCTTCCCGACGCAATTCGTCATATGACTTGTGTGCAGGCGCACGGGGGCACTTGTCAACAAATTTGCGTGGAAACTTTACAGGATGTTCTGTGCGTGATAGCCGCGACTTTACATATCACGCGCATGGTCGGTTACCCGCTGACGGGCCTGATGAAGGTGATAACGCATCAGCAATTCCGCGCTCTCGCCGTCCTGCCCGCGGATCGCATCATAAATCTGGCGATGTTCCAAAAGAACCTTTTTCACCCGGTCAGCTGATCCGGTACGGGTGATGTTAAGCGCGACATTCATGGTTTTGGCAATCACGCCATGCAGCGACGTCAGCATGGTGACAAAAATATCATTTCCGCTGGCGCGCGCGATTGACATATGAAATTCAAAATCTGCCTGATCAGCGATGTCACCGGCTGCAATGCCTTGTTCAAGCATTTTAAGCGCCCGTTCGATATCGCGATGATGGCGCAGCGTGGCACGTTCCGCCGCCATGCGTGCGGTTGCGGCTTCGATCGCGATACGGGCCTCAAAACAGCGCAGCAACCCCGCCACATCATTGATACCGCCAAACTCGATCAACCCTTGTGGCGGACGTTTCTTGACAAAAGACCCAACCCCCTGTCGGGCATAAACCAACCCGTCAGACTGCAATTTACGCAGCGCTTCACGTACCACGGGCCGTGACACACCAAAAGACGCACATATTTCATTTTCAGATGGCAGCTTTGCCCCTTCAGACAGATTGCCAGATACAATCTGTTCCAGAATTTGCCCATAAAGCTGATCCGCAAGCTTTTCACGCTTCTGTATTTTAAGCTGCAAGCCGGTCATTTCCCCAATCCCCATCAACTTGTCATCTTGTCATTCTTACTTGTAAGTTTTATCGGCAAATTCTGAAGGGGTAAAGGGGAAGCAATCAGTCGACCAGTGAATAATCCCGCCTGCCGACCGGTTCCTCGTGATCATCGACAAGGCCATTATCCGATCCGGTCAAAAGGCCTGGTGTCAGGGTCATGACGCCAGAAAGCGTATCGTTATAGCCAAGCACCCTGACATCGCCGAATTCCTTGAATTCCGGGCGGTTATGGACGTTTGGTACATGTGACACCGGCTCGACACAGAATGTCTGACCGTTTTCCGGGATATAGAATTGCAGATTCGACAAAGTGTCACTGGCTTCCAGAAGCAGGCTTAACTGCCGGTCTGCCCAGACCATTTCCGCCTGTTTGTTCCAGCCGATATAATGAACATCAAGCCCCTTGTGATGGCGGATCATCTTGCCATCGGCAAAGTCACGCCCAAGATCAATCACGGTGCGCGTGGTCGGCAATTTTCCCTCATCCGTGCTAAAACAGTCGGTCGCAACAAACTGCACCCATACGCTTTCACCGCCGGGGAACCATGGATGCAACCCGATCCCATAAGGCATCGGTCCCTTTCCCAGATGACGCACGCCGATTTCGATTGAAATGGTATCGTTTGCAACTTTGATCTGTTGCCAGGCGACATAGCAGAAACCCGTCTGCGGATCGTCATGTTTGTGATTGAAGCGGATGGTATCAACTGTCGGGCGTTCTATATCCCAGACACTGGAAATTCCAAATCCGTGAATTGCATGCGGATCCGGTGCCCGGTTGGCCGGAACATTGATGGTTTTGCCGTCGAATTCGAACTGGGCGTAACCCAGCCGGTTGGCAAACGGCACCATCGGAAAACATCCCAGATGCGACGGATTACCTGATGTCAGGGCATAGTCGTCAACCGGGCGCAAAAGGTTAATCACCCCGTTGCCGTCGGGACGTACCCAGTCAATTCTTGAAATGGCGCCACCACGGGGCACAATCCCGACCTTGAAAGGGCCGCTGTTCCAGCGATATTCAGCTTCGGCCGTTTTGGCCATTATCGTCGCCTCGTCACTATATCAAAATCATATGATGACTTTCCGTCACCAACATCGTAGGACTATTTCAGGATGTTAAGTTTGTCATTATTAACATCTGGTTCCGATCATAGCGGATTTGCAGAGCAAGAAAATGAGCAACAACGCCGCGCGAAATGCACCACGCAAAGTTTCCCTGACCGAAAAGGTCATCGCAAGCCTGCGACACGAAATTGAAAGCGGCATGCGCACCCCCGGCAGCAAACTGCCGACCGAGCCCGTGCTGACCGAACAATTCGGCGTCAGCCGCACGGTCGTGCGCGAGGCCATCGCAGCCCTAAAGGCCGACGGTTTGCTTGAACCGCGCCAGGGAGCCGGTGTGTTTGTGCTCGCCCCCAGCCCACGCAAACTGGGTAGCGCAATCTTTGCTGTCGATTCCGCGCAGATTTCCGATGTTCTGGAAATTCTTGAACTGCGCATGGCGGTCGAGATCGAGGCCGCAGGTCTTGCCTGTGCGCGAAGTTCGGCGGCACAGCAGGCGAAAATCTACGAAGCCCTGCAGGAAATGACCGACCAGTTCGAACGCGGCAATCCGACCGAAAAGGCCGATTTCGAGTTCCACCGTGCCATTGCAGATGCGACAAACAATCGGCGCTATGTCGAGTTCCTTGAACATCTGGGCGATAAAACCATCCCGCGCGCGCAATTGCGCCGCCGCCCTCCAGAGGTCGAAGACCAGAAAAACTACATGCAGAAAATTCTGGCCGAACATCATCGCATCTTTGATGCAATTGCCGCGCGCGATGCCGAAACCGCCCGCACGGCAATGCGCGAACATCTCAGCCAAAGTCAGGCCCGGTATCAAAGCCTGCTGCGTCAACGCTAGATAAAATCAGCCCTGACTAATCAGGGCTGCGATATCACGCATGCCGTCAAAAACCACGTCAGCCCCGGCTTCGTAAAGCCGGGCTGCGGCAATTTTGCGATCTTCCACATAGTGCCCGCCACCGACATAACCAATACAGGTCATGCCTGCGGCCACCGCGGCCTTGACCCCGGCGACGGAATCCTCAATCACCACCGCCTGTTCCGGGCGAAAGCCCATTTTATCGGCGGCATATAAAAACAGATCAGGTGCTGGTTTGCCGTTCTTGACGAAATCCGCACTATAGATGTCGGTACCAAACCAGTGACCAAGGCCGGTAACCGCCATCGTACGTTCAAGGCGCTGCACTGAACTGCTTGATGAAATGCAAAACGCGATATTGCGGTGGCTTAATGCAGTCAAGACATCCTCAATGTCGTCTGTTTTCTGCAATTCGACGTCATAGCGGGCAAACAGCCGTTCATAAAAGAACGGTTTGAATTCTGCGGTGATATCCCGTCCGGTTTCGATACGGATATGTTCAATTGGTGCCGCACTTGATCGCCCGGTAAAACGGGCGGCCACTTCGGCAAGATCAAGCGGTGCACCATAATGATCAAGCACATCGACAAGCGTCGCGAGCGAAATAGGTTCACTGTCGACCAGAACGCCGTCACAATCGAAAAGAACGACATCCTTGCCGATCATGATCGGAGCCGACGCCGGGTTAGGGGCGTTATCTTGGACATTTCCGGGGGCCATGTTGAACCTGGCTTCATTGGGTTTGATCACAAAAGCCTATACAATCGCGAATGTCATCGTCAATCAAAATGAACATTTGACCAATCGATGCACTTTTGCTCAATTACGTACGGCACTAATTTATCGCGGTGACCAACACGCGCGAAGAATGCATAAAACCGGGATCGGGTTTGCCTATGAAATACAGGGTTCCCGCCAGCCGGCCCCGCGGGAGGAATACCATATGAGCCTTACAGACAAAGTCATTATCGGTGTGGATGTTGGCACCGGGAGTGCGCGCGCAGGCGTGTTTAGCCAAGATGGAAAACTGCTCGGCAGTGCCGCCCATGCGATTGCCATGAACAGACCAAAGCCCGATTTTGTCGAACAGGACTCGGAAAATATCTGGCAATCGGTTTGCCAATCGGTCCGTGATGCGCTGGCAAAATCAAACATCGCAGCCAATCAGGTCGCAGCCATCGGGTTTGACGCCACCTGTTCGCTCGTGATCCGCGATGCCAATAACCGTCCGCTTGGTGTCACCCCAGGCGGCGGCGATAACTGGGATGTTATTGTCTGGATGGACCACCGCGCGGTCCGCGAGGCCGAAGAATGCACAAAAACCGGCGCAAAGGTTCTTGAATATATCGGCGGCACCATGTCACCCGAAATGGAATTGCCCAAACTGATGTGGTTAAAACGCCACCACCGTCAGAACTGGGACAAAATGGGTGCAGCTTACGACCTTGCCGATTTCCTGTCTTTCCGCGCAACCGGCAGCAACAAGCGGTCCTGCTGCACGATAACCTGCAAATGGACCTATCTGGCCCATCAGGATGATTCGTGGGATCGCGCATTTCTTGATCAGATCGGCCTTGATGATTTCCCCCGCAAAGCCAGAATTGACCGCAAGGCATTGGGTGTTGGCGATCTGATCGCCAATTTGTCCGAACAGAGTGCGGCCGAACTTGGCCTGACCACCGATTGCGTCGTGGGCGCAGGCTTGATTGATGCCCATGCCGGGGCCCTTGGCACACTTGGCGAATATCTGGATGGCAATCTGGATGAGCGGTTCGCCATGATTGCCGGCACCTCGACCTGCCATATGGCGCTGTCATCCGAACCGCGCTTCATCAAGGGCGTATGGGGCCCCTATTTCGGGGCGATTGCGCCGGGTCTTTGGCTTAACGAGGGCGGCCAGTCGGCAACCGGTGCATTGCTTGATCACATTGTTGCCATGCATCCTTTTTCGCATGCTATGGGTCGCGATGCTCACAAGCTTGCCGGCGAAAAACTTTTGCACCGGATGATGGAAACACCCGATCTTGCGCCGCGCCTGCATGTTCTGCCCGATTTTCATGGCAACCGATCACCACTCGCCGATTCAGAAGCGCTTGGCGTGATTTCCGGCCTCAACCTTGATCAAAGCGAGGAAAGCTTCCTTGACCTTTACTGGGCAACCGCCTGCGCCATTGCCTATGGCACACGCCATATCATTGATGCGCTGAATGCAACGGGCTATGAGATCAAACATATCCATCTAAGCGGCGGACACACTGCAAGCCCGGTTCTGGTCAAACTTTATGCCGACGTCACCGGCTGCAATGTCGTGATGTCCGATTGTGCCGAACCGGTCCTGCTGGGCTCCGCCATGCTGGGTGCTGCGGCCCTTCATCCCGAAGGCGGTCTTGCACTTGCGTCGCGCCGGATGGCTGGCAAGGAAACCATCCACGCGCCGGACCAAAGCGCAAAGGACGCCCACGACAGGCGCTATGCCATTTTCCACAAGCTTCATGCCCACCGACAGGAACTTGATGCCATGGCAGCAGGCTGATCCATCAAAAGAGCCCCGCAATATTCACTGCGGGGCTTTTCATTTTGCTTACAAGCCTCATCAGGCCTGAACGGTTTTCTGACGCTGGCTTCCAAGCCCTTCGACGCCAAGCTCCATGACATCGCCCGGCTTCAGGAAACGCTGCGGCGTCATGCCCATACCGACACCGGGCGGGGTCCCCGTTGTGATGATGTCGCCCGGCTGCAAGGTCATGAATTTCGACAGATAGCTGATCAGATGGGCAACGCCATAAACCATGGTTGCGGTGCTGCCATTCTGGACGCGTTCGCCGTTCAGTTCCAGCCACAGGCGCAGGTTCTGCGGATCGGCAATCTCGTCACGTGTTACAAGCCACGGGCCAATCGGGCCAAAGGTATCATGGCTTTTGCCTTTCACCCACTGCCCGGCATGTTCAAGCTGAAATGCGCGTTCGGACACATCATTGACCACACAGTAACCTGCCACATGATCAAGCGCCTCTGCCTCGGTCACATATTTGGCTTCCTTGCCGATCACGATGCCCAGTTCGACTTCCCAGTCGGATTTTTGCGAACCGCGTGGAATTTCCACATCGTCATTCGGGCCGCAAACCGCCGACGTTGCCTTGAAAAAGATGATCGGCTCAGGCGGCACCTGCATGCCTGCTTCCGCCGCGTGATCGGAATAGTTCAGACCAATGCAGATAAACTTGCCCGGTTTAGCAACACAGGCACCGATCCGCGGGTTGCCTGAGACGACCGGAAGGCCTGCCGAATTAAGGGTGGCAATTTTGGCAAAGGTGGCATCGGAAATGGTGTCTGGATTGAAATCCTCGATCACCGCCGACAAATCTCGGATTACACCGCCCTGATCCAGTAATCCGGGTTTTTCCGCACCAACAGCGCCGAAACGCAGCAGTTTCATTTTGTTTCCTCCCATGATCGGTCTATTTGCATTCCTCATACAAATAATTTGACATGCGGTCCAGCAACGATCCGCAACCCCAAAACAAAAGGGCCGCATATTTGCGGCCCTTTCTGGTATCTTTTATAAGGTCAGGCAAGGTTGGCGCTGAAAAACTCGGCCGTTCTTGAATTGGCGGTTTCAGCATCCTTCTCGTCGTAATGCGCCCCTCCCTTACGCGCAAAGGCGTGATCACGACCTGGATAGAAATGCAGCTCTGTCAACGGATGATCATCAAGCGCGTCCTTGATAACCGCCTGCGCATCGGCTGGGATATACTCATCATTCCCGGCAAGGTGAATGATCACCGGCTGTTTGATCTTTCCGGCCTCGCCGACATAATTGTTCATCCCACCGCCGTAATAGACCGCAAATGCATCGCCATCGGTGCGCGTCGCCGACAGGAAGGTCAAAAGCCCGCCAAGGCAGAAACCGACAACCCCGGCTTTGCCATTTGCACCATCAAGCTTGCGCGCTGCCTGAAGGGTTGCGGCGATATCTTCGACGCCCTTATCGACATTAAATGCCTGATAATAGCCAAATGCCTGTTTCCATTCTTCTTCGGTCTTGTCGGTGATTTCGATCCCTGGCTCGATCCGCCAGAACAGATCGGGACAAACCGCAATATATCCCTGCTTGGCATAGTCATCGGCAATGCCCCGCATCACGGCGTTAACACCAAAAATTTCCTGAATAACCACCACCACCGGTGCCGGTAACTTGGCAGGCATGGCGACATAGGCATCGAAATTTCCGTCTGGCGTCGTTACGGTCAGCTTGCTGGTCATGATGGTCCTCCTTGTCGATATCCGATTTTTCCGGCGACGCCGGTTGTTTCCCTGTTGAGGTATTGGATCGTACCGGTTTCGCAAGGGGTTAAATGGAAGCAATCTGTTTATTCGTCATCAACGCGCAAGGTAAATGGCAGGGTAATCAGAACGTCCAGCCCACCGCCATCCCGGTTGCGAATGGAAATTTCCCCGCCATGTGCCTTGATCGCGCGCCGTGCAATTGACAAACCCAGTCCGAAACCGGCTCCGTTTATTCCCGGTTCCCCGCGAATGAATGGCTCAAACATATTTTCAAGCTGTTCAGCAGGAATGCCTGGCCCCTGATCGGATATGGTGATGCAGAAAACATTGCGACTGGCATCTGCTTCGGCAGAAATCCGGACAAGTTGACCTTCGCGTGAATGACGAAGGGCATTACGCACTATATTCTCAAAGGCCCGCCGCAGAAGTTCGGCGTTGCCGACCACCACCGGTACTTCACCGTGCCAGTTGCGTTTAATAGCAAGGTTTGTCTGGACCTTGATCCCGGTCGCCTCGGCCTCAAACCGGGCATCACCAACAACACGACCCAGCAGATGGTCAATATCAAGCCATGTCTGGTTCTGGCTGGCGCCGCTTTCCGCACGCGACAGGGTCAGAAGTTCACCAACCAGTTCATCCAGACGAATGGTTTCCTTTTCAATCCGGTCAAGTGATCCTTCGATCCGTTCCGGTTTCTGGCGCGCTAGCCCAACAGCCAATTGCATCCGCGCCAGCGGGGACCGCAGTTCATGCGATACGTCGTTCAATAGGCGGTCGCGTGCCTCGATCAATTGTTGCAATCGCACGGCCATCACATCGAAATCACGCGCCAGATCAGCAATCTCGTCACGTCTACGGCCGATCTTTTCGCCCAGTCGCCATGTCAGATCCCCGGTCGACAGTCGCTCGAACCCTTCCTGAAGCTGGCGGATCGGTCGGGTTAGATACCAGGCAAGCACGCCGCTAAACACAAGCCCTCCCAGCACGCCCGCAATTACCAACGGGGTCGGCACATTGAACCGCCCCCGCTCCGGGATAGACGCAACAATATCGGTCACATCAAACTTCAAATGCACAAGCAACCCGACCGGGCTAACCGCATCACGTGACAGAAACCCGTTTTCGCGGATCTCCTCGAACCGGACGGGGGGGAATGTTTCAGGTACGGAACCGCGCACGGAGCTGTCGGTGTGGTTTGCATCCGGCTCGATACTTAGTCGGACACGTTCATTGTCGGGCCAGTGTGCAATCGCCTTCTCAAGCGCACCAATACCTTCGGCCTCGATAATACTTGCAGCAGTATCGATATAACCGCGTGCCGTTTCCTGCAGATATCCGACATGATAGGGTTTGGGTGGGTCACCATATAACGTAAAAAGAAGCCACACGCCCTGCCAGATCCCCATGAAGGTCAAAGCAAACCCGATCAGGATTTTCCAGAATAACCGTCCTCTCATATGTCCTGCCTCAGACGATAGCCAAAGCCGCGCACAGTTTCGATCAGGCCAACATCGTTACTGACAGATTGAAGCTTCTGTCGAAGGTTGCTCATATGGACATCAATCGAACGATCATAAACCTCGCGCGGGCGGCCCAGCACCTTTATCGAAAGCTCGTTTTTTGACATTGCCCGTTCTCTGGCACGCATCAGAACTTCCAGAAGATTGAATTCCGATACCGTCAGTTCCATGTCTTGACCATCAAACTGCGCCACCCGGCGTGCGGTATTAAGCCGCAATTTGCCAAGAACGATTTCGTCGCCATTGTCCGGCCCGCCTGCATCTCGGCGGCTTTCGCCAACCGGTTCGGCCCGGCGCAGAACCGCGCGAATGCGCGCCACCAGTTCGCGTGGATAGTATGGTTTGGGTATGTAATCATCCGCCCCCAGTTCCAGCCCGACAACACGATCGACATCGTCGCCCTTGGCGGTCAGCATGATGACCGGCACCCGGCTTTTGGCGCGCAATTCGCGCAGCACCTCAATCCCGCCGATGCCAGGCATCATGATGTCAAGCAACACCACTGCAAACCCGCCCTCCAGCGCCATACGCAGGCCATCCTTGCCGTTATAGGCGTTGGCGATCTCGAACCCCTCACCTTCAAGATACTCGCCCAGCATCGTGCCGAGCTCGACATCATCATCAACAAGCAGAATTCTGGTCACGGTTTCCGGGTCTTTCAAATGCGGGTTAATTCCTGTTCATGATGACATTCTAGCGCTTAAAACGCCTGACGAAAGGCACGGATGGCGAACTTTACACATTCCTTACAGATCATTTTCATCCTCCTCACCCCGTTCTGACAAAGGGGTTGCTATGTCTGGGATGCCCGATGGCTCAATTGCCTTTCGCCGTCGGGTGCGTTTCATCCAAGGACATGAAAGCCCGATGAAGAAATCATCCAGAACCGCACGTAACCTTGTCATCGCCGTGATCATCATCTTGGCAGCAGGATGGATGGCACAGGCCTATCTGTTCCCATCCGAAGCCAAAACCGGTTATGTCACCACCAAACCCCGTATCGGCAACCTTGCCGATACGGTTCTGGCAAGTGGCACCATCACCGCCTCTAAACTGGTCAGTGTCGGCGCGCAGGTGTCCGGGCAGATCAAGGCACTGCATGTCGATCTCGGTGATGAAATCAAGGAAGGCGATCTGATTGCCGAAATCGATCCATCAACACAGCAGAATGATTTGCGCGATACCGAGGCCGCCCTTGCCAATATCAAGGCACAGCTTGCCGCCAAGCAGGCCGAACTGAAACAAGCGGAACTTGATTATGCACGGCAGAAAAAGATGCGTGCGCTTGATGCCTCGCCACAGGAAGATTTCGAAAGTGCCGAGGCAACCCTTAATGTGACCAAGGCTGAAATCGCAGCGCTCAACGCGCAAATCGATCAAGCAAAAATCGCCGTTGATACCGCCGAGATTGATCTGGGATATACCAAAATCCTAGCCCCCATGGATGGTACGGTTGTTGCCCTGCCAGTCAAGGAAGGGCAGACCGTGAACGCCGCCCAATCCACGCCGACCATCATAAAACTTGCACAGCTCGACACCATGACGGTCGAGGCCGAAATATCCGAGGCCGACGTCATCCGCGTTCGTGAAGGCCAAGCGGTCAGCTTCACCATTCTGGGCGATCCCGACACGCGCTATGAAAGCACCCTTCGCGCCATCGAACCCGCCCCGACCGGAATCGAGGATGACGACGACAATACCGATGACGAAGCCGTTTATTACAATGGTCTGTTTGACATCGCCAATCCGGATCACCGCCTGCGCGTCTGGATGACAGCCGAAGTCACCATCACACTAAACGAAGTTGAAAATGCGTTGATCATTCCGTCCGCCGCGCTGAGTGGTCCGGACAAGGACGGGTTATATACCGTTAAGGTTCTTAACGACAAAGGTGACCCGATTGAAAAGCCGGTCACGGTCGGCATGAACACCAATATCAACGCCCAGATCATCAGTGGCATTTCCGAAAATGACGACATTGTTATCGGCGCGACCAGCGGTGTGGTCGCCACCAGCCAATCCATACGTCGTGGCCCAGGGGGGATGTTCTGATCATGAACCAGATAGGGAGCAACACTCACAAAACCCCGCTGATCGAAATCCGAGATCTGTGGCGGCACTACCCAGCGGGCGAGGATCGCATTGCCGTGCTAAAGGGCGTCAACCTGACGATTGAACGCGGCGAAATGGTTGCGATCATTGGCGCTTCCGGGTCGGGTAAATCGACCCTGATGAATATTCTGGGCTGTCTTGACCGACCGACCGGCGGGGAATACCGGGTTAATGGCCGCCTGACAGGCAATCTGGAACCCGATGAACTGGCCGCCCTTCGGCGCGAATATTTCGGCTTTATCTTTCAACGCTATCATCTGCTGTCGGATTTAAGCGCGCTTGGCAATGTCGAAGTCCCGTCGATCTATGCCGGGTTTGATGCCGAAACACGGCGTGACCGGGCAATGGATATCTTGACCCGTGTCGGGCTTGGCGACCGCATTCATCACCGCCCCAGCCAGCTTTCCGGCGGGCAGCAGCAACGTGTCAGTATTGCGCGCGCCCTGATGAATGGCGGCGACGTCATTCTGGCCGATGAACCAACCGGTGCACTCGATAGCCAAAGCGGTGCACAGACGCTTGAACTGCTGCGCAACCTGCATCGCGATGGCCATACGGTCATTCTGGTCACCCATGATCATGATGTTGCCGCCCATGCCGAACGCATCATTGAAATCCGTGACGGCGAAATCATCCGTGATGAACGCCAGACGCAGGCCTTCATACAATCCGGTCCCCGTAAAAAGGTCGAAAACCATACCCATCGGTCATCACGCATTCGGGCCGAAATCGACCGGTTTACCGAAGCATTCAAAATGGCGCTGGTGGCGATGAATGCTCACCGGTTGCGGACCTTTCTGACGATGCTGGGCATCATTATCGGGATCGCATCGGTGGTGTCGGTCGTAGCCCTTGGCCAAGGATCGCAGGATCGCATCCTTGCCGATATCAGTTCAATCGCGACCAATACGATTGATGTCAATCGCGGCAAGGATTTTGGTGATCGCGATGCCAGTCAGATCAGGACATTGACTGCGGCCGATGCAGATGTGCTGTCGACCCAGTACTATGTCGACAGCGTCACCCCCCGTGTTTCAAGCACCGTCACCCTGCGGTATGGCAATATTGAAGTGGATGCCACTGTCGCCGGTGTCGGTACCGATTATTATCGGGTGCGCGGCTATGAAATGGCCGATGGCATCTGGTTTAACAGCCTTGCCGTCGACAAACGCAGCCAGGATGCGGTCATTGACGACAATACGCGCGAAAAGCTGTTTCCCAATGGCGAAGACCCGCTGGGGCAGGTGATTTTCCTTGGCACTGTCCCGGTACGCATCATTGGTGTCACCGCGCCAAAGGACAGCACATTTGGCAATAATGACAGCCTGAACATCTGGGTTCCCTACACCACCGCACTGACCCGAATTCTCGGCCAGAATTACCTAAGCAGCATCACCGTCCGTATTGATGACGCAGTCCAAACCGCATTGGCGCAACAGAACATCGAAACCCTTCTGACCCAACGGCACGGGGTGAAAGACTTTTTCACGATCAATACCGACACCATCCGTGAAACCATCGAAAAGACCACCAGCACCATGACGCTTCTGATTTCGTCGATTGCTGTGATTTCCCTGATTGTTGGTGGCATTGGCGTGATGAATATCATGCTGGTGTCGGTTACCGAACGCACCGGTGAAATCGGGGTACGGATGGCGGTCGGCGCACGTCAAAGCGACATTCTTCGACAATTCCTGATCGAGGCGGTTCTGGTCTGTATCCTTGGCGGGGCGCTTGGCGTTCTGACAGCCCTTGGCATCGGGGTTCTGTTCGATGCGATGGGAAGCTCGTTTTCAATGGTCTATTCGACAACCTCGATTGTCGCGGCTTTTGCCTGCGCCACATTGATCGGAATTTCATTCGGCTTTCTGCCTGCCCGCAATGCCGCCCGGCTTGATCCGGTCGACGCCCTGTCGCGCGATTGACGGAGAATACAAAAATGATCACACGGATTTTAAAAACCGGGACCATCCTGTCGATGATTGCACTCGCAGGATGCAGCAGCCTGACCGAAACCCGATATTCCCGTCCGGATATTGCGGCGGAAAACAGCTGGAACGGATCTGCCACCACATCGGACAACAGCCGCGCATCCGACATCGCCGCCACGCAAGACTGGTGGCAAAATTTCGGCGATGACCAGCTTGACGCACTTATCGCCCGAGCACTTGAACGCAATAACGATCTCGCTGCCGCCACCATCAAGGTTCGCAAGGCACAACTGACTGCGGGCCTCGCCGAAGATGACCTGTATCCAGATTTTTCCGGTGGTGCGGATGCGTCGGTTTCGCGCGATCTGGACGAGGATAACGGCAGCACGCGAAGCTTTGGCACCAATGCCGGAATCAGTTACGAACTCGATCTTTGGGGCAAGCTTGGCCATGATTACGACGCCGCCCGCTGGGAAGCACTGGCGACCCTTGAAGATCGTGAAAGCACGGCATTATCGCTGATCGGCACCACCGCCACCCTTTATTGGCAGGCTGTCTATTATCAGCAGCGACTAGATATTGCACAGGCCAGCATCGATTATGCTCAGCAAACCCTTGATCTGGTGGATGTTCAGTATGCGTCCGGTTCGACATCATCGCTGGAACTGTTCGAAGCCCGCCAGAACCTTGAAAGCCAGTTGGCCGATTATACCCAGATCGAACAAAGTCTGACTGAAACCAAAAACGCCCTATCGATCCTGTTTGACCGCCCACCGGGCGATATTGCAATCCCGCGCGCAACATTGCCATCAGATGCCCTGCCCGATGTGGCCGCTGGATTACCATCCGAATTGCTGTCGCGCCGGCCCGATGTTCGGGCGGCGGAATTGCGCCTGAAGGAAAGCGTTTCGGATTTGAATTCGGTCAAAACCAGCTTGCTGCCAACCCTGACCCTGACAGGCGATCTGGGCACCAGCAGCGATCAGTTGCGCAACCTTTTGCAAAATCCAATCGGCACGCTGGGCGCAAGCCTTGCCCTGCCGTTCCTGAACTGGAACGAGGGGCAGCTCAACATCAAGGTATCCGAGGCCGAATATGAACAAGCCGTCGCCGAATTCCGTCAGACAGCCTACGAAGCTATGAGCGACGTTGAAAACGCTCTTTCGGCCCGCACACAGTATGATCGTCGTGCCGCCCGGCTTGAAGCCGCGCTTGACGCCGCACGCAATGCCGAACGGATTTATGAAACCCGTTTCCGATCAGGGGCAGTCGCCATGCAGGATTGGCTGGACGCACAGGAAACCAGACGCACGGCCGAAGAATCCGTTCTGGCCAACCAGCTTGATCGCATTACCAATCTGATCACGCTCTATCAGGCACTGGGCGGCGACGCCACCCCGGCCAATGCCCAAACCAGCCCGGCACCGGATACCTCAGCCGCCTGATACCAACCACCAGACAGGGAAACGATGATGCGTTTTGAAAATCTTTCGCACCATATAGGTCATGTCCTGGTCCTTTTCGGGGCAGGATTATGCGCAACCGCAATCCTGCTTGGCGAAAGCCGGGCGGCACAGGATCGCAAGTATGACACTGGATTTGATCGTCAGGCGAGTATCAGTTTCGCCACGGATTGACCGCACGGCGGTCCACCACACCGGGCACAATCCCGCGTGCCGCGTTCGATACATGATCCATCACGTTACTGGCCGCGATATCGTATTGACGGGCGACCATGCGTTTTTGCCGTTCGGCAAATAACGGTGCACGATCCGCCAGATCAATAGGGCTTCCGGCGGTTTCGGTCCCGGCAAGGAACGCGTCACGATCAAGCCAATCAAGCATATTTTTCGTCAGATCAAGGCGCAGCACATCGCCATCGCGCAAATGACCGATACCACCGCCAGAAAATGCTTCCGGGACCATATGACCAATACAGGCCCCCTTGGTCACGCCCGAATAACGGCCATCGGTAATCAGCATACTGGATGCTTCAAGGATGCGATGATGGCGAAGGTTCTGGGACGGCGAAAACATTTCCGGCATGCCATAGGCTTCCGGCCCCTGCCCGCCAATGACAAAGGCAAAGGACAAATGCCCCTGTGCCAGCATGTCCTTGGGCGCATCCATATCAACCCGGTTGCCCCCATTGCGGCGGACCACGGCAGCAATCAGGTCTTCGTCCACACCATCGGTTTCAATCAAACGCGTCACCAGATCGGGCGACGCAAAATCGGCGTTGCAGACATGCTCGTTTTCGTAATAGCGCACGATGAAAACGTGATTGTCGAAATGTTCGATCAGATGGTCGCTCATACCCGATGTCTTGACCGCACAATTTTCAAAGAAACTGCCGGTCAGAACATCAACACCGGACCGCTTGCGCACCGGTGTTGCCCGAATAACCGACTTATCGCCCAGCGACAGATCAACGGGTTTTTCAAGATCGGCAATCCGTTCGCCCCATGTTTTGCCAAGCACGGTTGGCGCATCCAAATCCATCGCCACACCTAGATCGGCAAGCACCCGATAAATGCTTTCCATGCCGCGGTTTTTGCCTTCGGCCATTTGCTGCGCCAGAACAAAGGTATCGCGGTTTTCGGTCAGACTATGGGCGAAGATTTCCGGCACCGGCGTTTTAAGACGCACATCCTGATAATCATCAATCGTCACATCAAACCCGGCATAGCGCATCATGAAGGGCAAATGCAGCAGCATGTTGCTGCTTGAACCCGTGGCATTATGAATGCGGACGAAATTGGCAAAGTTGCGTTTCAACAGATTGCTGATCGCATATTCGGCTTTGTTAAAGACACCAAACAGCGCATCAATCCCGGCCGCCACTGCCGCATAGGGCGGCACATCGGTCAGCAACTCCAGTTCCGGCGGCGTCAGGCCAAAGGCTGCCAGCATCGTCCGCGATGAATTGCCCGTACCGTTAAAGGCGCAAATTCCCCCCTTGGAATCACAGGTCGCCCCGGCAAGCTCATCAAGAACCCGGCGTTCCATCTTGCCATCGATAATGCCCAGCAACCGCGCCCGGTCCAGCAACCCGGCAAAGGCTTCATCCGATGTGCATTGCAGGATATAGCGCATGTTTTCACGAATATCGCCGCCGAGGTCATCATGCCCGGCACGATCCGCGTCATCAGCAATTTTATCAAGCAACCGACGGGTGCCGTCGGGAATTTCCCCGCCCTTCAGCACGTGGGACGGGGCAAATACCGCCCAAACCGGGGCCTGATCGCCGCGATATTTCCGCGCCTGATCGGCCGCCGCCAAACCGGCCACAACGGCGGCGGGTGATTTGTCGCACCCGGCAATCACATAGGCCGCATGATAACTGTGACCTTCAAAGGTAATGTTCACGGCGGCCGCCGTATGGTTGCGTGACGCAAGCGAATAACTTTGGCCGATATTGTTTTGCGCCGTGCCATCGCAGATTACCGGTACATGAAACAGGAACGGCACCCCGCCCATTTCCCAGATACGAATAGCCGCCATCAAGGCCTGTGGCCGATCCAGCAAATGCGCAGGATGATCCGGTGCGCCGCCGATAATCGCAATGCGTGGCCGGTTTTCCACCAGCCGCCCGACAACATCGCGGATTTCGGGCACCGCAAATTTCCGATCGCTGGCAACAACCGGGTTTTCATTCACCGCATCACGCAAAAGACGGACAACCGTAATCGGCTGATTGGCCAACCCCTGAATACAGTCGCGATAGGGATTGGCTTTTTCATCAATGGTGATGGCATTGGGGATGGATCGGGATTGGGGCATGATCGTCTCTGACTGCGGGATATCGGGGCTGCGGAATACTGGCGATTATGGCGTAACGTTACTTCGTTCTGAGCAGACTATCAGACAAGTCCGCCGTCGACGATAAAGCTTTGTGACGAACATGCCGATGACACGTCAGATGCGAGGAAAAGCACCATCTGCGCAACATCATCCCCGACAAGTCGACGCTTGATGCATTGTTCGGACTGAATGCGCTCTTCATCTTCCGGGCTGATCCAAAGGTCAAGCTGTCGCTGGGTAATGATACAGCCCGGAATGACCGTATTGACCCGGATACCATCCGCACCCCAATCACGCGCCAGTGCGCGCGTCATGCCAACCACACCGGCTTTGGCCGTTTCATAACCGACCAGATCGGGCAGCCCCATCAAATAACTTACCGAACTGAAATTAATGATGCTGCCCCGGCCCTTCTCAGCCATGCCCTTTGCCACGGCACGCGAACAGAAAAACTGGTGTGACAGATTGACATCAAGCTTGTCACGCCATTCATCCGGCCCGGTTTCTTCGGGGCTGTGGCGATCATCACGCGCGGCATTATTGACCAGAACATCAATCACGCCGATTTTCGATGCCATTTCGGTAACGGCCTTGGGAATCCGGGCCTGATCGCGCAGATCAAGTGACATGTAATGCGGACGCACATCCAGATCGCGTTCGATTTCGGCACACAGTTTTGCCGCAGCATCATCATCGATATCAAAAAAACCGACCCGCGCCCCCTGCACACAAAAAGCCCGGACGATAGACGCCCCGATGCCCGATGCGCCACCGGTTACAAGAACCGATTTGCCGTCTATGTCGTGATAACTCGCTGTCATGACGTTCCCTGACTTGTTTTCATCTTTTATTTTTCACTATCAAATTAAATGCTGCGCTGCATCAACTCAAATCCACATGGAATCAACTAAACATGCGGTTTAATGATGGATTTGAGCCTGAAAAGCGAGATTTTTAATTTGTTCATTAAAAAAAATTTGACAGGACGGATCGAAGGCGTCAACATTTTTTCGACAACAAAAATAAATGTCACTGCAAGACACATATCATTCAGGGAAGAAACAGATGAAAAAACTCCTCTCCTCGGTCGCACTGGCCGGTGCCGTGCTGTTTTCCGCCAATGCCTTTGCTGACGATCTGATCGTTGGCGTCAGCTGGTCGAACTTCCAGGAAGAACGCTGGAAAACCGACGAAGCCGCCATTGTGAAGGCACTGGAAGCAGCCGGCGCAGAATATATCAGCGCAGATGCCCAAAGCTCTCCGTCCAAACAGCTTTCCGATATCGAAAGCCTGATTTCGCGTGGCGCAGATGCCCTTATCGTTCTGGCACAGGATTCCTCATCCATTGGTGCTGCAGTCACACAGGCGATCAATGAAGGCATTCCGGTGGTTGGCTACGACCGCCTGATCGAAGACCCGAACGCCTATTACATTACGTTCAACAACAAGGAAGTCGGCCGTCTTCAGGCCGAAGCCGTGTTTGCCGAACAGCCGAAAGGCAATTACGTCTTCATCAAAGGCGCACCGACCGACCCGAACGCCAATATCCTGCATGAAGGCCAGCTTGAAATCCTTCAGGCCGCTATCGATAGCGGCGACATCAAAGTCGTCGGCGAAGCTTATACCGATAGCTGGCAGCCCGCCATCGCCCAGCGCAACATGGAACAGTTCCTGACCGCTGCCGATAACAAGGTTGATGCCGTTGTCGCCTCGAACGATGGCACTGCTGGCGGCGTGGTTGCCGCCCTCTCGGCACAGGGCATGCAGGGCATCCCGGTTTCCGGTCAGGATGGTGATCACGCCGCACTTAACCGTGTTGCTCTTGGCACCCAGACGGTTTCGGTCTGGAAAGATGCCCGCCTTCTGGGACAGCGCGCAGCCGAAATCGCGGTTGAGCTGGCAAAAGGTGCAAAACTTGGCGATGTCGAAGGCACTCAGGACTGGAACAGCCCGAACGGCGTCACCATGAAATCCTACTTCCTTGATCCGGTGGCGATAACCCAGAACAAGCTTGATCTTGTGATTGATGCAGGCTGGGTATCGAAAGACGTCGTCTGCAAAGGGGTTGAAAGCGGCAAGGTCGCTGCCTGTAACTAGGCAGGTTTCCTCCCTCCGACCTTGTTAAACCCCGGGGCCGGCCGCACCCTTTCGACCGACCCCGCTGCCTGACGAGCATTTTACATGACAAGACTACTTGCCAAGATGGAAGTCGACCGCCGCCTTGTGGGGCTCGCCGTTGTGCTTCTGGTTATCTGGATCGGCTTTGATATTGCCTCTGGCGGCCGCTTCATCACCCCGCGAAACATCTTTAACCTGTCGGTCCAGACCGCCTCTGTTGCCGTGATGGCCTGCGGGATGGTCCTGATTATCGTCACCCGCCATATCGATCTTTCGGTCGGTGCGATGCTGGGTGTCCTGGCGATGATCATGGGCGTGGTGCAAACCGACTTCCTGCCGCAATTTCTTGAATACAATCATCCGATGACCTGGATCATTACCCTGCTTGTCGGTTTGGTCGTCGGGGCTGCAATTGGTGGCGTTCAGGGGCTTGCCGTTGGCTATCTTGGCGTTCCGGCCTTTATCGTAACCCTGGGCGGGCTCCTGGTCTGGCGCGGGGCGGCATGGTGGGTCACACAGGGGCGTACCGTTGCTCCTCTCGATCATAATTTCATGCTGCTTGGCGGCGGGATCGAAGGCACGATTGGCGCCACATGGAGCTGGATCGTGGCCGCGATTGCGATTGTCGCGATCATCTATGCCGCGATCATGGAACGCCGCCGCAGGCTTTCCTTCCAGTTCCCGGTCAAACCGATCTGGGCGGAATATACCAATACACTGATCAAGGCCGGGCTGGTTCTGGTGGCGATCATCACGCTAAATGCCTATCACCTGCCCGAACGCGCCGCCGAACGTATTCTTGAGGATCGCGGCATTCCGGTAACGGCGGAAAACCTTGTGATTTCGCACGGCATTCCGATCCCGCTTCTGATTGTGGCACTGGTCGCCATCGTGCTGACCATCGTTGCCAAACGCACCCGGTTCGGGCGCTATGTCTTTGCCATGGGCGGCAACCCGCAGGCAGCCGAACTGGCCGGGATCAATGTCAAACGCATGACGGTTGCGGTCTTTGCCCTGATGGGTGTCCTGTGCGCGATCAGTGCGGCGATTTCATCGGCACGCCTGCAATCGGCGGGCAACGATCTTGGCACGCTTGACGAATTGCGCGTGATTGCTGCGGTTGTGATTGGCGGCACGTCGCTGGCGGGCGGTGTTGGCACCATTTACGGTGCGCTGATTGGCGCCCTAGTGATGCAAAGCCTGCAAAGCGGTATGGCGCTTCTAGGCGTTGATACATCGCTGCAAAGCATCGTCATCGGCCTTGTGCTTGTCCTTGCCGTGTTCAGCGACAAATATTTCCACCGTCGCTATAGCGACCCGACCAGCTAGGAGCATAGGGATATGAACGATATCAAAACCGGTCAAAACCCGCTGGTCGAAATGCGCGACATTCATATCAGCTTTGGCGGGGTCAAGGCGGTCGACGGGGTTTCCATCGATCTTTATCCCGGCGAAGTGGTTGGCGTGCTTGGCCATAATGGTGCAGGCAAATCAACCCTGATCAAGGTGCTTTCGGGCGCATATAAGGCCGATACAGGCCAGATCATCGTCGATGGTCGTGAAGCCAAAATTGAAAATGCGCGCGATGCCCGTGACAACAATATCGAAACCATCTATCAGAACCTGGCCCTTGCCGATAATCTTGACGCCGCTCAGAACCTGTTTCTGGGTCGCGAAATCGTCGACAAGCTCGGCTTTCTGGATGACGCAGCGATGGAACACAAGGCGCGCGAAGTCCTGCATCGCCTGAACCCGAATTTCCATAAATTCACATCACCGGTTTCGGCCCTTTCGGGCGGGCAACGCCAATCGGTCGCAATTGCGCGCGCGCTTTTGTTCGAAGCCCGCGTCCTGATCATGGATGAACCCTGCGCGGCACTTGGCGTGCATGAAACCCGCATGGTCGGCGAACTGATTGCCCAGCTTAAACGTGACGGGCTCGGTATTTTGTTGATCAGTCACGATCTTCATGATGTGTTTGATTTGTCTGATCGTTTGCATGTTATGAAGAACGGCAAGCTGGTCGGCACCGTCCCGACCAAGGATGTCACCCATGACGATGTTCTGGGCATGATCATTCTGGGTAAAATGCCCGAACATCTTATGCATCTGGCCGGGCCGGGTGCCACCAACGCCCCGAACAAAGAGGCTCCCGAATGACTATCGACTTTCCGAATACCGCCCGCGATATTCTGCCCGACGATCATGGCAATGCCATCTTGGTTGGTCGCGTCTGGGATCCACGTGTTTCCGGCCCGACCCCGGTCGTTGTCGATCAGGGAAACCTTCGCGATATCAGCAAACTGGCCCCGACGATCAGCCAGCTTCTCGAACGCGAGGACTTGGTGTCCCAGCTTCGTAACCCGTCGGGTTTCCCGCTGGTCGGCACCCTGGATGACATTGTTGCCGCATCCAGGCCCGGTGCAGGATCGCAAACCTTGCATCTGCTCAGCCCCAATGACCTTCAGGCGATCAAGGCCAGCGGTGTCACCTTTGTCGCAAGCCTTCTGGAACGCGTGATCGAAGAACAGGCGCGCGGCGACGCCAGCAAGGCCGACCTGATCCGCACCGAAATCACCGGCATCATCGGCGATGACCTGTCACAGATCGAACCGGGATCGAAAAAGGCCGCGGACATCAAGGAAGTCCTGATCGGCAAAGGTGCATGGTCGCAATATCTTGAAGTCGGCATTGGTCCGGATGCGGAAATCTTCACCAAATCCCCGCCGATGTCAGCCGTGGGTCATGGCGCACATGTTGGCCTGCATCCGATTTCAAACTGGAACAACCCGGAACCCGAAGTTGTTCTCGCCGTCAGCTCAAAGGGCAAAATCGTCGGTGCGACCCTTGGCAACGATGTCAACCTGCGCGACGTCGAAGGCCGCTCAGCATTGCTTCTGGGCAAGGCAAAGGACAATAACGGCTCCTGCGCCATCGGACCGTTCATCCGCATTTTTGATGGTAATTTCACGCTTGAAACCGTCAAGCAGGCCGATCTTAAAATGGCGGTCGACGGACAGGATGGCTATCACCTTGATGCTGGCTCCTCCATGAGCCAGATCAGCCGGTCACCCGAAAGCCTCGCCGCACAGGCATGCGGCAAACATCATCAATATCCGGATGGCTTCATGCTGTTTCTGGGCACGATGTTTGCGCCCACCGATGATCGTGGCGGCAAGGGCAAGGGCTTTACCCATGAAATGGGCGACCTTGTCACCATTTCGACCCCTTGCCTTGGCACACTTTGCAATCAGGTCGACCGGTCAGACGCAATTGCGCCCTGGACCTTTGGCATCACGGCATTGATGACCAATCTGGCCGCGCGCGGATTGCTTTAACCCGGTGCATCACCAGCTTGCCAAAGCGGTAAAAAACATGCCCTTATCCGGAACCGGGTTTTCTCCCGGTTCCGGTCCCGCCTTGCAGAATAACAGGCCCCGCCCATGAGCCGCCGAACCGATCACGATACTCCGCGCCAACCGTCCCAGATTGCCATTCTGCGCTTTCTGCGTATCCATGGCCCGGCCGCACGGATCGATATTGGTAATGCCACCGGTTTAAGCCCGGCAACCGTCACCTCGCTGACCGCTGATCTGATTGCGCAGGGGCTGGTCAAGGAAACCCAGGGCACACCAAACGGCACAAATGGCAATGGCGGCCAAAGTGCTACACGTGGCCGCCCCAAGGTTCTGCTTGATCTTGTTCCCTCTGCGGCCAGTGTGATTGGTGTCAAACTGACCATCAATCTTGTTGAAATCGCGTTGGGCAATTTCAAGGGCGAGATTGAACGCAGCATCCAGCACAGCATCAATACCCGCGATCTTGATGAAACATCGCTGGTGACGACACTTTGCGATCTGATTGATCATTTCATTACCGATAACCGCGATATCGCGCCAAACCCGCCCATCGGGATCGGCATCGCCATACAGGGTGTCGCCGACAGCAACAGCGGCGAAATTATCTGGTCACCAGCCCTTCGCAATCGTCACATCGCGATTACCAAACCGTTACGCGAACGCTTTGGCGGGATTGTCCAGATGTCAAACGATGCCAACTGTATTGCGACCGCAATTACCCAGAATAACGATCTTGGCGGCAATGGCGATTTTGCCGTGATCATGCTGGGCTATGGTGTCGGTATGGGGCTTGTCCTGAACGGGGCGGTCTATAACGGGCATTTTGGTGCAGCCGCCGAATTTGGGCATATGAAATACCAACCCGACGGGCCGCTTTGCAATTGCGGGCGACGCGGCTGTATTGAAGCCTATATCGGGGATTACGCCATTTTGCGTGATGCCAGCGGCCTTATTGACCTGCCCGATCCCAACAGTCTGCATCCCAGTGAAAAACAGATGATGGATCTGGTCAGACGGGCACGTGACGGCCACGACGACCTTGCCGATCTATTCCGCCACGCCGGAAAGGTACTGGGATATGGCATTGCCAATCTGATCGCCCTTCTGGGACCTGAACGCATCCTGATTACCGGTTCCGGCGCACGCGCCTATGATTTGATGGAACCCGAAATCGAACGCGGCCTTCGCGAGGCACAGGTGCCGGAACTGCGCAACGGACCAAAGATCATCCACCTGCCCTGGGATAAGGATCTGGCGTTGCAGGGCGCAATCGGCCAAAGCCTTTTGCGCCATGACGAAAGCATGTTCGCCAATCCACCGGCAAACTGACCGGATCACTTGGCTAGACCCGAAATGCAAAAAGCCGCCCGAAACAGGGCGGCTTTACGCAGTATTCAGCAAAGCATAACGGGATCAGCGACCCGTTTTTTTGCGCCATGCCTCATAATTGGCTTTGGTTTCGTCCTTGGTCGCCGGATAAAGGCCGATGATCGGCTTACCTGCCAGGACTTCTTCAAAAACGAAGTCCTCGAAGCTTTCCATGCCTGCGCATTCCTCAGCCAGCTCGTCGGCAAGATGGGCCGGAATGACAACAACGCCATCCTTATCCCCAACCAGAACATCCCCCGGGAAAACCGGCGCATCGCCACACCCGATCGGGACGTTAAGGTCATAAGCCTCGTGCAGGGTCAGGTTGGTCGGCGCCGACGGGCGGTTGTGATAGGCATGGATATCAAGTTTACCAATGCCTTCGGCATCACGGAAACCACCATCGGTGACGATACCGACAACGCCGCGCTTCATCAGGCGGGTCACGAGGATCGATCCGGCAGACGCCGCACGCGCGTCCTTGCGGCTATCCATCACCAGAACATGACCGGCCGGGCATTGTTCGACCGCAATACGTTGCGGATGGTTTGGATCGCGGAAAACCTCGATCGGGTTGCGGTCTTCGCGGGCCGGGATATAACGCAGGGTATAGGCCTGCCCGACCATATTCTCGCCTTTTGGCGCAACCGGGCCGACATCCTGAATAAACTGATTGCGCAGGCCACGTTTGAAAAGGGCCGTGCAAAGCGAGGCCGTGCTGACTTTCTTAAGCTTCTCGCGCGTTGCGTCGCCAAGGACATAATCGCTCATTATATGAACTCCGTAGGTGCGCCGGGGCGCGATCACCCCGGCAAATCAATAAAATGCGATCAGGCCAGATCAGCCGGCAGGACATCGGTGGGGATGTTCTGATAGCAAACCGGACGCAGGAAGCGACGGATCGACATGGTGCCAACCGATGTCGCCCCGAAATTCGTCGATGCCGGGTATGGTCCGCCATGCACCATGGTGTCGGAAACCTCGACCCCGGTCGGGAAACCATTGGCCAGAATACGCCCCGCCTTGCGTTCCAAAATCGGCAGCAACGAACGCGCATCCGCCGCATCCCCGCCATCCATATGGATCGTGCAGGTCAGCTGACCTTCAAGCGCCCTGGCAATCGCCTGCATTTCGGCAATGTTCTTCACCCGGACAACAAGCCCAAGCGGGCCAAACACTTCCTCGCCCAGCACATGATTGGCCAGCCAGTTTTCACCAGTGGTTTCAAACAGATACGGCGTCGCATTGCGAAGATCACATGACGTGGTCAGGACTTCCTTCACACCCGATGTCGCGGCAATGCGTTTCGCACCGCTGCGATAGGCATCGGCTATGCCATCGGTCAGCATGGTCTGGGCTGCCACGTCGCCTAGGCCCGCCCTGGCGGTTTCGACAAACGCATCGGCATCCGGCCCGTCAAGGACAACCGCAATCCCCGGATTGGTGCAGAACTGCCCTGCCCCCATGGTCAGCGATCCGACCCAGCCCTTGGCGAGTTCTTCGGTGCGCGCGCTCATGGCCTTGGGCAGCAGGAACATCGGGTTGACCGAGCCCAACTCGCCAAAGAACGGGATCGGCTCCGGACGCTGCGCGCACAGATCGAACAACGCACGACCACCGCCCAGCGACCCAGTAAAGCCGACCGCCTTGATCAGCGGATGCTGCACAAGGCTCTGGCCGACATCGCGCTTGCCACCCTGAATAAGGCTGAACACACCGGGATGAATGCCACATGCCTTGACCGCAACATCAATCGCCTGTGCGACAATCTCACCGGTTCCCGGATGGGCCGAATGGCCCTTGACCACGACCGGGCAGCCAGCCGCAAGGGCGGCGGCGGTATCACCACCAGCGACCGAGAATGCCAGTGGGAAGTTGGACGCACCGAACACCGCCACCGGGCCAATCGGGCGCTGCATCAAACGCAGGTCCGGGCGCGGCAGGGGTGCGCGATCCGGAAGCGCTTCGTCATGACGGCGGTCAAGATAATCACCGGCAAGGATATGGCTGGCAAACAGGCGAAGCTGGCCGACGGTACGACCAAGCTCGCCATTCAGACGTGCCTCCGGAAGGCCGGTTTCCTGGGTGCCGATTTCGGTGATTTCCGCACCGCGGGCATCGATCTCGTCGGCAATTTTATTGAGGAACTTCGCGCGTTCTTCACGTGTGGAATAGCCATAGGACCAGAATGCTTCCTCGGCGGCCTTGGCGGCCTGATCGACCATGGCCGGGGTGCCGACCGGGAAAGTATTGGCCGGACCATGGGCCGGTTCGGACTGGAAGGTCTGCTCGCCTGCGACCCATTCGCCGGCAATCAGGTGTTTTCCTGTCAGTTTATAGGACATTGGTGCCTCCTTTGCGCTGGGATATCCCGGCGCTTATTTCACAAGTCTGTTTTCGCGCATGAAACCGACAAGCTTGTCATGCTGCGCAGGCGTCAGTGGCCAGGCTGATGGCGGACGCGTCGGACCGCAATCATTGCCCAGAAGCTGCAACGCGGATTTAACTCCGGTCACATTGGTACCATTCATTTCCTCGGCCCGGACATCTTCAAATGCCCGCATTTCCGAAATCAGTTTGCGGGCGGTTTCGTAATCGCCGCCTTCAAGGGCCGCATGGATCGCCATCGAACGTTCCGGCCACACATTGATCAGACCCGACGTAAAGCCACGCGCGCCCACCGCATAGAAAGTCGGCGCCCACACTTCGGCCAAACCACCAACCCATACGATATCGGGATCGCAGGCTGAAATCGCCTCGGCCAGCTTCATCGGATTTGGCGTCGCCCATTTGACACCGGCAACACCTTCAACAGCGCATAGATCGGCAATCGCCTTGGTGCCAATCGTATCGTTGCGAAGATACAGCATCATCGGCAAACCATCCGATGCATCGGCAATGCGTTTAAGATAGTCGACAACACCACGCGGCGCGACAAAGGGATCTGGTGGCTGATGGATCATAAGCGCTTCGGCACCGGCCTCTGCCGATGCCTTTGCCAGTGCAACCGCATCACGAATGCCGCGACCAACCCCGGCCAGCATCGGCGCACGACCGTCAAGCATTTCGGCAACCGATCTGGTCATGGTAATGGCCTCGTCCGTGGTCAGGGCATAAAATTCGCCGGTATTGCCGTTTACGACCGGGAAATGAACCCCCGCAGTCAGCGCACGGTCAATAATCGGCGAAAGCTTTTTCGGCGCAACATCGCCATTTTCATCATAAGGCGTCACAAGAATGCCGGAAATACCGGACAGCACGCCACGCAAATCGGCTTTGGAAAGTGCCATTGGTCAAAGTCCCTGAATTCTGTTGGCGATGGCGCGATGGGCGCACCACCTGTCTGTCATCAGTCGATCATCACCGGATCAGAAGATATCCGGCTCGCCCGCGGTTTTGCCGAAATCGGGCGATAGGAAGTCGAAATCGCAACCTTCGTTTGCCTGGGTGACGTGCTTGCCAAACATCCAGCCATAACCGCGCTGATAGCGATCCTCGGGCTTTTGCCATGCCGCACGACGACGTTCGAGTTCGCCTTCATCCACCAGCATGTCCAGACGACGGTTATCAAGATCAAGATTGACGATATCGCCCGTTTTCAAAAGTGCCAGCGGCCCACCGATATAGCTTTCAGGTGCAACATGAAGCACACAGGCCCCATAAGACGTGCCCGACATACGGGCATCCGAAATACGCAGCATGTCACGATGCCCCTGCTTGATCAGCGCCTTGGGAATTGGCAGCATCCCCCACTCGGGGAAACCTGGCCCGCCAAGCGGCCCGGCATTGCGCAGAACCATCACATGGTCGGGCGTGATATCAAGATTTTCATCATCAACCGCTTTTTTCATTTCCGGATAGCTGTCAAACACCAAGGCAGGACCCTGATGATTGCGGAACCGTTCATCACAGGCAGCCGGTTTGATCACCGCCCCGTCCGGGCACAGATTGCCACGCAGAACCGCAAGTGATCCTTCGTGATAGACCGGGTTGGACAGCGGACGAATGACATCGTCATTATAGACAGTCGCACCCTCAAGCGTTTCGCCGAGAGTCTTGCCGGTAACGGTCGTAACGCTTGTATCAAGCTTGTCGCCAAGCTCCGCCATAAGCGCGCGCAAACCACCAGCATAGAAGAAATCTTCCATCAGGTAATCGCCCTTGCCTGACGGGCGGATATTGGCAATCAGCGGCGTGGTGCGGCCAAGTGCGTCAAGGTCATCAAGATCAAGCTTGATGCTGGCCCGGCGCGCCATCGCCAGAAGATGCACCACCGCATTGGTCGAACAGCCGGTTGCCATGGCAACAACAGCAGAGTTACGAACCGATGCCGGGGTAACGATTTTTTCGGGCGTCAGATCTTCCCAGACCATATCAACGATGCGGCGGCCACACTGGGTCGACATGCGGATATGACCGGCATCCGGTGCCGGGATCGACGATGCGCCGGGAAGGCAAAGCCCCATGGCTTCGGCAATCGCGGTCATGGTCGATGCGGTGCCCATGGTCATGCAGTGACCATAGGAACGTGCAATGCCGCCTTCGACACCCACCCATTCCTCGTCACTGATGTTACCCGCACGGCGTTCATCCCAGTATTTCCAGGCATCCGACCCGGAACCAAGGATTTTACCGGCATAGTTGCCGCGCAGCATCGGCCCGGCCGGAAGATAGATCATCGGCACACCGGCTGAAATCGCCCCCATGACAAGACCCGGCGTCGTTTTATCGCAACCGCCCATTAGAACCACACCATCCAGCGGGTGGGAGCGGATCATTTCTTCCGTTTCCATCGCCAGCAGGTTGCGATACAGCATCGAGGTCGGCTTGGTGAAAGATTCATCAACCGAAATCGCCGGAAGTTCGACCGGGAAACCACCCGCCTGATGCACGCCCTTTTTGACATCACCGGAACGTTCACGGAAATGCGCGTGACACGGGTTAAGTTCCGACCAGGTATTCAGAATTCCGATGACCGGACGACCGGTCCAGTCTTCCGGATCAAGGCCCATCTGCATCAGGCGCGAACGATGCCCGAACGAACGCAAGTCGTCGGGCGCAAACCAGCGCGCGCTTCTGAGATCTTCGGCAGATTTTTTTTGCTTTTCGGACATGGCGTTCCTCCCGTGTATCCACCCTGTCGGTTGACTATGCACATGCAGAACCGACAGGACAATGCGATTTCGTTTATGATTCAATGTATGCGCATACACAATACCGTTGTCAAGTTATCTTACATGTATTTTACCAGATGAAGCTTAGAGAAAAAGACCAAAGATTCCGGGATTGACAGAAGTTAAATCGACTTGTATGAAATTATGTATGCGCTTTCATATCTCCTGAAAATTTACAGGTGACAATAACAAGAACAAGCAAAGTGCTGCCCTCGGGAACCACCCCGACCGGGCTGTTACGGGCAAGGAGCCCACGATCAGGAACGTGTCATTCGGGAGGAAACAATGACCGGACTTTTCAAAACCCTAGCAACCGCAGCCGGTTTGGCTGCCATGGTTGCAACACCGATTCTCGCCAGCGCATCGGAACTGCCAGGCAATGTCCGCATGGTAATCGGTTCCAAATCGACCGGTGGCGACACCTATCAGAACAGCGCGATCATCGCCGAAGCGCTCTCCAAAAAACTCGATATCAATGTCAAGGTTGATGCGGTCGGCGCCAGCGAAGCTTTCAAGGCGCTGGAACGTGACAGTCGCGGCACCACGATCATGATTTTCCATGATCAATCCTATCTTGCGCATCTGTATGGCGTTCGCGGTTACGACGACATCTTTGAAAACTTCAAGGTCGGCCCGACCGTCGCAATCAACCCGGGCAATGCGTATCTCGTTGCTAAAAATTCGCCGCTGCAATCCATGGAAGACGTGATTGCCGCTGCCGCCGCCGGACAGCGTGTCCGCGTTGCCATTCAGGCCGGTGGTGTTTCGGAAATCGGTTTCTCGGCACTTAAGAACGCCGTGAAAATCCAGCATCCGGGTGCCGAGGAAAACATCGTTCCGGTCAATACCGGTTCCCAGGCCGATAAAAACCAGCTGCTGTTTGATGGTCAGGCTGACGTGATCAATGGCTCGGTCCAGGCCAACGAACAGTTCACCCAGCTTCCGGAAGACGACCAGAAAGCCATGCGCTTCATCTGGCTAACCGCCCGCGAAGAAACCATCGCACAGGCAAACCCGGAAGGCATGGGAGACACGACGCGTGACGAACTTCTTGCATTCACCACCCCGAATGTCAGCGTCACAATGGACGGCGAAAAGGATTTCACCTTCGACAAGGAATTCTTCCTGCTGTTCAACAAGGACATGGATCCGGAACAGATTGCCACGATCGACAAGGCTCTGACCGAAATCTTTGCTGCGGGCGAGATTCAGGAAACCCAAAAGGCATCCTTCTTTATCCCGAACTTCAAACCGTCGGCAGAAGCCACGGAATATCTGAAGGCAAAGCGTGAAGATTACCGTCACATCATCGACGCAATCGCCACGAACTAAGACCATCATCCGGCCCGGACATTGTTTCGGGCCGGTTTCGCCTGCCCTGCCCGGCCAGAAACACCGAACCTAATCGGAATTTCGCATTTTGCCGCAGCTGTCCCAACATGGATGGAAAGACAGGCGAAATAAGGAGGCGTCCCATGTCCCAAGACTCCCTGCTTGGTGTGTCGATCAATTTCGATACATCACACACCGTTTTCCCGACCATCATTGCCGTCATCCTAGGCATCCTTTTTGTTGCCATCCTTGTGACGCGCGGCAAGACCATGCTGGTCGCGGTTGGCAATGGCCCTTGGTGGCCTGTTGGCATAGACCATATGCGGTTTTTCGGAACGATTGCCGGAACCGTCGTCTATTTTCTGGCGATGCCTGCGGTTGGTGATCTGTTTCCCAATACCGGCCTTGGATTTTACCTGTGCTCGATCCCGTATCTGTTTGGCATGAGCGTGCTGTATCTGCATGAACGTGGGCGCAAACAGCTTTTGATCGCGGGACTGAATGCGATCATCGCGCCGAGCCTTGTCTGGTACATCCTGTCCGAACTTTTCAATATCTCGCTGCCATAGGTCCTGAACCAAGGCGCGGATTGACCCAAGAGATTTATCATGGATCTTCTTTCCATCCTGACACCGCTGTTCTTTACGCTTGTTGCCGTTGGCACGGTGATCGGCATCATCTTTGGCGCGATCCCCGGCATGACAGCGACCATGGCGGTTGCAGTCTGTTTGCCGCTGACCTATTCACTTGGGCTTGAAAACGGCCTGGCACTTTTGCTTGGCCTTTATGTCGGGGGAATTTCCGGCGGGCTTGTCCCGGCGATCCTGCTCAATATCCCTGGTACACCTTCATCGATCACGACTACGCTTGACGGTTATCCGATGACGATGGCCGGCGAAGGTGAAAATGCGCTCAAGATCGGCATCATCTCGTCGGTCATTGGCGGCCTGATCAGCCTCGCCGCACTTTATTTGTTTGCGCCGGCATTGGCTGATTTCGCGATCAAGTTTTCCTATATCGAAAAATTCCTGATCATCTTCTTCGCCCTTACCGTCATGGCAGCACTGAGCAGCAGCCTTCTGGTCGGCATCTTCAGCGGCGTTCTGGGCATTTTCATCAGCCTGATCGGGGCCTATGACATTTCGCGTGGCGGCAACGGTGAATTGCGTCTCGTCCCGGAATTTCTTGAATATTACCTTGAAAGCGGCTTTTCACTTTTGCCGGTTCTGATCGGCCTGTTCGGTCTGGCAACCATCCTGATCGAAGCCGAAAACGGCATGCCCGAAGGACAGGGACTTTCGGGTGTGAAAATCGCCAAGGGCAAACCGTTCAGATTGTCGGTTTTCAAGGGCCAAATCGTCAACCTGATCCGGTCTTCGGGGATTGGTACGTTTGTCGGTATTCTGCCCGGTGTCGGCGGCAGTGCGGCTTCGATCCTGGCATACAGTCAGGAAAAGAACTTTTCACGCCATCCCGAACGTTTTGGCAAGGGTGAACCGGCCGGTGTGATTGCATCGGAAAGCGCCAATAACGGCCTGACCGGCGGGGCACTGGTGCCGTTGCTGTCACTTGGTATTCCGGGCGATTCAACCACCGCCATCCTGATCGGGGCCTTCACCCTGCAGGGCATTCAGGTCGGCCCGCTGTTTATCGGCAACAATCCGGTGACGTGGGATGCAATGATCATCGCCATGCTGGCGGCCAACCTTGTCATGTTCCTCGTAATGATCTTTGCCATCCGCCATATCGCCAAGGTGGTATCGGTTCCGAAAAACATCCTGTTTCCAATCATCCTGATGATGTGCGTGGTAGGGGCCTATACGATCAATTACGGGGTGATGTTCGATGTCTGGACGCTACTGATCTTTGGGCTGTTTGGTTATCTGGCACACAAGATCAGCCTTGAAATCGCACCCTTTATCATCGGCTTCATTCTTGGTCCGTCAGCAGAAATCTATTTCGTCAAAAGCCTTGAGTCTTTTGGCACATTGTCGATCTTCTTTACCAAAAGCTGGATCGCGGTTCTGCTTTGGGTACTGATTGCCCTGTCGATCGGCTTTTCGATCATGGTATCGCGCAAAACCAAAAAAATGCGCTAACCACCAGCACAGCCGTCTGTCGCCTGTGGTGACGGACGGCTGGCTTGCCCCCGATGAATGCCTTATGTAATGTTTGAATTCGGGGCTCACCCGATCCGATATCCGGAATGATCCGTAACGGATTGACCTGTCACGAGAAACCGATTTGCTTAATATACCGAAACATAATGACGTCCTGAAAAATGGCGATCTGAAATCCGGCACGGTCACCATGGAAACTGTGGGACGGCTGGCCGGTGTTTCGCAGGTGACGGTTTCACGTGCCCTGAATGATCCCAAAAAGGTCTCGGCAAACACGCTTAAACGCATTCAGGATGCGATTGAGCTGACCGGCTATGTTCCCAACATGGTGGCCGGTGCCCTGGCATCGAAACGCAGTCAGTTGATCGCGGCCCTTGTGCCATCGATTACCAATGTCATCTATTCCGACCTGATGCAGAATTTCATCGATGTCATTCGCGGGTCGGGCTACCACGTTCTTATGGCCGAAACCGGCTTTTCACAGGAAGAAGAACAGGCTGTTCTAACAACGATGCTCAGCCGCCGCCCCGATGGTATTCTTCTGACCGGTATCCACCATTCAGCAGGCTGCAAACGCATGTTGCTGGGGGCTGGCATCCCGGTCATCGAAGTGTGGGATACAACGGAATCCCCGATTGATGTCTGTATCGGCTTTTCCCATATCCGGGCTGGCGAAGAGATGGCGCAATTCGCGTTTGAACGCGGCTATCGCAATGCCATCGCTGTATCGGCGGGCGATGAACGCGCCCTCCGCCGCAAGGACGCATTCTGCACCCGTTTCGGAAAACTGACCGGCACAACACCGGGTGCTGTCTGTTTTGAAAGCGGTGCAACCATCGAACGTGGCCGCAACGGACTGGCACGCGCAATTGACGGTGGTTTTCGTAATGGTCTGGTGATGTGCAGTTCGGATCTTCTGGCGCATGGGGTTCTGATCGAGGCACAGTCACGCGGCATATCCGTCCCCGGCGATATTGCCGTAATGGGCTTTGGCAATCAGGATTTTTCGGCCTTCACCCTTCCGGCCCTGACCACGGTCGATATCGATCGCAAACATCTGGGCGCACAGGCCGCCAACGCCCTTGTCGCCCGGATCGGCAATCAGGAATTACCAAGCAGAAGCATTGATGTCGGTTTCCAGATCATTCCGCGCGCCTCGGCCTGATCCCGTCTAACTGATCCGGCGCACCGATCGGGTTCAGGCAAAACGCCGGAACAACCCACGCCGTTCGCGGCAAATCATCGTCAATCCTGCCTGCCGCGCCAGATTGACCGCGGTTAATGTTGGCCCCGAAAGGGTTACAAGCCCGCCCACCCCGCATTGCACGGTTTTGGTGACGATTTCATAAGAACAGCGGCTGGTCATCAGGATAAACCCACCCGTTTTATCAAGGCCTTCACGGGCCACTGCCCCCAAAACCTTGTCCAGTGCATTATGCCGTCCGATATCCTCGCGAACGATGCGAATGACACCGGTCGCATCAACAAAGGCACTGGCATGCAAAAGCCCACCACCTTCGCGGTTGCGTGTCTGATGATCGGGAAGAGCATCAATCGCGCACAAAACAACATCCTGCGACATATTACCCGGCACGACGGTGCCGATCTTGTCCATCGCAACCGCATCAAGCGATTGCACTCCGCAGAGCCCGCATCCTGAACGCCCTTCAAGGGTGCGTTGACGGACTTCAAGCCGGTCAAGGATGTCTTCATCCAGATCGGCCTCAATCACATATCCCTGCAGGGTTTTGCGCACATCGCGCAAACTTATCTGCCCGACATGATCCGCAATGCCTTCGGACAGGGCAAAACCGATCATGAAATCTTCAAGATCGTGGGGTGATACCATCATCACGGCATGAGATTTACCGTTGAATGTCAGGGCAGCCGGAATTTCTGGCTGCAGAATAATCGGCGCATCATCACCGCCATCGCCGCGCACAACGGCACGCGCCGGGTCATGGTCACGACCATCAATGATGCGGTTTGCTGATGTCATTTCTGCTGTCACGCTGGTTGCTTGACCTTGCGGATCGATGGTGCGGCTTCGATCACCAGCGGGTGAAAGCCCTCATGACCGCTTTCAATCATGTCAAAAAGCTGCTTGCGCATCCGTGGTTCCCAGAAATCGCTGATATGCCCTGCCACACCAGCCACGCCTTCGGCATGGGGTTTGGATTTGAAAAAAGTCGCGATCTGATTGGCCATATAGACGAGTTTGTCAGGTGCCATTGGCGTTTAAACTCCCGCCAGAATTCTTGATTTACGGACGAAAACGCCCGGTTTCATGATGATATCCTATCATGAAGCCGGGCAATGTTTCGCACCTATTCGGCCGCATCAACACGCGGAAGTATCCGGCGCGCCTGTTCGGCCTGCTTGTCATATTCCACCTGCCATTCGGTCGGCCCGTTGCTGGGCGTAACCTGAACGGCGGTAACCTTGTATTCCGGGCAGTTGGTTGCCCAGTCGGTATAATCGGTGGTGATCACGTTGGCCTGCGTGCCCGGATGGTGGAAGGTCGTATAAACCACACCGGGGGCAACACGGTCCGTGATCGTCGCACGCAGCGACGTTTCACCCGACCGCGATGCCAGACGGATCCAGTCCCCTTCGCGAATGCCCCGCTGTTCGGCATCATGGGGATGGATTTCAAGCAGGTCTTCCTTATGCCATGCGCTGTTGGCCGTCCGGCGGGTCTGTGCCCCGACATTGTATTGCGAAAGAATACGCCCCGTCGTCAGCAACAGCGGGAAGCGCGGCCCGGTACGTTCATCGGTTGCGACATATTCGGTCACAACAAACTTGCCCTTGCCGCGTACGAAGCCGTCAATATGCATGACCGGAGTGCCCAACGGGGCCTTCTCGTTACACGGCCACTGTATAGAACCCTCGCGTTCCAGAAGGTCATAACTGACCCCGGCGAAGCTTGGTGTGGTGCGTGCGATTTCATCCATCACCTGCGACGGATGGGTATAGTTCCAATCAAGTCCCATCGCACGGGCAAGGTTCTGCGTGACTTCCCAGTCGGCAAAGCCGTTTTTCGGGCTCATCACCTTGCGCACACGGTTAATGCGGCGTTCGGCGTTGGTAAATGTCCCGTCCTTTTCAAGGAAGGTCGAACCGGGCAGGAAGACATGCGCATGGTTCGCCGTTTCATTCAGGAACAGGTCATGGACCACAACGCATTCCATCGCGGCAAGACCGGCGGCAACATGTTTGGTATCCGGGTCCGACTGCAGGATGTCTTCACCCTGAATATAGATACCCTTGAATGTGCCTTCGACGGCAGCATCAAGCATGTTCGGAATGCGAAGACCCGGTTCGTCATCCAGTTTGACGCCCCAGATTTTTTCAAACACATCACGCGTCGCATCATCGGCAATATGACGATAGCCCGGCAGTTCGTGCGGGAACGATCCCATATCGCACGAACCCTGCACATTATTCTGCCCGCGAAGCGGGTTAACCCCCACGCCCGGACGCCCGATATTGCCCGTCGCCATCGCAAGGTTGGCAATCGCCATCACGGTGGTCGACCCCTGGCTGTGCTCGGTCACGCCAAGTCCGTAATAAATAGCGCCATTGCCGCCTCGGGCAAAAATACGCGCTGCCTTCCGAAGGGTTTCTGCTGGAACACCGGACTGGCGTTCGACTTCTTCCGGGCTGTTTTGCGGATCGGATACAAACGCTGCCCAATCCTGGAACTCGTCCCAATCGCACCGTTCGCGAATGAACGCCTCGTCAAACAGGCCTTCGGTCACGATCACATGTGCAAGCGATGTCAGAACCGCAACATTGGTGCCCGGACGCAATGCCAGATGAGCTGCGGCCTTGATATGCGGCGTGCGCACCAGATCAATACGACGCGGGTCGATCACGATCAGCTCCGCCCCCTGACGCAACCGCTTTTTGAGGCGCGATGCAAAAACAGGGTGCCCGTCCGTCGGGTTGGCCCCGATCAGGATCACGACATCTGTGTGCTCGACACTGTCAAAATCCTGCGTCCCGGCCGATGTCCCGAATGTGGTCTTAAGGCCATAACCGGTGGGCGAATGACAGACACGTGCACAGGTATCAACGTTGTTATTGCCAAACCCGGCACGGATCAGCTTCTGCACAAGGAAGGTTTCCTCGTTCGTGCAGCGCGATGACGTGATCCCGCCAATCGCGGCCTTGCCGTATTTTTCCTGAATGGAACGGAATTTATCGGCGGTGTAACGAAGGGCTTCTTCCCAACTGACTTCGCGCCACGGATCGGATGTGTTTTCCCGGATCATCGGGTTGAGGATACGGTCCTTGTGGCTGGCATAGCCATAGGCAAACCGTCCCTTGACGCATGAATGCCCGCGATTGGCCTTGCCATCCTTGTACGGCACCATGCGCACCAGTTCATCACCACGCATTTCCGCCTTGAACGAACAGCCAACCCCGCAATAGGCACATGTGGTCACGACCGAATGTTCCGGCTGACCGATTTCGATTACCGATTTTTCCTGAAGCGTCGCCGTCGGGCAGGCCTGAACACAGGCACCGCACGACACGCATTCTGAATCCAGGAAGTTTTCATGCATGCCCGGCGACACCCGGCTTTCAAACCCGCGTCCCTCAATCGTCAGGGCAAAGGTTCCCTGCACTTCCTCGCACGCCCGCACGCAACGTGAACAGACGATACATTTCGACGGGTCATAGGTGAAATACGGGTTGCTCTCGTCTTTGGCCATGTAGCGCGGGTTTTCCTCGCCATTCTGGCGGGTCTTGACGTGGTTGCCCCCATCATAACCATAACGGACATCGCGCAAGCCAACCGCACCGGCCATGTCCTGCAATTCGCAATCGCCATTCGCCGCACAGGTCAGGCAATCCAGCGGGTGATCGGAAATATAAAGTTCCATAACACCTTTGCGGATTTTCTTGAGCCGTTCGGTCTGGGTATGGACCACCATGCCATCCGCCACCGGGGTCGTGCAGGATGACGGGGTGCCGTTGCGACCTTCGATTTCGACCAGACACAGGCGGCACGAACCAAACGCATCGACCATGTCAGTCGCGCACAGTTTCGGTACCTGAATGCCCGCCTCCATCGAGGCCCGCATGATCGACGTGCCTTCGGGCACGGTCACATCAAATCCGTCAACATTGATCGTCACGGTCTTTTCGGATTTGGCGGCGGGGGTTCCGTAGTCGACTTCTTTTACCAAGGACATCGTTCTCACTCCGCGGCTATATCAAGCGCATGGGGCTTGAAATCATCAGGGAAATGGGTCAGTGCGCTCATCACCGGATAGGGGGTAAACCCGCCCAGCGCGCATAGCGACCCGAACTTCATCGTTTCACACAGATCGGTCAGAAGTTCCTTCTGCATTTCGGGATCTTCACCGCGTGCGATCTTGTCGACAACTTCGGTGCCACGTGTTGACCCGATGCGGCATGGTGTGCATTTGCCACATGATTCAATCGCACAGAATTCCATGGCAAAACGGGCCTGTTTCATCATGTCGACACTGTCGTCAAACACGACGACACCGGCATGACCGATCAGACCATCCGCCTTGGCGAATGCCTCGTAATCAAATGGTGTGTCAAATAGTTCGCGCGGGAAATACGCGCCCAGCGGACCACCGACCTGAACCGCCTTGACCGGGCGGCCGCTTGCCGTGCCACCGCCGATCTGATCAACGATTTCACCAAGTGTCAGGCCAAACGCCGTTTCATAAAGGCCGCCATGTTTGACATTGCCCGCGATCTGGATCGGAATGGTCCCGCGCGACCGGCCCATGCCGAAATCACGGTAATATTCCGCACCCTTTTCAAGGATCACCGGCACCGAGCACAACGAGATAACGTTGTTAACAACCGTCGGCCGCCCCATAAAGCCCTCAAGGGCCGGAAGGGGTGGCTTGGCGCGGACAACGCCCCGCTTGCCTTCCATACTGTTCAAAAGCGAGGTTTCCTCGCCACACACATAGGCACCCGCCCCCATGCGGACTTCCATGTCGAACGCGTAATCCGATCCCAGAACCTTGGGCCCCAGCAGTTTGTTTGCTCGTGCGACTTCTATCGCTTCGTTCATGATGCGGATCGCATCGGGATATTCTGACCGGGTATAGACATATCCCTTGGTCGCCCCGGTCGCGAGACCGGCAATGATCATCCCTTCGATCAGGACAAACGGCTCGCCCTCCATGATCATGCGATCAGCAAACGTGCCGCTGTCGCCTTCGTCGGCGTTACAGACGATGTATTTCTGATCACCGGGCGCCTGACGCACGGTATTCCATTTGATACCCGTCGGGAAACCGGCACCACCGCGACCGCGAAGGCCTGAATCCGTAACCGCCTTGACGATATCCTCGGACGTCATCCCAAGGGCATTTTCAAGCCCCTTGAGCCCGTCATTGGCACGGTAATCGTCAAGCGACACCGGATCGATGATCCCGCACCGCTGGAAGGTCAGGCGCGTCTGCGCCTTCAGGAACGGGATATCCTGCGTGTGGCCAAGGAAACGTTTATGATCGCCACCGTTCAGGAAACCGGCATCAAACAGGCTGTCCACATCCTCGACCGCGACCGGACCATAAGCCAGACGCCCGCGCGATGCTTCGACCTCGACCATCGGCTCCAGCCAGTACATGCCAAACGAACCGTTACGCACGATCTGGACATCTTCACCGCGTTTGATCGCTTCGGCGGCAATGGCCTTTGCCACGTCATCCGCACCAAGGGCAACCGAACCGGAATCAAGCGGGATGTAAATCTTGACTGTCATGATCCCACCTCGCTCAGGATGCGATCAAGACGATCCTTGTTTACCCGGCCGACAACCTTGCCATCAACCATGGCCGCCGGTGCACAGGCACAAAGCCCAAGGCAGAAGACCGGCTCCAGCGTCACATTCTTGTCGCTGGTCGTTTCCGACCAGTCGACTTTCAGTTTGCGCCGCGCATGGTCACCGACATCATCGGCCCCCATCGCCTGACAGGCTTCAGCACGGCAGATTTTGATCACATGTTTGCCCGGCTTTTCTTCCCGGAAGTCATGATAGAAACTGGCAACCCCGTGGACTTCTGCCCGGCTAAGGTTCAGTTTTTTGGCAATGGTCTGAAGCGCGCCTTCGGGAATAAAGCCGAATTCTTCCTGCACCTCATGCAGGATCGGCAAAAGCGGGCCTTCAAGTCCGGACAGCCCATCACAGATGGTGCCGACGCGGATGGATATTTCCTCGGTCGTCTCGGTTAAAGACATGCAAGCCTCTCTCACTTAGCAGTCTATTGAATTATTTGTTATTCCAGCCAGTGTCGGTGATTGCCGCCGCCGGTTCAATAAAGGCATCCCGTTACGCGATAGCGAAAACCTATCAAGCCGCTATCAGGCCAGTTCAAGTTCCGAAATCTGTTTGGCCTCTTTCAGCAATGCGGACACAACCGGTGTCGCCGGCTCGCGCTTCGCCGCAATCATGCCCACAAGATGCGATGCATCGGGATCGACAATCGGGATCGATTTGACCCGATCACGCATGCTGAATTCCTTGACCATCTTGACCGGCATAATGCTGGCCCAGTTCCCCGTATGAACGTGGGTAAACAGGGCAATCATCGAATCACTTTCAAGTGTCGGGCTGACGCGCGCGCCTGCCTCGGTCAGGTGCTGATTGATAATCCGCCGGTTCTGCATATCGGGTGTCAGCAAACATAACGGAAACTCTGCCGCCTCCCGCCAAGTGATGCTTTCGCGGTCCCCGATATCATCGAAATTCGACGTCACAAGGTGATAGCGTTCATAATAAAGCGGGATCGATGTCACCCGGCCAAGCGGTTCATTATCCAGATAGGTAATGCCGACATCGATTTGAAGGTTATCAAGCAATGCCTGTATTTCAGTCGATGTCCGCGACAATACCGCAAAAGTCACATCCGGATGCTTTTCGCGAAACGGGGTCGTCAATTCATGCACCATCGAAAGTGCGGTCGGAATAACTGCGATCTGCACCTGTCCGGTCAAACCGAACCGCATGGCGCGCATTTCATCGCGCATCGACCGCGAACTGCCGACAATATGGCGCGCCCATTCCAGAACCCGTTCACCTTCGGGCGTTAACCCCTGATACCGTGAGCCGCGCCGCACAAGCACCACCCCCAAATGATCTTCAAGCTGGCGCAGGGCACTGGAAAGGGTTGGCTGTGTCACGCCGCATTCCTCGGCGGCGTGACCAAAATGCTGCTCGCGGGCAAGCACCATAAACATTTCGAGTTTGTCGATCATGGCGTATCCGGCGCCTTTCGGAGTTACCCCCATATGGTGGCGCACTTTATGTGATTGGTGGACACCATTTACGGGGCGGATGTCCTGATCGCAGGATAACCCGAAAGGCCATAAAAACCGAGGGGTTAATCCTGCAACAGGACCGGACATGACATTGATGCACTTTCATGTCCAGACGGGTCTGGGGACAGACAGACATACCCGAACCCTTTGGCGCCGGTCGGGGTCAAGCCGACCGGCTCCGGGGTTTGGTACTACGCTTCAGACGTTGCCTCGCGGCCTGACGGTGTCGGCTTTGCAGGCTCGGCCGTGGTTTCCATGTAATGCTTGTCATGGATCGGCTTGACCAGTGCGTTGGCAATCAGGCCAATCACCAGCAGGGCCGCCATGGCATACATGGTGGTGTTATAAAGGCTCGGCGTCGGATCAACCGTCCCGGCAGGGGCGATTTCCATCAGACGGCCAATGGTAACGGTTTTGGCAGCAATCAGCTGATCAAGCTGATCCATACCGGCACCGAACTTTGCCTGAAACGCTGCCGGATCAATCTTGGCCGCCAGTTCCTTGACCGAGTTCCCGACCGAGGTCTGACGCAACTGGGTGATGGCAACCGGCCCCAGCACGCCTGCAACACTCCATGCGGTCAGAAGACGGCCATGGATGCCACCGACATATTTGGTACCGAAAACATCAGCAAGATAGGCCGGAATGGTCGCAAAACCACCGCCATACATGGTGAAGATGATCATGGTTGCGCCATAGAACATCACAAGCCACGTCACGACCGGGTTCACACTGACCTGTCCCGCAGCATACGGGATCGACAGATAAAGGATGATGCCAAGAATGAAGAAGCAGTAATAGGTGTTCTTCCGCCCGATATAGTCCGAGGTCGATGCCCAGAAGAAGCGGCCGCACATGTTAAAGACCGAAATCATGAAGACATAGGTCGCAGCAAAACCGGAATTGACAATCAGCGGCAGCGTGCTGCCAAAGATTTCCGTCATCATGGTTTTGGCAACACCAATCACCCCGATACCCGCCGTCACGTTAAAGCACAGAACGATCCACAGCATGTAGAATTGCGGGGTTTTAAGTGCCTGATCGATATGGACGTTTTTCTGGGTGATCATCCGCTTGGAGGCTTCTTCGCCCGTTGGCGGTGTCCAGCCTGCCGGCAGCCAGCCTTCACGCGGGACACGATACGAGAATGCCGCAATGATCATGACAATGAAATAAGCCACACCAAGCGTGATGAAGGTTGCCGATGCACCAGTATTACCGGTCCCCGCAACATAAACACCTTCCTCGATCGGAACCGGCGCCGATGCCACCTGGGCTGCACCTGCAATCACGACTTCGACCATCTGGCCACCGACTTCGGCCATGCGTTTGCCGCCTTCGGTCACCAGGTTAACAGCACTTTCCGGGCCAAGATATTCCGGCACCTTGTAGAAGAATGAAAGCAAACCTTCCTTGATCGGTGTCGCGATCATCGCCCCGCCGCCAAAGCCCATGATGGCCATACCGGTTGCCATACCGCGCCGGTCCGGGAACCAGCGGATCAGCGTTGAAACCGGCGATACATAGCCAAGACCAAGACCGGCCCCGCCAATCACACCGTAACCAAGATAAACCAGCCAAAGCTGATGGCTGGCAATGCCAAGACCACCAATGATGAAGCCCCCGCCCCAGCAGCAGGCAGCAACAACGCCAACCATACGCGGGCCGACTTCTTCAAGCCACTTGCCACCGAATGCCGCCGCAAGACCAAGGCAGACAATCGCAACCGAGAAAATCCAGACGACAGATTGCAGCCCCCAATCACCGGAACTTGCGGCAACAACACCGAATTCCTTGACCAAAGGCGGGTTGAAAATCGACCAGGCATAGACCGAGCCGATGCAAAGATGGATGGCAATGGATGCTGGCGGGACTTTCCAGCGGTTGAAATCGTCCCCTGCAACGATATGTTCTTTTTTAAGGCGATCAAACATTTGTGTTTTTCCTCCCGGTATTATGTTCATCCGGTGGCCCCATCCCCCCAATTTCGGATGAATGCTGCATGGCCATATCGGTAAGACCCGGAAAACACAGCGTCGCAATTGCTATGCCATTCAGTCTGTTGCCTGATTTTCTGGAAGTTTTGGAAAGACAATCATAATATTGCGGCGCACGCGCATGGACAAAATGTCCAACAAATTTTTACCGTGCAATGCACCATCCGGACAAAATGTCCAATCCCTGACGGGATAATCAGTCCGCCTCGGGCAACCAGATGGTGAATAACGTGCCTTTGCCTGGTTCGCTTTCAACCGTCATAGTCCCGCCCTGTCGGTCAATCAGAGTTTTACTGATCGACAACCCCAACCCCGTACCTTCACGGCGCTTGGTCGTGTAGAACGGATCGAAAATACGGCCCAGTATTTCGGGCGACATGCCCGTACCCGTATCGCGGATCGAAATGCGAATGCCGGGTTTTCCTTTCTGGTCAAAATCCTCGTCAATCAGGGTTAACGTACCACTGTCGGGCATCGCATGCAGCGCATTGACCATCAGATTGACCAGCACCTGCTGCAATTCCGTCCGGTTCATCAGGATAAGCCGCGTGGCCAGACTTTCACGTGATACCTCTATATCGGCCTTGTTCAACAAGTGCTGCACCAGTGGCAGGCAATCACCAATCACCTCGCCCGGTGAATGGCGCTCGACAAACCCGGCATATTCTTCGGGTTTGGCAAATTGAAGAAGCTTGGTGACAATCAGATTGATGCGGCTGACCTGTTCATCAATCAAACGGAATTCCGTTTCCGCCAGCCGCACATTTTCACCCAGCAGATCCCGCACCACATCAAGGTTCCCCTGAAGCACAGCGACCGGATTGTTGATCTCATGCGCGACGCCAGCCGTGATTTCGCCAATTGCCGCCAGTTTTTCGGACATGATCAATTGCTTGGTCGTGGCTTCAAGCTGGCGGTTGGCTTCGCGAAGTTCGCTGGTACGCGCATCGACACGCGCATTCAGTTCCTCGTTCCAGGCGCGCAAACGTTTGTCACGTTCCTGCACCTGATCAAGCAAATCATCAAGATGTTCCGCCACCAGCGATATTTCATCCTGCACCTGATCGATATTGGTCCGAGCGCCAAAGTCGCCGCTTTCTACCCGGGCAATCGTCTGGGTCATGCGTTCAAGCGGCTTGAAAATGCCGCGCGCCCAACGCAGAAAGATCGGAACGCTCAGCGTCGCGACGAACAGAAACGCCGCAATGATAATCAGCAGGCTTTCATATTTCGTCTGGGCAAACGGCGCTTCAAGGAACCCGACATACAGCATCCCGACCCGCTTGCCAAAACTGTCGGTAATCGGCTCATAGGCTGAAATATACCAGTCATTGACGACAAATGCGCTATCGAGCCACACCTTGCCGTCTTCCAGAACATTCTGGCGCACCGCCGCCGATACCCGTGTGCCAAGCGCGCGCCGCCCTTCAAACAGCCGCACATTGGTGCTGATCCGCACATCGTCGAGAAACAGGGTCGCCGTGCCCTGGCTGCCTTCAGGAAGACTGCCTTTGCGGTAAACCAGATCATTGATCGTATCGATAAAGACAAGGTTCTGGTTCAACAATATGCCGCCAACCAGTGCGCCGTCTATCCCCTCTGCGCCCTCCATCGGCAGGGATACATGGCTTGCCGAATGCACCACCATGCCGCGCGTTTCCGCATCGCGCGTGGTGGGCACCGCGTTGGGTGTCGGCACCAGATCAAGCCTTGCACGCGCCGCCAGACCGGGCGAAATCGCCGCCAGATCGGCATTCTCGAATATATCTACCCCGGTCAAGGACGCCCCCGAAAGGGCGGTTGAAATCACCGGCCAGTCTGCATCAAGCCGCGGGTTGGCCTGCCTCGGTGCCGCCCCTGAAACAAGCCCCTGCCGATTGGCGATATACAGGAAATCAAGGCCAAGCTCGGCCTGCTTTGTGGCCAACAGATCATCAATCCGCGCCCGATCCCCCGATGCCAGCACATCACGAAACGTCACTGACTGGCCAAGCGCCTCAATCTGCTCGCCGGTGGTTTCCAGAATATGGGTAAAATATTGATGGGCAATCGTCAGGTCACCATTGACCTTCGATGTCAAAAGCGCGTCAAACTTGCTGTTCCAGCGCACCATCATCACGCCAAGAAGCAATGGCAAAATGACCAGTGTCGGCAATAACGCAATCGCCAGCAGTTTGAATCGCACGGACCGGGTGCGTTTGGTACGGCGGCTCCGCCACGGCATCAATCGGCCCAATCGGCAAATTTGCGGTCAATCGTCTTGCGCGAAATGCCCAGACGCCGCGCGGCTTCATTGCGATTGCCGCCGGTCTTGTGCACCATCGCCATGATGTGACGCCGTTCCATTTCCTCCAGCGTCTCGTCCTGATCGGTATGGCCATCCATCCCAGCCTGCTCGTCGCGGAATTCTGCCGGGAACCGCCCAAGGATCAGGGTGCGTTCCACAAGGTTGCGCAATTCGCGCACATTGCCAGGCCAGTCATATCGCGTCAATCCGGCACGCACCGCCCCATCCATCGCGACTTGCGGCACCCCAAGCTGCTTGGACAGCTTGCTCATAAAGAGGCTGGCGAGTTCAAGCACGTCATCCCCGCGCTCGCGCAGGGGCGGCATCGCGATATGCATGACATTGATCCGGTAAAACAGATCGGCACGGAAACGGCCCGCTTCGACCTCTGCCTCAAGATCGGCATTGGTGGCAAAAACAAACCGCAGATCGACCGGTGCCTCGCGCTCCGATCCCACGGGGCGGATACGGCGGCTTTCAATCGCGCGCAAAAGCTTGCTTTGCGTCGCCAGCGACAATTCCCCGACCTCGTCGAGAAACAGGGTACCACCCTGCGCATGCATGAAAAGCCCGTCGCGCGTGGTTTGCGCCCCGGTGAAGGCCCCTTTCAGGTGCCCGAACAATTCGGCCTCTATCATCTCGGACGGAATGGCGGCACAATTGATCGGCACGAACGGCTTTTCGGCCCGGTCAGATAACGCATGTAATGACCGAGCGGTAACCTCCTTGCCCGTGCCGCTTTCGCCAGAAATCAGGATTGATGTCGGAAGGGGGGCCACCCGTGCAATGGTTTCGCGGATTTCCTGGATTTGCGCAGAATAGCCAATCAGCTTGTCGCGCAACAGAACGTGATCGGATGTTGCGCGCAATTCATGGCGCAAAACATGGTTTTCACGCCGCAACCGCATCCGGTCAAGGCAGCGCGCCACCGCATTCAAAATCTGGTTGGATCGAAACGGTTTAAGGACAAAATCAACCGCACCAGCCCGCAATGCCTTGATCGCGGTATCCAGATCGGCATAGGCAGTCATCAGGATGGCATCGGAAAAAAAGCCGATCTCGCGCTGCTCGGTCAACCACTCAACCCCGGACTTGCCCGGCATGATGTTATCAAGGATCACGACGTCGAAATGATGCTGATCCAGAAGCTTGGTCGCTTCTTCGCAATCGGCGGCTTCTTCCACCCGCTTGGCGCGCGGCCCCAATGTACGGACAAGGAAATTGCGCATGCCCGGTTCGTCATCGACGATCAGGATCGATGCCTTTTCCAGCCACGGCCCGAATTCCGGCCCCGGCTTGCCATCCGGTTGCGATGCAGGTGATGGTGCAACCAGATCCGGCGCCCCCATTGCAATCGATCTCATTGATATTCCTCCGCCAATCATCCCGGTCATTTTGTTTTTATTTTTTCGAAGATTAGATCAGCAGAAGATGAAAAGCAAAATATGTGATTGCGGCAAATATCCCTGCTCATACGCTCGGTTGTAATCGACGGCCTATCAAAGTTGAAGGCTCTGCTCTCAGGACGTGGAGCATCCGTAGTCAATTTCCGTAACGGATTTTGTTCTCCGACAAACGGTTTTACATGGCGGAGCATCGCGGCATGCCAGAGAACCATACTGCAGGGCTTGATAACCCCATACCTGAACGGAATCGCTCACAAAAAACGGCTTAAAACGTGGCAGTTAACTTCGTGTCCGGCTCAGGACGAGCATAGTGGATGCGTCTTTTCTTAGTCGGCCCGATCATTTTCCGCAGCTTTGCTGAAACAATCATCCCGATGAGAACAAAGGAAAGATCCCCCCAAGTTCCGGAACATGCGTTTCTCTTTAGCCTTTCACATGTCGCAGTTGTGAATCCTACTCATAAAATCTCTCGAAATAATTCCTTTGTATAGGTACAATTCAATAATCGACCTGCTATAGACAGAAATCCAAATCGAATTGGAACGCAATTCCGCAGAAACAAGCGGAAATTCAACAATTAGAATCAAAGAGATCGACTGGTTGGGGTCACTATACAGGCGGTAGCAAGCGGGTTATAAACCGCGTAGCTGCGTCATGGACAAGACCTAATTTGGGGGCGACCAGAGTGCTTGCGCATAGCAGAAGCCACGTGCTTCTCAGGGATTTAATGGCGATTGGCGATATTGCGGTGCTGCTGCTTGCGGCATTGTTTGCGTCGTGGTTGCGTTTTGATGCAATCCTGCCGCCTGATCACCTTCTGCTTCCGGTATTTGCAACGCCACTTTTTTATCTGGCAGCAATGATGGTTTTGGGCGGTTATTATACGCTTGACCCGCAAACGCTTCAGATGGGGCTTTTGCGTGTACTTGGTGCATTGGCAATTTCTTTTTCCCTGCTGCTGGCGATTGCCTATTTCTCCAAGGTATCGGATGAATTTTCCCGCCTTTGGACTGCATATTTTGCGTTGGCGGGTTTGATATCCATTATCACCCTTCGGCTATGCAGCTTTGGGATTTTACGTGCCCTTGGCAAACAGGATATATTCCGTCCGACGATTGCGATTATCGGGTCACTGCCGACCCCATATATAATCGAAACACTTGAGTCCCGGGTTCTGGCGCACCGCTATCGTATCATCCATCGCTGCCTGATCAGGAAGGATGAAACTACAGCAGCCGAGTTGCAAGGCTGCCTTGCCAAATTGCGCCGAGCCGGGCCGGACATGATCATATTGGCGCTCTCGGAAACGGATAAAGTACGTTTCGCTAACGAGCTTGACGATATTGATGCCATATCCTCCGAAATACTCGAAATCGGAGACTTTTCGAGCCGTCAGCCTGCCGATACAGAGGGAAATGCCACTTTGGATCCCGGAAGCGAATGGATCGTAATGGCTGGCCTTCCCTTCATTCGCCGCGCGATCCGTCCGTTCGGGTTACGGGGATGGTGGATCAAACGGGTCGAGGATATCGTGATCGGATCGATTGCGATCATTATCGCCGCACCAATTATGCTTGTCGTGGCGTTTCTTGTGAAAGTCACCAGCCCCGGTCCGATATTTTACATACAACTCCGCCATGGCTTTAATGGTGAACCAATCCGCGTGCTTAAATTCCGATCAATGTATGTTGACGGATGCTCTGCCAGAGACGCGAGCACAGTGCTACAGGCAACTCGCGATGACGCACGTATAACGCCGTTTGGTGCCTTCATTCGCAAGACCAGTCTTGATGAACTACCACAATTGTTTAATGTGTTACGTGGAGAAATGTCATTGGTTGGCCCTCGGCCACATGCAACGCAGCACAACAAACATTATCGCTCCCGTATAGATGGATACTTTGCTCGGCATCGAGTAAAACCGGGAATCACAGGGTGGGCTCAGGTAAACGGGTGGCGCGGAGAAACTGACACAGATGAAAAAATGCGCCAAAGAATACTCCGGGATATGTTTTACATTTCACATTGGTCGATATGGTTTGATATACGAATACTGGCTTTGACGGTCATAAGAACATCATTTGATAAAAATGCTTTTTAACGAAGAAAATTATGAACTGGATAACAAAACGGGCGATAAAAGCAGCAAGCCTTGGAGGTTCAGGACGCATATTAGGCAATGCTTTGGGCCTACTCATAACCTCGTCATTAGCACACAACGTAACAGATATTGCACTATCAACGTATTTTTTAGCCATTACCTACGCTAGTATAATTAGCATCATTATTCAACTAGGCACTCCAGAAATACTTGCTCGATTTGCTGGAGAAAAAGTAAACAGGGGAAACGAAACTAGTGCTCTTCAAATAGGGGCAACCATCGTTCTAACCAGTGCGGGTTTTATATCTATATTAGCACTTTCCACATATATACTTCTGAGTTTGCTAAATACATTATTCTCCCTCCCTTCTGTAATTTACGTCTACACTGTATTTTGGGGATTAGCACTGGCATCACTTAACAACAACTGTGAATTTTTTAGAACATTCCACTTTCACAAACGATTTGCCATTCATTTATATGTTAGTCAAAATATATTCTTTTTATCACTTATCACAATAATTAGGTTGAATGGAAACACACTCGGGCCAGAGGGAATATTAGCATGTGGAATAAGCAGCACCCTACTAGCTCTTTTATTATCAAGCATTGAAATTGCAACAATAACAAAAAGTTCAGGTTTTAAATTACGCATCCTGAGCAAAAAAGAAATAAATAAATATTTGAAATTCGGCATCCCAAACAGCCTAAACAACTTAACAAATGCAATAATTTCAAACATTGATCTTATTATTATGGGCGCCCTATCATCGCCTAGTCAAACCGCTGCGTATGGGATTGCAACACGACTTGTGAGGTTAGCCGGCATACCGATTGTCATGGCAGCAGTCTCACTGCCGTCAACGATGTCAAATCTATTATTCCGAGATAAGAAGAACTACCTTCAACTCTTAATAAAACAAACATCGTCAATTCTTCTAACTATAAGCTCAAGTTTATTTCTGGGAATAGCTGCTTTCGGAAAACCATTAATATTATTTTTATTTGGAGAGGGTTTCGACCCTGCGTACCTGTACTTCTTAATTCTATTTACCGGAAAAATATTGTCAATTTACATAGGCCCTGCGAGCTATCTTCTTACTATAGCAGGGCTTGGACAAACGATGTTAAAGCTAAATATTATTTTCTCAATCACACTCATTGCCGCTGGTGCAGCAGTAACCAGTTTCGTCGGTGGAGCAGGAATGGCAATAGCAGTTGCTGTTATTGGAACTTGGCAATACTACGCGTTTTATAGGCTAGCACAAAAGAAAATTGGAATATCTACCAATGCATCGTGCTCAATCGCACTTCGCCTTGCCAAAAGATTAATAAATATCCGTGCAGGTAAATCCTATAAGTGCTCATAATACTCATAGAATCATACTTAGATAAAATTAGGCTTCTCTACAGAAAATATAATTCCATCGTCGGCTTGATTATTACGATACATTTCCCCAAGAACAGTGGAAAACGCCTCTCTTTCGCAAAAAGTCGATGTCGAAGGAATAAAAAGGAACATAAACCTATGTTCTAATAGTAAAAGAAGCTCCTCAACCGAAACACCCGACACATATTTCAAATGATGGGGTACAAACTCAACAACCAGATAACTTGCTTGAGATATAATCCTTTGCATTCCTTTTAATGCAAAGTACTCCGACCCTTCGATATCCATAAAGATGAAATCAAAGTAAAGTGAGGGAAATACGTCATCAAGCTTCTTCAATGGGACCTTAATTACCTCACCACCATCATCATAATAAAATTTCATTTTATTTACAGGCTCTCTCTTTGATCCTCCCGAATTTTTTATATTTTTTATAAAATTAATTTCTCCATCTGACTCACCAGCAGCAAAATTGTATAAAGATACATTATTAATACAGTTAAGCCTCACGTTAGCCTGAAGAAAACAAAATGTATCAGGGTTAGCTTCTATAAGGGATGAATGCTTTGCCCAGAAGCTTACCGGCAAGGCAATAGCTCCTATATGAGTACCAACAAATAAACATTCCATATCATTAGTAATTACTTTCTTGATTAAATTCAGTTCTTCTGTGCCGTATTTTCCTCGCCATCTCAAGTGACGCCCAACCGCCATATCAAATGGACTAACAAGAAAATTCATACCGTTAGCATGTGTCATCAAAGCATTTACGTAAGGACCATTAAATTTATTAGCCATATAAAAAATAATACCGCCAATTAATTTCTTTATTTTTTTATATATTCCCATTTACCATCACACCAATATTTTATTTTCATATTAAAAGGAAAATGTACTTGAATGATGTAGGCAAGACTAAAAAAGTCCGAACTCGCTAATTCGAGCAAAAACGCGCTCTGGCGTGATTTCTGTCATAGCAAATTTTGCCGATTTACATTTTTCAAAGCCAAACTGGATCGTTTTATCCTGCTCCATGCCACCATCAAGGTGCTTTGTATGCATTCCGATGCTTCCCCATCTTTTAGATGAAGTAGGACCATATAAACCTACTACTTTTGCTCCACACATTGAAGCCAGATGAAGAGTTCCGGTATCAACAGAGACGAGGGCATGAGAAAGCAACGTGAGATTGACATACTCATTCAATGAAAGTCGACCACATAAGTTCCTGACTCCAAATTTTTCATCCTTACTAAGAAAATTAAACAGCATGTTACAAACAAGAACATCATTAGAGCCACCCAATATAACCACTTGGACATTTTTTTGTCGAAGAAGTCGAGTCAATTCGACCCAGTTCATTATCGGCCAAGCCTTTTCTCTTGCTCGACTTCCTCCAGCGCAAGGATGAAACGCAACAGTAGGCGATATTTTCGAAATATCTGCAATTCTTAAGACATCAGGCTTACGTATTCCGATTTCAAAGTACCCCAGTTCATCACCAAAGAAACCTTTGTAAATACGCTTCAAGTTTTCAGCCTCGTGTTCTTGAAGACTGTGCGGGATTACCAAATCAAATGAATAATGTTTAAACTGCTTCTGTGCGTTAAACCCAATGGTATACTTTGATAAAGATAACGCAGAAATAATAGCCGTAACCCTTGCCCAAGGGGTCAAATCAATTAATATATCAATCTGATCAGCTCGCATAGCACGTAAAGTAGATATAATATTTTTGAAGTTAACAACTCTTGTTTCAACACGATCGCAAAAGAAGGACGCGGCTTGATAGTTAGTCTCTCCGACATACAAAATAACTTTAGGTGAAATCCCGGTTTCTTTATAAATCCTCCGTGAAAAACTTTTAATCAAGCCACTCGCCATAACAAGGTCTCCTATAGCTGTAGGCTGTACGAAACCAATATTTCTTATAATTTTTGGTCTTTTATTTTTTTTATGTAAAAGACCAATTGCAGCTATAAATATACTTCCTAGATATCGATCAACAAACCGATCTAATCGATTAGACCTTTTCATGAGAGTTCAACTTTCAGGAGATTTTCAACCTTCTCAATAAGTATCGAAGGAGAAATACTTTTCATACAAATATTATCGTTGGGGCAATTATCTTCCAACATGCATTTACTGCATTCCGCTTCACCTTGTAGAATATGAGCCTTCGCCCCTTGTGGATACCATTTACCAGGCACGTCACGGGCACTGAACAGCCCAACCAGAGGCTTATGCAGATAATTCGCGATATGCATAGGGCCCGAATCAACCCCTATGAACAGTTCACAAAGTGAAATCAGGGCAGCGGATTGCTCCAATGACAACTGCCCACAAAAGTTCAAATACCCATCAGGCAAAGCCTGAACCACTTGTTCAACAAAATCAGCATCTGACATCGCCCCCACAAAACATATATGTCGCTCATGTCTCCTCGAAATTTCCAGAAGCACTTTCTGCCACGCCTGCAGAGACCAATTTTTGGTTGTCATTTTGGAGTTGACCGAAACAACAACCAATTTGTCGGAGTTGAAGTTTGAGCGCCGGATGATATTCAGAACGTATTCCAAATCCGAAACCTCAAACAACGGTGTTTGCCCCAAATCTTGCGGCATGTCAGTTAAAAAAACGGCACGATAAAGGCGGTTTCCCTCAAACTCAACCAAACCGTTTCCTATATCCTGACAGTGCAAATCTCGATCTGTAAGGGGCAATCCAATTATTTCTCTAATCCCACAGGCTCTTAGGAAAACAGCGTCCCGAACGACGTCCCTCTTTCTCTTTCTTGGCATCAAATAAAAACATTTATGAATTCTCTCTTTCCTGATTTCCTTTATCACATTAAATAAATCAGAAATATTTCTAACACCTTCTCGGTATTTAATAACCTTTTTGATCAGGTTTGCTCTAACTAAAATCTTTTCTGTTGGAATAATTTCCGGGTTGTTCCGGTATGCGGTTAATAGCACCAAGTCTTTATCTGGATATCGACGCTTTATCTCCTCAAAAACGGGCAAGGAAACAACAGTATCGCCTAAACTGCCTTGACGAAATATAACAATACTATTTTTCATTTAAAAAATTTCCAATATAACTGGAAATTAAATTTATATCGTCTGTAAAATTGTTTTCACCACCTTGAAGCAATACACTGACATTTCTAGCATTGTTATAACCAAAATCTTCACTTGCCGTGACTCTATAAAGACCAATCGTAGGCCTCCCCAAAGCAACTGCGAGATGCAACGTTCCGCTATCAGGTCCAATGAACAAAGCAGAGGTTATCAGCATCTGCTCAAGCTGAGACCAGCTCGTCAAACCACAGAAGTTGGATAAACTTGCTCCGGAAGAGACTAAATACTCTGCATAAGATCGATCAAATTCATCGCCAACTGCAATGAATTCGACTTCCTGACTTGAAAAGCGTTCAATCAAATTTAAAAATATATCTGAAGGAATTATTTTTCCACTTTTGATCTCCCCAAAATTCCGCCCTCCTCCGGGGCAAAACAGTATTTTTTTTGAGCTATCGGAGTGAGTAGATATGCTCAAGCCGCTCTTATAAATGTTTGGGATACATGAATCTCTCGCTATATCACCTTTATCTTCCCCTCCCAAAGCAGCCGCCAAAAAAAGTCCGATTTTGCGATTACATCCTTTAAATAAATCGGTTTCAGATATTTTGTTACATTGAAATATGGCGCGCCACCCCTGCATAAATGAATAGATATTTTTATTTACAAAAAAAATCGGAACAATAATACTTAACCTAGCATCTAGACATACTATTAAATCATACGATCTAAATCGTGAAATTCCATATAAAAACTTTCGAAATATGCTTGCTTTTTTTCGCCAATACTTAGGAAGTGAGTATATCTTGGAAATTCTGTTATCTCCGGAGAGAACCTCAGAACATTCTGCGTCAACAGCAAAATCAAGCTGACAGTTGAAGCCATATTTTTTTTTCAAAGCGCATAATACCGTTGTCGCCATTAATAAGTCTCCGCGAGCTCCGCGCCTGAAAATGAGTATCCTCATTCTTCAGTTTCCCGATAAACTGTCTCAATTCTCCGCGCTAAAATTGATACCTGAAATCGATTATTCCATGTTTGCTGACCGGCAGTTTTAATTTTTTTAAGAGCACTTTTGTCTATTAAAAGGTGAATCAAAATTTCATATAATCGATTAAAGTCTCGATTAATTATAAACCCATTTACCCCATCATCTATTATTTCAAAAGCTCCATCATTCGCTTCAGAAATAACTGCAACACCTGCACTCATGGCCTCAGCAACCACGCGACCAAACGTCTCTGTCCGTGAAAAAAATAAAGCAATATCTACTGAATCAAATAACTCACTCGTAGTTAACTCACCGACAACAAAGGAAAGTATGTGATCTAATCCATATTTTTTTGATTTTTCTTGTATCATAGACAAGTATTCGACGTCTTCGCTTCTCCCCCGGATGGTAAACTCTATTGCTTTTTCCCCAGCATACCTCTCTGCAAAAAATTTTACGAAATCTACTGCGTCCTCCTGCCGTTTCAATGGTTTGATTGCGGCTGGGATTGCAACTCTGACAATATCCTCATTAGAAACATTGCCATCACCAACGATAGCTGCGTTTACTGCATTAGGAATATGATATAACCTCGCAGATAAATTTAGATTTCTGGCTACGTTAAACTCTTTTTTAGAAATCAAAACAATCGAATCAACAAAACACATTATAAATTTTATTCTTCTTATGCTTGTCGGCGATCGATGATGATATACAACTTTTTGCTTTGAGCCATTAAATATCAAATAAGGAACGGCGCAAAAAAGAGATAGAATAGTATGAAAGTGCAATACATCAGATTTTATTGATTTTATAATACTGCTGAGCCTCCAAGCCGAATTAATTATATCAAGAAATTTCCCTAAAGCATTCCATTTTTTCTCGAAACTCAATGAGGAAATTTTAGAAAAAGCAGGACAAGAACGAAAAGATATACCGTTTCTCTCCAGAAGACTTTCGATTTCTCCATCTGAACAAACGACACTAACCATAAGTCCTGATTTTTGCTGCTCTAAAGCAAGCTCAATCATACTTTTCTCGCCGCCGCCCGCCATATTGCTTTTATGCGTAAGATGTAGAATGGTTAACATTTTTGTTATTATTCCGAATGTTTGCCCATTTAAGCGCTGACAGCACATATATTAGCGCGATTGAAAAGACAGCTGGGTATGAGAATATATCTCCAAACATCCCGCAAACACAAATCGCAAACCAAACCAAACCTGTGTCCCGACTTTCAATATTAGAAATCAATCGCCAAAAAATTGTCACTATCAATCCCGTGACGATAGACCATCCAATCAATCCATTTTCTACAAGAACAGACAGATATTGATTATCTGCAGACTGCATTGCGATATTGAAGAGGTCTCCTCTTCCTAAAGAGTTTATTCCTTCTCCAAACAAGATTGTGAACATATCTTGATTCAGAAAACGTTGGAGAGTAGCCTCCCAGGAGAGCCCCCTTCGAGTGAAGGTATCAAGTTGTCCCCCCTCAAAGAAATATCGCCCTAACTCAAGCCAATAACGTTCGTAAAAGTAATCAAGCAACTTTGGAAAAGTAAGTGTCACCAAAGCAGCTATGCCAAATAGAATTAAAGTTATTCGCACATAGAATGAGCGTTTCGGTGAAACAAGCATCGCTGCAAACAGAAACATAACAAGCACAAATATGCCAGTTCTTGAAGCAGACAGGCCAATACCTATCGCCCCGGCGAGGACTCCGAAAATCGACCACGCTTGATCTTCTCCCTTCCCCAACTCAACCAGCGAAATAGCTAGCAGCAAAACAGCCATGGCTCCATATGGTCCAGAGTTTTCGAAGACTCCACCAGCTCGAAACATAAGTCCAAACCCAGGATACCAATATGATTGAGTAGCAACCAATCCCTCTATCTGAAGGCCAAATCCTAGCGCTCCAATCCCAATCGCGACACCTCCGAACGCCACTACAGTCCGAAATAAGTGTTTTTCCGTTAAAAGCTCCACATCACGAGCAGTTAGAACAATATAGGCGACACTAAATACGGCTACATACCTTAAAAAGCGCCGCAAATTGTCCCCTTCGGGGTTCAAACCGTCTACGTAGGTCAAAGAGATGAAACACAGCAGCAAGAAAGCAGTAATCATCCAAATAATGCTTACGTCAGCAGGTTTTATTTTCCTCGGAATCAGGAAAATTAGAAGAATTATTGCGCAAAAATCACTCGGGAAAAATGGGATATCAAAAAAATATCGAGGAAAAATCAAAGACACGCTACATAAGAAAATCGCTATTTTTATTAACATTTATTATCCCTTCTATGCCCCATATTGGAAACGGACACAGCCCAAACCAATCCGATCAAATACAAGGAACTCACAGAAACTGAATACATCTTTAAGCTAAAATCAATTAAAGAATGCAACGACAACAAAAGCAATATTGCCACACCTAAGATACTATAGACGCTACTCTTTGATCTAATTAACGCCCCTTTTACCAAATCAAAAAACACGAAAGCCACTACTAACAATGACATCAAACCAAACACAAAACCAATTGAAACAAATAAATCTAAGAATAAATTATGTGAAGATTGCCAAGTATATCTGCTCAGCTCAGGAGAATCTTTAAATGCATGAAACACTGTTTTAAAAGTACCTGCCCCATATCCTTCAAGCCAAGCTCCCGAGATTGCTTCTACCACTCGGCCATATAAAGATTTGCGAAGGTCCCAAGCATCCTGATAACCAATAATGCGCTGCAGGAGTTTTTCGCCACTCAGTAAAAAATTAAATGCAACCACAGTCAACATAGCAAAGGACGCCCCCAATAAGACTCTCTGGGTTCTTCCGACCTTGATTAAAAAAAGACCGAAAATTATGAATATCGCCATTCCAGTGGCTGCAACTCCTCCACGTGAATGAGTCAAAATCAATGCAGAAGAATTCAACAAAACTCCGAGAAATGGAGCGAGGTTTTTATCAATTATCTGCGCGAAATTTTGTATTGCTCTCGCTCGCCCTCCTTTGTTTCTTTGAGAATACCGTTTATGTTGATCAAGCAATAACAAAAGTGATGAAACAAGTCCGATTCCAGCATAAGTTGCGTAATGATTGTGATTAATAAACGTGCTGGTCAAGTCCCCTATATATGCACTCTTGTCATACCAAAGGATTTTCTCCCACCCGCCGAAAAACACGGCGAGGCCGTAAATCGCATAAACAGTCGAAACAATAACGAAAAACTTCAACATGATTGCCGCATTCGCGCGGTCCCGCCCGTGCCGCGCGGCAAGCCAGAATACACCGGCATAGGCAAGCAGCACCATCAAGGCATCACGCGTACGTTCCGGATCAATCGAAACATATGCGGCCATATCCCGGCCAAGCTGTGCTGCCGCCTCGCCCCACATCGGATGGGCTGCGGCGGGTAAAATATCCGGGGAGGCCTGGATCACAATCCAGATGACAACGGAAATAAAAAGAACTGCCGGAATGGCAATACGTTTCATAAACCGGCTTTCGCCGCGAACCGGGTCGGCAAATGCCGCAATGGCATCCAGCAAAACAAGAATGCCGACCCACAGGGAAAGAATGGACCATGCCCACGGCCGGTTCGAACCAAACGGCAGAGGCGCAATCGCAATCAGGGCAAGCAACCCGTAAAACACAAACCGGCGTACAAAATTCACGTCCCTGTTCCTTTCCCCATCCCTATACTCTTGTCGTATATCCATGCTCTCCCCATCTGATCAAGCCGGAATAAAGCGAGCCAGCCTGCAACCGTACAAATTCCGATCAAAATTCGATCAAATCGCGGTTGTGAATGGTTGCCGCCAGTCAACAAATTCCGTATAGCTTTCGCATTCGTGCCGCATCATATACAAGCGGTTACGTTGGGGTCGAAATATGGGGGCCGTTTTGAACAGCACGACCAAGGTCAGTTCCGTGATGGATAACAGCGCGCGTGAACATAACAAATCACGCCTGAAAAGCCTGACCGATCGCATTTCTCAGCAAGGCAACAGTGACGAAATCGATCTGCAGGAACTGTTGCGCACATTGTGGCGGCGTAAATCTGTTATTTTTTCCGTCGTCGCCATCCTGACGGCACTTACAACCCTGATCGTGTTTCAGGTCGCACCGCGTTATACCGCAACCACCAACGTTATTATCGATGGACGTAAATCCAACGTTGTCGATATCGAAAGCGTAATGACGGGCATGTCCGCCGAAATGGGCGCACTGCTAAGCGAGGTAGAGGTTATCCATTCGTCCTCGTTGATCCGGCGCGTGGTCGAAAAGCTGAAACTGGAACAGGACCCGGAATTCAACGTCGAGATTGCCAAAAAATCGTGGATGGCATCGCTGCTTGATCCCGAAAGTTATGTTCCGCGCGATGTTCTGGTATCACTTGGCCTTACGGAAAACGAGATTCTGCTAAGCGAGGACGAACTCACCGAACAAACGACCAACCGTGTCGTCAAAGCCGTTCAGGAACAGCTCGAAGTCGGCATCGTCGGCCGGTCCCAAGTCATCGCAATCAACTTCACCTCCACCAATGCGCGCAAGGCTTCGCTGATCGCGAACACCATCGCCGACCAGTATATCGTCGATCAGCTTGAAGCAAAGTTCGAGGCAACCCGCCGGGCAACATCATGGCTGAATGATCGCCTCGGTGATTTGCGCGAGCGCGTCGAAACAACCGAACGCGCTGTCGAGGATTACCGCGAGACAATTGCGGCAAGCTCCGGCCAAAGCAGTTCGATGACGCAACAACAGATATCGGAACTGAACTCGCAACTGATTCTTGCCCAGGCCGACCGGGCAGAAGCCCAAGCGCGCCTGAATCAGGTGCAGCGCCTGCTCAGCAGCAGTTCGGATCTGGCATCGGCAGCCGAAGTGCTGAATTCGCAACTGATCCAGCGCCTGCGTGATCAGGAAGCCGAGGTACTGCGCAAGGTATCCGAACTTGAATCGCGTTATGGTGACAGACATCCGCAAATGATCAAGGCGCGCGCAGAACTCACCGACCTGCGTGCCTCAATCGAGCGCGAGGTCCGTAAAATCGCACAAAGCCTGCGAAACGAAATGGGTGTTGCCGATGCGCGCGTCGCCACCCTGCGCCAAAGCCTTGGACAGCTCGAAACCAAAAACAGCTCCCAGAATCAGGCCGAAGTCCGGCTGCGCGAACTCGAACGCGAAGCAAATGCCAACCGCCTGCTTTATGAAAACTTCCTGAACCGGTTCAAGGAAACGAACAACCAGGAAGATCTCCAGCAAGCAGATGCCCGCATCATTGCCCGCGCAGAAGTCCCGGTTGATCCATCTGCGCCAAAGAAAAAACTGATCATTGCGGTTGCGCTTGTCGGTTCAATGTTCCTTGGCGTTGTTCTGGTCTTTGTTCTCGAGCAGCTTGACAACACCTTCCGCGGTGCCGAGCAGATCGAACAGATGACCGGTATTCCCGCAATTGGCATGGTCCCGCTTTTAACCGGGACGCTTTTGGGGCGGACCGATGTCGGACGATATCCGACACAAAAACCCGGATCTGCAACAACGGAATCCGTTCGCAGCCTGAGAACTTCATTAATGCTGTCAAATGTCGATGCACCGCCCAAGGTGGTTGGAATTACCTCAACGGTCCCGTCCGAAGGAAAATCAACCCTCGCCGCATGGCTCGCACAGGTTGCCGCAACTTCCGGACAACGTGTCCTGCTCGTCGATTGCGACTTGCGCCGCCCTACCGTGCATCGCACCTTTGGCGTCAGCAATGAAAACAGTATCGTCGAGCTTCTGGCAAATGAGTGCTCGCTGGACCAGGCAATCAAGAAAGATCCGGAAAGCGGCATTTATGTACTTCCGGCCAAGAACACTCAGGCAAATGCCCTTGATCTTCTGTCTTCAAGCCACATGGCAGAAAACCTCAAGGCCCTTCGCGCGCATTTCGATTTCATCGTACTTGACGCCCCACCTATTCTTGCCGTTTCTGACGCAAAGGTCATCGGCCTGATGGCTGACAAGATGCTTTACGTTGTAAAATGGGACGGCACACCTCGTGCACTGGTACAATCCGGGTTAAAGGAAACGGTTGAAGCGGGTATCGACCTTGCCGGAACGGTTCTTAGCCAGGTGAATGTGAAAAAACATTCCAAATATGGCTATGGCGATTACGGATATTATTATGGTCGTTACAAAGACTATTATTCGAGCAAATAATCGATGAAACGCTCCATTTTGCGCCGACTGCCTGCCTGTATCGGGCTGGTCGGCGCGGCTTTTCTCATCTGGCTTGCCGTTCCGCGTACTTTTGCCTCCATCATGCTCGCGGTTTCGAAACCGGCATACGAGCAGATCAATAATCCCGCCCTTCCATTGGCCGATATCGTGCAACTGAAAGACCGGTTGCTCCGCGTGATTGACTGGGTCGACGAACGTGAAGTGCAAACGCGTCTCGGTTATGTCGAACTCGCCCTTGCCGCGCGGGCAGAAAATGAAGCCGAACGGCAGAACCATCTTGCTCTGGCCGAAACCGCCTTTGAAGATGCCATCGCCCATTCGCCGATGGATCCGTTTTCATGGGTACGGCTTTGCTACATCAGATTGCAAACCGGTGGTGCTGAGGACGGAACAGCAATGCAGGCGCTATCAACATCGCTTGTCACCGGCCCGTACGAAAGATCCCTTGCAATTTCACAGATCGAATATGCTGCAATCCTGTGGGATCAACTTTCCGAAGACGATCAGAAAACCATCGAGGAAAAAGTGCGCTGGATCGAAACACTTGAACGCCGCGATCTGATTGCGCTCGCAAAGCAAAATCCCAAAACGATGACACTCGTCATACGTGCCATGGCGGATGGCGATATTGACCGCTTCACCCGTTTTATTGTCCAGCTGAATAAGTAATCTGCCACATAGCTGCTCGGACAAAGGCGCATACAGGCGAAAGCTGTAACCCGGCTAAACCTCTGTCCGCATCACCTCGCGCTTTTGCAACTTTCCAAAATCAAAATCCAACCCTGAAGCGCCAAATACCAACAAACCAGCAACCATTTGACATGATTGAAGACTGAAAAAAACGCCACACATGTGGCATAAATAACACATATACGCCTGTTTCCATCAGATTTTCGCCATAAACCGTAAAGAATGCTTTGCCGGTTATTTGGGAACCAGATAGTATTTAACCAAGTAGATAGGGTCGGTTCCTGTGTCGGGAACTGAATAAGGTTTTCGAAGGGAGATATGCTATGCGGCGCTTACAGAAACTGGCCGTTGCGACTGCGTTGGCTGGTAGTGTTTTCTTCGGCATGCAGACAATTGCTTATGCACAGACAAGTGCAGCACTAACTGCCGAGATGGGTTCTCAGATTGACGGTGCTGCTGCCACCCCGGAAGCACTGAGCGCTATGGTTGCCAATCTGGTTCAGACCAACCCGACGCTTGCCGCTGCGATTGCCAAGCGCGCGACGCAAAGCAACCCGGCTGCTGCCGCACAGATTGCCCAGGCTATGGCACAGGCAGCCCCGCAGCAGGCAGCGGTTGCTGCTGCGGCTATCACTGAAATTGCACCGCAGGCAGCTTCACAGGTTACCGCTGCCGCTGCATCGGCTGCTCCGCAACAAGCCGCAACAATCGCCGTTGCGGTCGCGGCCCGGGCACCGGCAGCGGCGCCACAAATCGCCGCTGCGGCAACTCGCGCGGCACCGCAATCGGCCTTGCAGGTCGCAGCTGCCGTTTCGCGTGCAAACCCGCAAGCCGCCAGCCAGATCGCGGCCCAGGTTTCTGTCGCAGCGGCCCAGTCCGGCTCAACAGCTAACTCGGGCACAATCGCGGCAACCGTCGCGTCGGCATCCCGTACCAGTGCAGCTGCGATTATTACTTCTGTCGCCGCAGCAACCGGAACCTCGGTCGCAGCCATCGCATCACAGGCTGCCCAGGGTGCCGCAACAGCGGCCCAGGTCGTCGCTTCAACCGATGTCACAGTTCAAAACGGTTTGAACGCCACGGCGCAGGCAAGTACCCAGACGGCGACCAGCACACAACAACAACAACAAACAGTGACAACAAGCACACCTGTTGTGGAGCAACCCGTTGTCCAGGAAAATCCGGCCCAGACCGGCAGCCCGACCTGATTTGACCGAAAAAACACGTTTCAGATATTGATTTGAAGGGGAATACAAAGTGAAGGTTCTCAAAGGGGGATTACTCGCAACCGTTGCCGCTGGTGCTTTGGTTGCGGCGCTGACATCTTCTGTCAGCGCGCAGGAAGCCGTCAATCCGGATCAGGGCGTTGCTCAGCGCACCGCCGAAGGCTACGAACCGGTAGGCGCAACCGTTGGTTCATTCCGTCTCTTGCCGAAGCTGGAAGTTGTCGAAGAATTCAACGACAACATCTTCAAGGAAGAAAATGACGAAACCGACGATATGATCACCAAGGTTCAGCCGACCCTTAACCTGCGTTCTGACTGGAACAACCATGCACTGAACCTTGGTGCTGGTGCCGATTTCGGGTTCTATGCAGATTCAAATGACGATGATTACGAAGATTACAATGCCAAGGTCGATGGCCGTTTTGACGCCAGCCAGGCGCTGACTTTCAATGGCCTGGGCAGCTTTGAACATCTCCATGAAGACCGTGGTGGCGACGATGTCGATGCCGATGCCGCCGATCCGGTTGAATATGACCGCCTGAAAGCTGAATTCGGTGGCCGGTTCAAGCCGAACCGTATCAGCCTTGGCGCAACCGGTCGCGTTACCGATCTCGACTATGATGACAACGCAGAACTTGATGGTGGCACCACCAACAACGATGACCGTGATCGTCAGGTCCTTGAAGGCGAACTTCGCGCAGGTTACGAAATCCAGACCGGTTATGAAGCATTCGTCAAAGGCGTTCTCAACGACCGCGACTATGATTCCGACGTCGACGATAATGGCTTCAACCGTGATTCAGATGGTTATAATATTCAGACCGGTATCGCCATTGACCTGGACCAGCTGATCCGTGCCGACCTTGGCGTTGGCTGGATGGAACAGGACTATACCGATCCGTCACTTCGCGATGCGGACGGTTATTCGGCGGATGCGACCGTTCGCTGGAACCTGACCGAACTGACCACGGTTCGCGGCACCTTCGCCCGTGCGATCAACGAAACCACAACTGATGACGCATCTGCAATCGTTGCCACCAGCTACGGCCTCGGTGTTGATCACGAATTCCTGCGTAATCTTGTTGCGACAGCCGATGCCAACTATCAGAACTCTGATTATGAAGGCATTTCGCGTGAAGACGATCTCATGAGCTTCCGTCTCGGCCTTGATTACAAACTGAACCGTAATTTCTTTGCCGGTGTCAGCTACAAGTTCGAAGACCGTGACTCAAACGTCACGGATCAGAGCTACGACAACAATATTTTCGCCATCAAGCTTGGCGCACAGTTCTGATCTGTACCTGAGTAACATATCCTGAAAATCCCCCGACCATCCTCGGGGGATTTTTTAATACAGCAATATGTCTCGCCCCTGCCCTCACAAGGGATCAGGTTCCATTCGCTGTTACTTCTTTAGATTTTTAGCTTCCGGTAAAACACTTCAAACTTTACGCCAGACCTGCCAGACGACCTTGCAGGGTTCAGGGGAAATCAGATGAAAACTTTATCGAAATTCATGGCAGTTGTTCTGCTTTCAGGCAGTCTGCTTGGCACCCATACTGCTTCGGCATGGGCACAGGCCGCTTCCGGAGCAGGCTCTTCCTCCGGAACAGGCTCTTTTGGTGGCGCTGGCGCTGCCGCAGGTGCTGGCGCAGCTGGTGCATCAGCGGTCGGCGGAATAACCGCCGGGGCACTCGCCGTAGGTGTTGCTGCCGCGGCTGCCATCGGTGTTGCGGTCGCTGTCGCCAGCACTACCACCTCGCAAAGTAATCTTACTCAGGCCGAACAAAATCTGATTGACAATGCAACGGATGCTGCATCGCTGGCAAATGCCATTCAGCAAGTCACACAGGGTCGGATGGACGGCGCGAGCAGTACGCAGAGCACGCGTGACAGCGCAATTGCCGAGGCCGTATCACGCGCCATCAAACGCAATCCGGCAGCAGCTGCAACAATTACGACCGTCGCCATCGGCGTTGCAAACGGTTCAAATGTAAGCATCGATGAACAGGGCAACATTGTTGTGACAGTTGTTGCCGCAGCAACGGCTTCCGCACCGGATCAGGCAGGTGCAGTCACGACCGCAGCGGCCTCGGTATCGCCTGCACTGGCTGCGGCCATTGCACAATCCGCTGCAACCGCGGCTCCGGATCGCGCAGCTGATATCACAACCGCCGCAATCCGGGTTAACCCGGGCCAGGCCGCAGCAATTGCAAAAGGTGCCGCAACGGGTGCCCCGACACAGGCAGCAGCCATCACCACGGCCGCAGTTGTCGCGGCACCAACGCAGTCGACCGCCATCACCAGCCAGGTTTCAAGCGTAAGTGGCGTTAATGCAGCGGCTGTCCAGCAGGCCGCAACAACCGTCCAACCCACTCAGACCGCTTCGAACAACACCAATGACGGTCAGGATCAGGATATCGGCAACACGATCACCGTTGTGACCGAAGAAAACCCAGGTCAGGATGCCAGCGCAAACTAACCCGGATTTGTCTGAGGCAATGCTGGCTCCCGCTCTATATAATGCTATAATCCCTTCGGGTTCCGCCCGGAGGGATTTACGTTCTAAAGGTTTTAAGATGTTGCGTTCTGTCGGTTTTCTTCTGTTGGCTCTATTCGCCCTGCTGGTATCGCAGGATGTCTATGCGCAACAGCCAGTCTATACTCTTGGTTCCGGCGATAAACTTCGGGTAACCGTATTTGGCGAAGAAGACCTGTCGGGGGAATTTGAGGTCAGCGGCAATGGCCAGATATCCTTACCGCTGATCGGAGAAGTGGACGCAGGCGGCAAAAACCTGCGTGCGCTTGCCGATGTGATCGAAGATAGGCTTCAGGAAGGCTACCTCAAGGACCCGAAAGTCAGCATTGATGTCCTGAACTATCGCCCCTTCTATATTCTGGGCGAGGTGAAGGAACCAGGCAGCTATCCCTATGTCAGCGGCATGAGCGTGCTTAACGCGGTCGCTCTGGGGGGCGGCTTCACTTACCGTGCGGACAAGGAAGACATCCTGATTATCCGGGGGGGTGATGAAAGCCGTAAACCGGAAAAAGCCACACCTGAAACCGTGGTTCTGCCGGGCGATATAGTTCGCGTTGAAGAACGGTTCTTCTGATAAAGCGCCCTGATTTCCCAAAAAGCCCGGTCGATACCGGGCTTTTTACATGATTGAATATTGTCTTCCCTGCAGCCGAAGGCATGTCAGCCGGCCACTATAATAGGCTCCCGTATCAATCCCTATGCGGTTTGGCCGAAATTCAGGTTCATCCGTGATCGTATGACCATGCACGATAACCTTTTCGAAACCGCCGGTATGCGTCAGGAACGGCTCCCGTATCCATCGCAGGTCTTCGGGTATCTGTTTCTCCAAAGAACGATCCGGATTTATGCCCGCATGAACAAAGCAATAATCACCAATTGTCACGGCATCCTCAAGCTGCTGCAAAAATACCAGATGCCCGCTCTCTTCCATCCGGGATCGAAGATCCTCGGCGACTTTTGCAAGCTTCCCGGCTGAAAGCACGCCCGCAGGCATACCAACCCCATAACTCAGCAGCGTCTCTGCCCCCCCATAGGAAAGCCAGGACGTACCTTCTTCCGGATTATCAAGAAAACGCAGCAGAAACTCTTCGTGATTGCCGATGATTTTTGTCTGTCTGACACCGGCATTGTCCATCTCCCGAATCATATCAATCACTTTGCGGCTTTCGGGACCACGGTCAATATAATCGCCCAGATAAACAATTCTTTTCGCAATACCGCTATCGACCGGGTCGCGCTGAATTGCAACAAGATAATTCTCGAGAAGATCCGCCCGTCCATGAATATCGCCGATCGCGTACACGACAATATCATCCGGTATCGATGTTTCTCCCAGAAAGACCGATTGCGACCTTTCGTCGCCCTTTTTCTTTCTGGCAAACCAGGAAAGCACTATTTCCTCCCAAAGATTTTGATATCGCCCGACCGGATAAATCAGGCGTCCATATCATGCCACGAACGCCTGAAAATAAAGCCTATCTGCTTTCAACAAGGGTCATGGCGATCCAGACACTGTAAATCTTACCATTCGGCCCTGTGTAAGAAAACTGTCCCCACCCGTCCTGCTCCTCAAGAAGCTTCAACGGCGTTGCGGACGGCATCTGAAACGCAATCTTGTAATCTGTACCCGGCCCGATACGGGCGTTAACAGTATCAGAAGTACTGTGCCAGATTTTCACCTCGTCATCGGGAAGGGGAACCGTATTTTCGCCTGCCACGCTTGCGACTTCTGTCACGACGTCTGTATCATTTACATTCTCGGACACCGTTTCAGATTCTTGCGGGTCAGTGGATATTTCGGATGCACCGACCTGATCATCGGCAGAAAATCCGGCGGCAACCTGTTCAACGGTTTCAACAGCCTCTCCCTCTGCCGTTTCGCGTTCGTTCAGGCCTTGCGCATCCCCCGAAATTCGCTCGATCATACGCCCGTTAATGAGCAACTCATCAAGTCGCCAGCAATAACTCTGCGGATTATCTTCACAAACATAGGTAACCCGCCCGTAAAATGGTGGCGATACATTTTCCTTGCCCAGCGTACCGCGAAAATCCCACTCGAATTCGCCAAGCCGGTTGCCGGGTACCAGCATCGTCAAACCATATCCATGCATATCGAGGGTCGGCTTCACGGCTTCGATAATACCGGCATAAATATCAGCAGGACTTGGAGAAAACCGGCCTTCCTGCTGTTTTTCCAATTCCAGTCGATGCTGATAATAGCCCCATCCCCCTGCCCCCGCGATGGCCAGAAGGATTAAAATGAATATCAGTTTTTTCATAAACTTGAACTCAACCCGCGTGCGCAATTAGAACGTCAGTAACATCAAAAGCTTCGTCGAAGCATGCGATGCTACTTCGAAAGCTCCTGCTTGTGCGTTTCATATTTCGGGTGATCCGGGTTCAAAAACGCGACATCATTTTTGATGTCATCAACACTGATGTTTCTGTCCTCGGCAATACGCAAAACCCAGTGAATTACCCTCCCGCGGCCTGTCCAGGTTTCTTCCGCGTTCTCGGGGTTACGATATTTCGGTACAACCTGCTGCTTTTCTGCAACTTGACGTTCCCCTTCTTTGGCAACGCGGCTTTTCGATAATTCGGGATAAAGGTCATAAATAGAAAGGCCTGCATCAAAAAGCTTCTGATCAATCTCTCCGCGCAGATCGGAAATAAACTGGGATTTACGATTTTCTACTTCTCGTTCCGCGTCTTCCATCAAACGCTTTAATTCGGCATATCCAAGCTTGGAAATATCAATCCCGCTGATCATAAAATTTCTCACCCGTCAGGTTTTATTGGTCAAAGCAAAATACTCCGACCGTTCAATTTACAATTTATATCGAAATTCAGATAAAACTACAAACAGCTGACTTATGAAATCCGCGCTAAATCAAAAATATTTCGGGAATCGAACTCTGGGCCGATTATTCATTCCAAACCGAATTGAATAATCCGGCAGCAGCCTGTTAAAGCCACCACCGGATCATTTTAATCATCAGTCAATTCTGAAAGAAATCACTTCATCGTCGGCATGACGAATTCGGCGCCCTTGCGAATACCCGTCGGCCAGCGCGAGGTGATGGTTTTAAGGCGGGTATAGAACCGCACCCCTTCCATCCCATGCATGTGATGATCGCCAAACAAGGATGCCTTCCAGCCGCCAAATGAATGGAACGCCATCGGAACCGGGATCGGCACATTGATGCCGACCATGCCGGTCTGGGTGCGGTTGGCAAATTCACGCGCCGTATCGCCATCACGGGTAAAGATCGCGGTACCATTGCCATATTCGTGGCTATCAACAAGATCGGCTGCGGCTTCAAAATCATCGGTCCGCACGATTGACAGGACCGGGCCGAAAATCTCTTCCTTATAGATCGTCATGTCGGGTGTGACATTGTCAAACAGGGTCCCGCCAACGAAATAGCCGTCTTCATAGCCCTGCAAACGAATGTCGCGGCCATCAACAACCAGCTTCGCCCCTTCTTCAACGCCCTTGTTGATATAACCGACAACCTTGTCGCGGTGCTGTGCCGTCACAAGCGGCCCCATTTCGGCGGCCGGATCGGTCCCCGGTGCAACGCGAAGTTCGTTAATGCGCGGGACAAGCTTTTCGACCAGCGCATCCGCCGTTGCCTTGCCCACCGGTACTGCAACCGAAATCGCCATGCAGCGTTCGCCAGCCGATCCATATGCCGCCCCCATCAGGGCATCGACCGCCTGATCCATATCGGCATCGGGCATCACGATCATGTGGTTTTTCGCGCCCCCCAACGCCTGGCAACGTTTGCCCTGCGCAGTCGCGGTTTCATAGATGTATTTTGCAATCGGGGTCGACCCGACAAAGCTGATTGCGCTGACATCCGGATCAAACAGAAGCGCATCAACCGCTTCCTTGTCGCCCTGCACAACGTTGAAAACGCCGTCCGGCAAACCGGCTTCGCTCAGCCATTCCGCCAGCAGAAGCGACGCAGACGGATCACGTTCGGATGGTTTCAGGATGAAACAGTTGCCGCAGGCAAGCGCAACCGGGAACATCCACATCGGCACCATGGCCGGGAAGTTGAACGGCGTAATACCGGCGACAATACCAAGCGGCTGACGCACCGAATGGCTATCAACCTTGGTACCGACATTCTCGGTGAATTCGCCCTTCAAAAGCTGCGGCGCGCCGGTGGCAAATTCAACAACCTCGATCCCGCGGGTGACTTCACCCAGTGCATCCGAAAGCACCTTGCCATGCTCGGCGGTAATGGCCGCCGCCAGTTCTTCCGAACGGCTTTCAAGGATGCCCAGGAATTTATTGAGGATACGGGCACGACGCAGCGGCGTGGTATTGGCCCATTCCGCGGCCACCGACCGTGCACTTTCGACAGCATTTCGAACCTCGGCCTTCGATGCAAGATCAACGGTCGCACTCTGCTGACCGGTGGCCGGGTTGAACACGGCCGCTGTCCGGCCGGAAGTCCCGGCGACACGTTTGCCGTTGATGTAATGGGTGATCTGGCTGGACATTCGGCTTCTCCCGATAATCGTGGTGATCTTTTGTCGCGGATCATAAAAACCGTCCGCAAAGCAGGTCGATTATGGATATGCATATGGATGCACATCAATTACCATTATTGAAAATTCGATGTGCAATTTTTAAAGTCGATAGATCATGGATTGGGACCGCATTCGCATCTTTCTGGCCGTCGCACGACAGGGCCAAATCCTTTCGGCCGCCCGTCAGCTTGGCCTGAACCACGCCACGGTCGGTCGGCAACTGACCGCGCTTGAACAGGAACTCGGCACCAAACTTGTCGAACGACGCACCACCGGATCGGAACTGACCGAGGCCGGCAAAGCCCTGATGGGTGCTGCCGAGGCCGCTGAATCAGCCTTCCTTAAAGTCGGCACCGCCTTCCCCAGCCGGGCAGAAGGCATCGCCGGAACCGTGCGTGTTGGCGTGCCCGATGGACTTGGCAATTACTTCCTTGCACGTGAACTCGCGGGCTTTGCCGCCGGGCATCCCGATCTGGTGATCCAGTTGGTGCCGCTGCCGCGGACCTTTTCCCTGTCCCAACGCGAAGCCGACATCGCCATCACCCTTGATCGCCCCAAACAGGGGCGGCTGGTGATCAAAAAACTGACCGACTACACGCTGAGCGTCTATGCATCCCAAAGCTACATCAAAAACTATGGCGCGATCCGGTCCGAACGCGATCTGACCGACCGGCTGTTTGTCACCCATATCGAAGACCTGATTTACAGCCGCGCCCTTGATTACGCGGCACGTCTGGGCAAACTGATGAAACGGCGTTTCGAATGCGGCAGTGTCGTGGCCCAGATGGAAGCGGTGCGCAACGGGCATGGCATTGGCATCCTGCATGATTACGCCACCCATGATGTCCCCGACCTGATCCGCCTGCTGCCCGATATCCGCTTTACCCGAAATTACTGGATGCTGCTGCATCCCGATACCAAGGACACCCGCGGGGTCGCCGCGGTCGCCGATCATATCAGCCGGGTGGTACGTACTGCACGCGACCTGTTCATTGCGAACTAGAATCTGCTTCTTGGCGGCTCAAACCCGCGCCAGCGCGCCAGAAAACCCATCCATGGTTTCAATCGCGATCAATGTGGCGCGTGCCTGTGCCAACGGGTCGGTTTCGCCCGTCGCCTTGAAGGCCGCCTCGTAATCGCACCAGCCCTGATAAAAATCCCGGCCATTCGCATCCCCGTCAAACAGCCAGCGTGACAGGGCGTCGATATCACGGCTCGGGTCGCGATATTCGATATCGATGCCGATCATGGCATCCGGGTCTTTGGCAATCGCCACCGCCACCAGGTCGCGGCTGTGGCTGATGCTCGCACAATGGATCACACCATCGATGATCAGGCCGGGCTGGCCGGAACTTTGCCGCACGGTTTCAAATGCCGCATCCCCCGCAATATCGGGCCACATATACCGACCAAGATCGCCCAGCATCTGCCACCCGCACATCGAACTTTGGCGGCGCTTTTCCGCGCGATCCCCCTTCAGATCATCGATCCGCTGCCAGCACCATAAAACGCTGCCCTCAAACGCGGTATTGACATCGATGATTGCGTTTTTTTTCATATATCTGGCAAGTTTTGGTTGTGTTGTTGGCGACGGGTTCTTTAAATCAGGGGCGTCTGCCCGGCTCGGGCAATAAAAAACGCGATAATTGATCCAATGCACCGGATCAATCGGATAATATCAACAAAAGGCAGGTTGGATATGCGCAGTTTGAAATTTGCAGTCGTCGGTTTGCTGGCACTTGTTGTTGCCGCATGCCGCACCGCCCCGGTCCAGAATGTCAGCAGTCAGCCCTTCCCGGCTGATGCGGCAAAACTCAGCATGGCACAGATCGAAGAATGCATCATCAAGGCCGCAGGCGACCGTGAATGGATCGTTCAGCGCAAGGCCGAAGGTGAACTGATCGCGACCTATTCCCCGCGCGACCATCTTGCCAAGGTCGAAATCGACTTTGATCAGTCCGAATTTTCGATTTCCTACGTCGACAGCACCAATCTGAATTATGATGGCACTTCGATCCATTATAATTACAATCGCTGGGTCAATAATCTGAGACAGGATATCCTGCGTGAGGTATCGGCAAAGGCTGCCCTTGCCCAATAAGGTTTGATATGACGCTGCTGCAGGCCAGAATTTCGCACTGGGCGTTCTGGGAAGACCGCGATGATCATGCGGTCCTGAAATCCGGAACGTCCGGGCACATCGCAGTCCCGATTGACGACATGAATAATGCCAATCTGGCGCGCAGCCTCAAACCTGCCTGGCGGCGGCGGCTGGATCTGTATGGCCGCGCCGCCGCCGAGGTGCTCGGCCATACCATCGGCGATGGTGACAACCCGCATATCGTTTTTGCATCACGCCACGGCAATATTGATCGCACGCTAAAACTCCTCCATCAGGTCGCGACAAACGAAACCCTCTCCCCCGCCGATTTCAGCATGTCGGTGCATAATGCGCTGGTCGGGGTTGCCTCGATCAACTGGTCGATCACCCAAAGCCACACCGCAATTTCGGCCGGGAATGACAGCCTGATCGCAGCACTTACCGAAACATTATGCCAGCTCACCAGCGAGGATGGCCCTGTCATCCTGTGCTATGTCGATCTGCCGCTGCCCGACATCTATCAGGATCAGGACCCGGACGATATTTCCGGCACTGCCCTTGCCATCCGCTTTGATCAGCCAACGGCGACAGATGGCAAAATGTTCTGGTTCGATCCAATCCCCGACCATGATCCCGCCCCGATGCCCCACCGGCAGGCACGTGCGATTGCCGCCTGTCTGGGTGCATCATCCAAAACCGGGTTACACCTGCCAGGAAAGACCGGCGGCTGGATAATGCAATCGAATGGCTGAAAGACAAGGCACGCCGACACGGCCGACAAAAGGCTTTAACTGGTACTGGCGGTTGCTGGCGACCGGCTTTGCCTTTTCGGCCTTTGGTCTGGGCGGGCTTTTGATGGCCATCACCATCTTTCCCGCCATGATGATCATCCTGCAGGACCGCGCCAAACGCCGCCGCTATGCGCAGTTTGTCATCTGCCGCGGTTTTCGCCTTTTCACATGGATGCTTGATGTCACCGGTGTGGCGGTTGCCGAAACCGAAAATATCGAACGCCTGCGATCCGCACGTGGGGCGCTGATCATCGCCAATCACCCGACATTGCTTGATGTCGTGATGATCCTGGCCCAGATGGATCGCTGCCAGTGTGTCGTCAAACACGAACTGTTTCGCAATCCGTTCATGGCCGGTGTGGTACGTGCGGCTGGTTTCATTCGCAATAATGATGACCCGGAAAACCTGATATCGCAGGCGCGCGATCATCTGGCAAACGGTGCCTGCATCCTGATTTTCCCCGAAGGAACCCGTACACCCAGCCGCCGCAAACTGGGTCAATTGCAACGCGGGGTAGCGAATATCGCGATAGAAACACAAGTCGACTTGATTCCTGTGGTTGTGCACTGTAATCACGATACCCTGAAAAAGGGGGTACCGTGGTATCGCATTCCGCCGTCGAAAATCCGTTTTCGGCTGGTGGTCGATGCACCGCTATCATTTGGGGACATTGCTGATCCGACATTAAGCCGCGCCAGACAGGCCCGTTTGCTGACCCGGATCATCAAGGATTATTATCTGGACAGACTGACGCATGACTTCGCTGGAAACAGAACTTAAAGCCTTCATTATCGAGACGCTTAATCTCGAAGACATAAGTGTCGAGGATATCGACAGCGAAGAAGCCCTGTTTGTCGATGGTCTGGGACTTGATTCCATCGATGCCCTTGAACTTGGCGTTGCGATCCAGAAAAAATACGATGTCCGGATTGATGCGAAAAACGAAGATGTCAAAACCCATTTTGCCTCCGTGCGCAATCTGGCGAAATTCATTCAGGCATCGGGCAAGGAGGGGTGATCATGCAAAGTCGCCAGGACGTTTATCAGCAGCTTCACGATTACCTTGTCGAACTTTTCGAAGTCCCGTCCGAGGATATCACCCCGGACGCCCGCCTGTTCGAAGACCTTGACCTCGACAGCATCGATGCCGTCGACCTGATCGTCAAATTCCAGGAAATCACCGGCAAGAAAATCCCGGCCATGGAATTCCGGTCTGTCCGCACCGTCGATGACGTCGTCGAGAAGATCCATGACCTGGTCTGTTCCTAAACGGATCGCGACCATCCTGCTTGCCATACTGGGTATCATCTATCCGGTTCTGGTCTATTTCGGACTGACGGTCTTTTCCCCGCAGATCATCCTGATCGGGCTTCTGATCCTCGTTCTGTTGCGTGCCGCTTCATTTGCGCTGCAAAAACGTTATGGGCCTGCCGGTCTTGCGGTTCTGGTCGCCGTCATTGTCGCCGCAGGCGGCATCGCAAGCGAACTGGTCGCCATCCGCTTTTATCCGGTGATTGTCAGCCTGACCATGGGCATGGTTTTTACCGTCACGCTGTTTACCGAACGCCCGATGGTCGAACGCCTGGCACGGCTTAAAATGCCTGATCTTGATGCCTATTCGGTTGCCTACACGCGCAAACTGACCAAGGTCTGGATCGGATTTTTCGCGCTCAACGCGATGATTGCCACATGGACGGCACTTTATGCGAGCATGGAAATCTGGACGCTTTATAATGGGCTTCTGTCCTATGGCCTGATCGGCATCCTGTTCATTGGCGAATGGCCGGTCCGCCGTTTCTTGCGTGCCCGCCATGATCGCAAAACCGGAAACAATATCGAAACCCCATGACCGGCTTTATCGCAAACCTGCATGATCCGAAAAACGCCGCCACCGCCCTTTGCGTCGAAGGCGGCCGGGTCTTCTGTGCGGGTGATATCCTGGCCGATATCGACCGGCTTTGCCCGATCTTGCGCCAATCTTCGCGCATCGCCATCCATTGCCAGTCGGCCCGTCTGTTCCTGATCGCGATCACCGCCGCATGGCGGGCGGGGGCCACCGTGATTTTCCCGGCAACCGACCGCCCCGCCTATCTTGATGGCATCAGCAGCCAGTTCGATCTGTATCTGGATGACGCCGCCATCCGCGAAAGACTTGCCTCGGCCACTGCGACCAATATCGACAGCCACATGACATTGCCCGCCGCAACCGATTGCCGCGCGGTATTCTTTACATCTGGCTCGACTGGGGATGCCAAACCCATCCCTAAAACACTGGCCCTGATCGAAGCCGAAATCACCATACAGGAACCGCTTTGGCAGCCGCACATCCCCAAAGGCGCACGCATTGTCGGGCTGGTATCGCATCAGCATATCTATGGCCTGATTTTCCGCATCGTCTGGCCGGTGATGACCAAGCGCGTTTTCACCGCCGATCCCGCCCCCTATTGGGAAATGATGCAGGGCGATATCAATAATGGCGATGTCCTGATCACAAGCCCCGCACATCTTAAAAACCTGCATCCCGATCTGGCAGATGTGCCGCGCCCGTCCCTGATCTTTTCATCGGGGGGGCCGCTCGATCTTGCCGCCGCACGTGAAACCACCGCCATGCTCGGCACCTGCCCGACCGAAATTTACGGCAGCACCGAAACCGGTGGCATCGCCCACCGTCAGCAGACCGGCGACAACTGCCCATGGCATCCTCTGCCGGGGGTCGAGGTCGCCCTAAATGACGCCGGGTGCCTGCGCGTGCGTGCCGCCCATATCGCGGGCGATGACTGGTATCAAACCGAAGACATCGCAAAGATCAATGACGCAACCGGCACCTTCACCCTGCATGGCCGGGCCGACCGGGTGGTCAAGGTCGAAGGCAAACGCATTTCGCTGGGTGCGGTTGAACGCCATCTGCGCCAAAGCCATCTGGTCGAAGACGCCATTGCGCTTATCCCCGATGATGATGACCGCCGCCTTGGCGTAGTGGCCGTACTGTCGCCTGCGGGCCGCGATATGCTGGCCGAAATCGGGCGATTTCGCATGGGCCGGCAATTGCGGCGTGAAATCGCCAAATTCGAAGATGATGCTGCCCTGCCGCAACGCTGGCGCTTTGTCGATCAGCTGCCATCCGACAGTCAGGGCAAACGCCCGCTTCATTTGCTGCGCGCTCTTTTTGCCGAAATGGAACCTTTAACGCCTGAAATCGTTATACAAAATCGCGATGATGACCGCGTCAACCTGTCGCTGCACCTGCCAACGGATCTGCTTTATTTCCGTGGCCATTTTCCCGGCATGCCGATCCTGCCGGGGGTGGTGCAACTGCACTGGGCCGTGGATCAGGCCGCAGCGCTTTTTGACGTACCGGTCACCATCGGCGAAGTGACACAACTTAAATACCGAAAGCCGATCACACCCGGATCGACCGTGATGCTGGAACTTGATTGCGACCGCGACAAAGCAAAAATCAAATTCCGTTATCATTCCGACGCCGAAGGCGATCACAGCTCCGGTATTCTGAAATGGCGCGAGGCTGCCTCATGAAAATCTGTGCCGTCATCCCCACCCATAACCATCATGATGTCCTGGCTGATGTCGTGGCGCGCATCCGCGAATATGATCTGCCGGTGATCATCATTGATGACGGCTCGAACGTGCAAACGCATGATGTTGTGGCAGCCCTGCACGATCCCGAAAACGGGGTTACCTGTCAGCATCTCGATGAAAATGGCGGCAAGGGTGTGGCGGTGATGGCGGGCCTTGCCATGGCTGAACGCGCCGGTTTCACCCACGCCATTCAGGTCGATGCCGACGGGCAGCACAATCTTGACCGGATCGAAGAAATGATCCGCATCGCCCGCGAAGACCCGGCTGCCCTCATCACCGGCCTTCCGGTCTATGACGACAGCATCCCGGAAAAACGCCGCATCGGGCGCTGGATTTCCCATGTCTGGGTCTGGATCGAAACATTATCGACCCATATCCGCGACAGCATGTGCGGCTTTCGCGTGTATCCGGTATCCGAAAGCCTCGCGGTCTGGCGCGAAGAAGGCTGCGGCCATAAAATGGATTTCGACACCGAACTGATGGTGCGCCTTTACTGGCGCGGTGTCCCGATCCATCACGTTCCGACCGAAGTCACATATCCCAAAAACAACACATCGAACTTCCGCATGTGGAAGGACAATGTCCTGATCAGTTGGATGCACACCCGGCTGTTCTTTGGCATGCTGATCCGCCTGCCGGGCTTTATCGCGCGTGGCGGTCACTTCGGGCAGAAACACCGCACCGGTATTGATCCCGAAAAACATCCTGAAACCGGGGGAAAATCCGCCCGGCACTGGTCGGAAATTGATGAACGCGGCATGTATTGGGGCATCCGGTTCCTTGGCATGGTTTACCGTTATGGCGGGCGGCGACTTTGCATGGTGGTGATGTTTCCGATCATTGCCTATTTCTTTGCCACCGGGCGGATTGCAAGGCGGGCTTCGCAGGATTTCCTGACCCGGATTGCCGCCATCACCGGCCACCCCAAACCGGGCCTGCGTGACAGTTTCCGCCATTTCATGAATTTCGGCGAAAGCGCGCTGGATAAGATCGCCGCATGGTCAGGCGAAATGAAGATCGATGATCTTGACCTGCCCGATCACGCCGAAAGCCTGTTTGACTATATACCGCGTGATCAGGCCGTCATCCTGTTCGTATCCCATTTCGGCAATATCGAACTGGTCAGGGCGATTGCCAGCCGCGACCGCGATTTTCGTGTCAATGTGCTATTGCATCAAAAAAACGCTGCCCGCTTTGGCCGTGTCCTGCAAAAATTCGCCCCCGAAAGCCAGGTTGATCTGATCGAGGTCACCGAAATCGGCCCCGATACCGCGATGCTGCTGCGTGAAAAGGTCGAACGCGGCGAATGGATCGTGATTGCGGCTGACCGCGTTGCCATTGGTGCGCGTGATAAATCGGTAAGTGTCCCGTTTCTGGGCGATCCGGCTCCGTTCCCGCAGGGGCCGTTTGTTCTGGCCCATCTGCTGCAATGCCCGGTTTACATGGCCGCCGCATGGCGCAACGGAAACCGGTTTGAAATCGCGTGGGAAAAACTGGCCGATAAAATAACCCTGCCGCGTGCCAACCGGGTCGGTAAAATCACCGAATATGCCGAACAATATGCAGGCTGGCTTGAAAAGCTTGTTGTGACGCGGCCGCTGCAATGGTTCAATTTCTATGACTTCTGGGCGAATAAAAAGGACAACAATGAATAACAGCCGCACCACTGTCCTGTTTGGCGAGGAAAACCTGCGCATCGAAGATATCGTTGCCCTTGCCGAACAACGCGCCCTGCCCGTCCTCTCATCCGACCCGGAGTTCACCAGCCGCATTCAGGCCGGGGCCGATTTCCTTGATCGGGAATTGCGCGATCACGGCCATATCTATGGTGTGACCACCGGCTATGGTGATTCCGTTTCGCGCCGTGTGCCACCCGAACTGGTCGCCGAACTGCCGCTGCATCTCAGCCGGTTTCACGGCTGCGGCCTTGGCGATATCCTCACGCCCGATCAGGCGCGCGCCGTCCTTGCCGTCCGGCTTGCATCACTTTGCACCGGCTATTCCGGTGTCAGCCTTGATCTTCTGCGCCAGCTTGCCGGTCTTCTGGAACATGACATCACGCCCCTGATCCCCGAAGAAGGATCGGTCGGCGCCAGCGGCGATCTGACCCCGCTTTCCTATGTGGCTGCCGCCCTGATCGGTGAACGCGATGTGCTTTATCGCGGCCAGAAAATGACCGCCCTTGATGCGCTTGCTACGTCCGGGTTAACGCCGTTAACGCTGCGCCCCAAGGAAGCCCTCGCCATCATGAACGGCACATCGGTCATGACCGCCATGATGTGTCAGGCTTTCGTGCGTGCCGATTACCTGTGCCGCCTGACCGCACGCATTACAGCACTTGCCTCTATCGGGTTGCTCGGCAATCCGGCCCATTTTGACAAACGCCTGTTTGCTGCAAAACCCCATCCGGGGCAGGCCCGCATTGCGTCCTTTATCGAAACCGACCTTGCCGATCTGGGCGCGGATTATGCCCCCGCCCGGTTGCAGGATCGTTATTCGCTGCGCTGTGCGCCGCATGTCATCGGCGTTCTGGCCGACATGATGCCGACCTTCCGCGCAACCCTTGAAACCGAACTGAACAGTGCCAATGACAACCCGCTGATCGATGTCGAAGGCGAAACCATCCTGCATGGCGGTCATTTCTATGGCGGGCATGTTGCCTTCGTCGCCGATGGCATGAAAACCCTGATCGCCAATCTGGCTGATCTGATGGACCGGCAGATGGCGCTTCTGGTCGATACCAAATTCAATCATGGCCTGCCATCGAACCTGTCGGGATCGGATGCGGATCGCGCTTCGATCAATCATGGGCTCAAGGCCGTGCAGATCGGCGTTTCCGCCTGGACGGCAGAGGCATTGAAAAACACCATGCCCGCCAGCGTCTTTTCCCGTTCGACCGAATGCCATAACCAGGACAAGGTCAGCATGGGAACGATTGCCGCCCGTGATTGCCTGCGCATCCTGCAACTGACCGAACAGGTCGCGGCTGCCAACCTGATTGCCGTCAAACAGGCGATCACGCTGCGCCTCAAAAACGGGGACATCAAACCCGAACAACTTGGCAGTGATATCACCGCCTTCCTGGATGCGCTTGGCACCGACATCCCATTCATCGCCGAAGACCAGCCGCTCGAAGCAACCCTCCGCCTTCTGATCGACCGCATTCAATCGCGCCACTGGGCGCTTTATGGCGGGGATCTGGCATCATGATCAGTGCGTCGGTCACCGAAACGGTGCAGTTCTATCACCTTGATCCGATGAATGTCGTTTGGCACGGAAATTACGTGCAATTCTTTGAAAATGCCCGCTGCGCGCTGCTGGATCAGATCGACTACAACTATCCGCAAATGGATGCGTCGGGCTATGTCTGGCCGGTGGTGGATATGCGGGTCAAATATGTCCGCCCCTGCACCTTCGGGCAGAATATCACGATCACCGCGACGCTCCGCGAATATGAAAACCGGCTTAAAATCGACTATCTGGTCAGCGACAGCAAAACCGGTGAAAAACTGACCAAGGGCTTCACCATTCAGGTCGCGGTCGAAAAATCCAGCGGCGAAATGCTCTATCGCAGCCCCAATTTCTTCATCGAAAAGATGGAGGCCCTTGTTTGACCCCGATCCGCCGCCTGATCGCATCCGTCGCAACCGCCGCCCTGCTGGCTGCAGGCATGGCCGGCACCGCACGGGCGGATGATATCCCATCCCCGGCGACAATCGGCACAGAACAATACCTCGGCGGCAGTTTCACCATGGACCGCCACCTTGACGGCTTTGACAAACCGCTCACCTCGAACGGCGATTTCGTCCTGTCCCCGGCACGCGGGCTGGTCTGGCGCACCCTTGCCCCGTTTCCCGGCACCACGATCCTTGATGATCACGGCATCACCCGCATCGATGATCAGGGCAACCGCGACGAGTTGGCGCGTGGCGATCAGTTCCGCCAGTTTGTCGAACTGATTTCTGCCGTCCTTGCCGGAAACTGGCAACCGCTGGAGCAGCGCTTTGACATCGCCAAGGACACAACCGAACAAGGCGCGTGGCAGGTCATCCTGACGCCAAAGGATGGCAGCACCATCCAAAACCAGATCAGCAAAATCACCGCCACGGGTACTGATTTTGTTGAAAATGTCCGCCTCGAAAAACCGACCGGCGATCATGATGCCATCACCCTTTCCGATCAGTCATTGCAAAGCCTGCCGCTGCCGCCCGAATTTGCCGCCCTTCTGACCGGCACAGGTCAGTAATGGCATTGCGCGCAACCCTCTGGGCCCTGTGCCTGATCGCGATGGCGGTTTTTACCGCGTGGCAATTACGCGGCGGTCATACCGGGATCGATGCCGATATCCTGTCCCTGATCGGGCAGGAAAATGCCGCCCCAAACGCCCAGCAAAGCGACATCGCCACCGTCCGCCATCTGCTGGCAAATGATGGTCAGCAGGCGATCTTCATGCTCTCGCATTCAGACCGCGACGCACTTGAAACCGCCGCCACTGATTTCACGGGCCGGATCGCGGCCCTTGATGGCACGCAGGGCATCACCCTTCCCGGTCACAACAATGATCGCTTTGCCGATCTGATGGCGCTGTATGGCCCGCACGCCAACAGCCTGCTGTCTCCGGCTGATCGCGAAAAACTGGCAAATGGCAAAGCCGAAACCCTTTATCGCCGTGCACTTCAGAACCTCTATTCCCCGGCCACAACGCTCAGCAGCCAGTCGCTAAAACAGGACCCGTTCGCGCTTCTGCCCGCCTTCCTGTCCGACCTTGGCACCAAGCTCGGCACCGGTAACGATATCATCACCCACGGCGGGCAATTTTACCTGCCGGTGATGGCAAGCCTGTCACCTGATCTGCGCAGCTCCGGCAACGATCAACGGTGGGTCTCTGCGGCCAATGCCGCCCTGCAATCCATCACCGATGCCACCCCCGGTCTGAGTACCGCCAAAACCGGCCAGATTTTCTTTGCCGTGGCAGAAGCCACCCGCGCGCAATCCGATGTGCAACGCATCGCGATCATCGCAACCATCGGCATCCTTGTGATGATTGGGCTGGTATTCTACTCCGCCCTCCCGCTTCTGGGGGCGCTTCTGGTCGTCGGCAGCGGCCTTTTGGCAGGGCTCGCCGCCGTGGTCGCGATCTTCCCGGCGATCCATGCGATTGCGCTGGTGTTTGGCGCGACCATGATCGGCATTTCAGTCGATTATGCCCTGCATTATCTTGTGCTACCCTCCAACGCCGGGTCGCCTGTTGATCGGCTGCGTAAAATCAGACCGGGGCTAAGCCTTGGCCTTCTGACATCCGTGATCGGCTTTGGCGCGCTGTCACTCAGCCCCACCCAATTGCTATCCCAGATCGCGGTTTATTCCGTCGCCGGTCTGGTGGCGGCCTATTGTTCGGTGCTGTTCCTGCTGCCCCTGATCCCGGCCCGCGATGTCCGGCCATCCTCGCCGATCCGCAAACTCCATGACGGATTGCAAGTCGCCCTTGGCAAAACATTTGCCCCGATCCGCGTTCGACTGATCGCAAGTGGCGCGATCATCATCACCCTTGCCCTTGCGGCCTTCCTGATCCCCGGCAATAACGATATCCGCCAGTTCGGCCACGGCAATGACTCCCTGATATCAGACGCCGGTAAAATCGCCGATATCCTTGGCCTTGGCGGCAGCCCCGTATTCATCCGCATTGACGGCACCGATCCCCAAACCCGCCTTGAAACCGGCGAAGCAATCCGCGATGCCCTGGCACCGCTGATCATGGATAACCGGCTTGGCGGCATGATCGGCCTGTCCGATCTGATCCCGTCCATCGCCCGGCAAACCGAAAACCGCGATCTGGTCACAAATGGCCTTTATGATCGCTTTGGCGCGGCCCTGTCCGATCAGTTGCCGGTCAGGATCACCGCGCCGGATAAGGATGCCGATTATCTTGTCCCCGATGACAACACGGCAAGGACATTACCCGAAATCACCCGCCTGCATTCCGGCGGTTCGGACATCATCCGCCTTCGCAACGCCACCGATATTGACGCCATTCGTAACGCCCTTACCGATATCCAAAACGTCACCCTGATCAATCCGTCCACCGCGATCAGCAACCAGTTTGCCGCCTACCGCCTGTGGGCATGGATTGCCCTGGGCGGTGCGCTTTGTGTTGCCGCGATCCTTGCCGTTTTGCGTTACGGGCTTCAAACCGGCATCTGCGTTTTTGCCGCTCCCGCCGGGGCCATCCTGTTTGCCGTGCTGGGCGGTTATGCCTTTGACATCGCCCAAAGCTTCTTTACCACCATGGCGCTGTTTCTGGTCTTTGCCATTGGCGCGGATTACGTGCTGTTTCTGGCCGAAAGCCGTAACGAAACCCATGATGACGACACCCGACTTGCGGTATTGCTGTCGCTGATCAGCAGCGTCTTGGCCTTTGGCCTGCTTGCCACATCATCCGTACCACTGGTGCGCGATATCGGATCGGTGATTGCCATCGGCCTGATCGGGGCATGGTTCCTGGCCTTCTGGATGACGGCACCGACAAAACACGAGCAAACCCAAAATCAGCGGGGACAGGAATAGTGAAACCCGATTGCGATATCGCCATCATCGGTGCCGGGCCGGCCGGATCGGTCATTGCCAAATTCCTGCATGATGCCGGCATGGCCGTCACCGTGCTCGAAGCCGAAACATTCCCGCGCTTCGTGATCGGCGAAAGTCTGCTGCCCAACTGCATGAATGTACTTGAACGTGCCGGGCTTCTGGGTGCCGTGACCGATGCCGGGTTCCAGTTTAAAAACGGTGCCGTCTTCGAATGCGGCCCCCAATATATGTCGATTGATTTCCGCCAGAATTTCGAACCATCCGCTTGCTGGGGCACCACGTTTCAGGTTAAGCGCGCCCGCTTTGATCAGATTCTGGCAGGTGAAACCGCGCGCGCCGGGGTCGATATCCGCTTTGGCCACCGCGTCACATCCGCACAACTTGCCGATGGCGATTGCCGTCTTGGCTTCACCGATGCCAATGGCAATCCGGGTGAACTCCGTGCCAGGTTCGTGGTCGATGCCAGTGGCTATGGCCGCGTCCTTCCCCGGATGCTCGGCCTTGCCCGCCCCGGCAAGTCGATTGAGCGCCGCGCGTTATTCACGCATATGCGCGATCACATCACCGATCCCGGTTATGACCGCGAAAAAATCCTGATCACGGTGCATCCGACCCGTCATGAAATCTGGTACTGGCTGATCCCGTTTTCCGATGGCACCGCGTCCATCGGCGCGATCTATCCCGATAATGATCCGGCCTTTGACGGCATGTCCGATCAGGACATTTTCAATCAGCTGATCAACGATACACGTCTCGGAAGCCTTCTGGCCAATGCCGAACCAATCCGCGATCTCAATTCCATCGCCGGATATAGCGCGCAATCGGAAAAACTTTTTGGCGATGGCTATGTGCTGCTTGGCAATTCGGCGGGCTTCCTTGATCCGGTCTTTTCATCGGGTGTGACCATCGCCATGCATTCCGCCGAACTGGCCGCCAAGGCCTTGATCGCGCGTCATAATGGCAATGCTGTCGACTGGAACATGGATTTTGCCGAACCACTGTCAAAGGGGGTCGATACGTTCCGGGCTTACGTCGATGCATGGTATGACGGACGGTTACAGACGATTATTTTCAATCAGCCCGATGACGATTCACAACTGAAACGTATGGTCGTTTCGATCCTTGCAGGTTATGCATGGAATATGGAAAACCCGCTGGTCGCCAAAACCGAACGCTATCTTGAGATGTTGCACGATCTATGCGCTCCGTCGTCGTAAAAACCCTTGTCGCTGGCATGCTTGCCACGGGCCTGAGCGCCTGTGAAACAATGAACATGCCCGATCTGACAATGCCCGACTTTTCCATGCCGGACGTCTTCACATCAACACCGGCGCAAACCGTGATGCTTGACGAGGGTTACGCATTCACCCTGCCTGAACAGCCATGGGCCGATGATGACACCATCGACGTCACCCAGCAGGTCACCGCAAGCTGGAAAAACATCAGCAGCACCGAAACCGAAACCGGCACCTTTCAGGCCCGCCTGTCCCTTGAACACGATCACGTCCGCATCGTCATGATCGATGATCTGGGCCGTCGCGCGATTGATATCGACTGGACGACCGATGCCCTGTCGGTCCAAACCGCCGACTGGCTGCCCGCAACACTTGATGCCAGGCGCATGCTTGCCGATATCGTCATGGTCTATTGGCCGCTGGATGTCGTGCGCGATGCCCTGCCGGGCAATATGTCGATCCGTGAAACCATGGGTGAACGCATGCTTCGCATGGATGACAGCGGCCGCGCCTACGCCCGGATCGAACGCCCGATCCGCGATGTCTGGCAGGGTGTGGCAAACCTTCGCAATGAACGGTTCGGCTATGCCATCACGATCCGTTCACAACGGACCGGATCGTCATCATGACGCCGGGTTCGCTCTATCTTTCCGCCCTTGGCATCGTATCGGCCCTTGGCAGCGGGATCGATGAAAGCCGCACGACCCTGTTTGGGGATCGCCCGGCGGATATGATCGCGCGCGATGGCTTCCTTCCCGACCGCACGACGATCCTTGGGACAGTTACGCATGATCCCGAACCGCTACCCGAAAACCTTGCCCGCCACGATACCCGCAACAACCGTCTGCTTTGGGCCGCAACCCGGCAGATCGAAACCGATATCACCAATCTGATCGCCGATATCGGCCGCGACCGCATCGGTGTCATCATGGGCACCAGCACATCGGGCATCGAAGAGGGCACAAGCGATTACGAAGCCGCCCTTGATGGCGGTGCCTTCCCCGAAACCTTCGTCTATAGCCATCAGGAAATCGGATCGCCTGCGGATTTCCTGCGCGATGCCTTTGATCTTGGCGGACCGTCCTATGCGATTTCAACCGCCTGCTCGTCGAGTGCCAAGGCTTTCGCCGCCGGGGCGCGCCTGATCAATACCGGGCTATGCGATGCGGTTCTGGTTGGCGGCGTCGATAGCCTCTGCCGTCTGACCGTGCGCGGCTTTGATGCCCTGCAATCGGTATCAAACGGCATTTGTAATCCCATGAGCATCAATCGCGACGGCATCAATATCGGCGAAGGAGCCGCGATCTTCATCCTGCGCCGTAATGCCCATCCCGATGCGGGCGACATCGAATTGCTCGGTGTCGGTGAAAGTTCCGACGCCCATCACCCCAATGCGCCGCATCCCGATGGCCGGGGGGCCGCCTTGGCAATGCAAAACGCGCTGGCGAATGCCAAACTCAAACCATCCGACATCGCCTATATCAATCTCCACGGCACCGCGACCCCGCTTAATGACGGGATGGAAGCCCGTGCGGTCTGCGATGTTCTGGGTGCCAACGTCCCGGCAAGCTCCACCAAGCCCATGACCGGTCATACGCTGGGTGCTGCGGGCGCCATCGAAGCCGCCATGCTGTGGCTATCGCTTTGCAATGCCGCCCAAGGTGCCCCCCTGCCACGTCATATCTGGGATGGTGCGACTGATCCCGAAATTCCCGACATCAATCTGGTGACCAGACCGGGCACGAAATTGCCGCCCGCGGATCGGCTGGCGATGATGAGCAACTCGTTTGCCTTTGGCGGCAGCAACGTCTCGGTCATTCTGGGCCGGGGCTGGAACCGGGGGGACCGCGCATGAATGCGTCAGTAAAACCCGCCTTCCCACCCGTCGAAACACTGGTGCCGCACGCGGCCCCGATGCTCCTGATCGACCGCGTTCTCGCCGCCGATGCCGAAAGCCTGACGGCCGAAGTCCGCATCACCAAAAACAGCCTGTTCTTCACCCCTACGCACGGCGTCCCCGCCTATGTCGGGATTGAATATATCGCCCAGTCGGTCGCGGCCTATAGCGGCTGGCGCGCCCAGTCTGCCGCCCCCGGCACAGCCCCGAAAATCGGTTATCTGCTCGGCACGCGCAAAATGACCATGGCATGCGATGGCTTTGCCGATGGCGATGTGCTTGTCATCCATGTGAAAAACATTTTCGAAGACGGCGAAATGGGTGTGTTTGACGGCGAAGTCCGCAAAGGTGATGAAACCCTTGTGAGTGCGCGCATCAATGTCTATCAGCCAAATGACGCCGCATCCGAAACCCCAACCAGCAACCAAGAAACGACAAAGCCATGACAGAAACCATTCTGGTAACAGGTGCAAGCAAGGGGATCGGTGCCGCCACCGCGCGCCGACTTGCAAGGGACGGTTTTGATATCGTCGTCCATTATCATTCCGATCAAACCGGGGCCGAAGCCGTCCGTGATGATATCATCGCCCTTGGCCGCACGGCCCGTCTGATCCAGTTCGATATCGCCGACCGTGACGCGACACGTACCGCAATCGAGGCCGACATTGCCGATCATGGCGCGCCCTATGGTGTGATCCTCAATGCCGGGCTGACCCGCGATGGACCTTTCCCGGCGCTCGAAGACGACGATTGGGACCGGGTTCTGCACACCAATCTCGATGGCTTTTACAATGTGATCAAACCGCTGATCATGCCGATCATTCAACGGCGCAAGGGCGGGCGGATCGTGGCGCTCACCTCCATCGCCGGGATTGCCGGCAATCGCGGGCAGGTCAATTACGCGGCGTCAAAGGCCGGGATCATCGGGGCGGTCAAATCGCTTGCCCTTGAACTCGCCAAACGCAAAATCACCGTCAATGCCGTGGCCCCCGGCGTGATCGAAACCCAGATGACCGACGACCTGCCCGCGGACGAGGTCAAGGCGATGATCCCGATGCGCCGTTACGGCACGGCTGATGAGGTCGCGGGCACCATCGCGTTTCTGTGCAGCCCCGATGCGTCCTATATCACCCGTCAGGTCATCAGTGTGAATGGGGGCATGTTATGAGCCACCTCAACACCACCTCCACCCGCCGCGTTGTCGTCACCGGCATGGCCGGCATCACCGCCCTTGGTGATAACTGGGAAACCATTTCATCGCGCATGGCCGCGGGCGAAACCGGCATCCGGCGCATGGATGACTGGGATGGCAAATATGATCTGCGTACACGCCTTGCCGCCCCGGTGCAGGACTTCACGCTCAAGGGTAAATTCAGCCGCAAACAGCTTCGCAGCATGGGCCGTGTTGCCCAGATGTCGGTCGATGCCACCGACAAGGCACTTGAAATGGCGGGGCTTCGTGATGATACCGCCATCCTGCAGGGCGGGCGTCTTGGCATTGCCTATGGCTCGTCCTTCGGAAGCACCCCGCCCGTTCTCGGCTTCACCCGCCTGATGGAACATGGCGACAGCAATGCCATCACCGCCACCAGCTACATCCAGATGATGAGCCACACGGCAGCCGTCAATATCGGCGTGCTCTATGGCATTTCCGGGCGCATCATCCCGACCTCGACCGCCTGCACATCGGGCAGCATGGGGATCGGATATGCGTATGAGGCCATAAAATTCGGCATGCAGGATCTGATGATCGCGGGCGGGGCGGAGGAACTCTGCCCCACCATGGTCGCCGTGTTCGATACCCTGTTTGCCACCAGCACAAGCAACGACGCCCCGGAACTCTCCCCGCGTCCCTATGATGCAAGGCGCGATGGTCTGGTGATCGGCGAAGGGGCCGGAACGCTGATCCTCGAAGAATACGAACATGCCAAGGCCCGCGGCGCCACCATCTATGGCGAAATCGTCGGCTTCGCCAGCAATTCGGACGGCGCACACATCACGCAGCCCGCGGCGGACAAAATGGAAGTCGCCCTTCGTAAATCGCTCGAAACTGCCGGGCTGTCATCATCGGATATCGATATCGTCAATGGCCACGGCACCGCGACGGATCACGGCGACCTTGCCGAAAGCAAGGCGACCCGTGCGGTGTTTGACCGCGCCATTCCGATGCACACGCTCAAGGGCCATTTCGGCCACAGCCTTGGCGCATGTGGTGCCATCGAGGCATGGCTGGGCCTTGAAATGATGCGCGAAGGCAAATTTGTCGCCACCGCCAATCTTGAACAGGTCGACCCGGAATGCGCCGAACTTGATTACATCTTTGGCGACGCCAGAAGCCTTTCGGCCGAACATATGATGAGCAACAATTTCGCCTTTGGCGGCATCAACACGTCCCTGATCTTCCGGCAAATCTGAATTTACCGACCCAACAAAAACCCCGGCATCTGCCGGGGTTTTGCGTTTCAGGCCGCGTTTCTATCCGCCGGGATCGATGCCGTCGCCTCGATCTCGATCAGGGCTTCGTCTTCGACAAGGGCACTTACCACAACCATCGTCATCGCCGGGAAATTCTTGCCAAGCACGCGGCGATACGCCTCGCCGACCTCGCGCTGTTTCGCAAGATATTCCTTCTTGTCGACCACATACCATGTCAGCCGTGTCAGGTGCTCCGGCCCGCCACCGGCGGCCTCCAGCACATCGACGATATTGCGCAACGCCTGTTCCATCTGACCGACGAAATCCTTGGCGACAAAGACCTGATCAGCGTTCCAGCCGATCTGCCCGCCGATATAAAGCGGCACCCCGTCGGCCAGCACGCCATTTGCGTAACCCTTGGGCGGTTTCCATCCGTCTGGCTGAATGATTTTATGCATCTTTTTCTACCATTTCATTGATTTCGTTGTCGATTTTGGCACGCAAATCATCGGGCCACGGCACCGATTTACCGGCACCCCTTCTGGTAAACACCAGCGTTGCTGTCATCGAAACGCGTTGCTCGTCGCCACAGACAGCCGTGATTTCAAGATCAAGGCTCGACCGCCCCAACCGTTTCGGCACCAACCGAAATTCAAGCATCTCGCCAAGGCGGCTGGGCGCGGTAAAGCTGATCTGAAGCCCCGCGGTCGGCACCGCCACCTCGTCAACCCCATGCATCTGCGCAAAGCTGAAGCCGATACGGGCCTCGAACCATTCTTCGACCGTGGCATTGATCATTTCGAAATAGCGCGGATAAAAAACGATCCCCGCCGGGTCGCAATGCTGAAACAGGACTTTCTGGGCATAGGTGAACATCGTCATCTCACACCCCCAGATACCGGTCGGCAAGGTCGTCGGTCAAATCACCGACCGCCCCCGTCCATGCGGTAACGCCCTTTTCGACCACCACATAACGGTCCGCCACGCCGGATAATTCTTTAAGCGACTTGTCGACGACAAGGATCGAAAGGCCGGATTGCTTCAACCGGTTGATCGCGGCCCAGATTTCCTGCCGCACCACCGGCGCAAGCCCCTCGGTCGCTTCATCAAGGATCAGAAGCCGTGGGTTGGTCATCAATGCCCGCCCGATGGCAAGCATCTGCTGCTCCCCACCCGAAAGCGTCATCGCCTTCTGATCGCGCCGCTCGGCAAGCCTTGGGAACAGGTCCGCCACCCGGTCAAAATCCCATTCACCGGCTCGTGCCGCCGCCATCAGGTTTTCCATCACGCTTAACCGGGCAAAGCACCGCCGCCCTTCGGGGACAAGCCCGATGCCAAGCCGTGCGGCCTTGTGCGATGGCAGTTTCGCAAGATCGGTATCAGCAAAGCGGACCTCGCCATCCCGGTGGCTCATCATCCGGCAGATGGTCTTGATCGTCGTGGTCTTGCCCATGCCGTTGCGCCCCATAAGCGCAACCGCCTCGCCCTCATTCACGATCAGATCGACACCAAACAATGCCTGCGACGCACCATAAAATGCGGTGATGCCTGATACTTCCAGAAGTGCGCTCATGATCAGGCTTCCTCCCCCAAGTACGCCCGCTTGACGTCTTCATTGCCACGAATATCGTCAACCGTGCCGGTCGCAATCACCCGTCCATAAACCAGAACCGAAATCCGGTCCGCCAGCGCAAAAACCGCGTCCATATCATGTTCTACCAGAAGGATCGGCGCCTCTGCCCGCAATCCGTCAAGGAAGCCGGTCAGACGTTTCGATCCTTCCGGCCCCATGCCTGCCATCGGCTCGTCGAGCAAAAAGGCACGCGGCTTAAGCGCAAGCGCCACCGCCATTTCAAGCTGCCTGCGTTCGCCGTGCGAAATATCGGCCGCCCGCATCTGGGCCCGGTCGGCAAGGCCAACCCGCTCCAGTTGCGCCATCGCCGGTTCAAGAAGCGACGCATCGCTCAGAACCGGTTTAAAAAACCGGAAGATTTTCCCGCTGACCGATTGCTGCGCCAAAACGACGTTTTGCAGGACGGAGAATTCCGGCATCAGGGACGACACCTGAAATGTCCGCGCCAATCCCATGCGGGATCGTTCCACCGCATCCAGATCGCCGATATCGCGTCCGGCAAAGCGGATGTTGCCGCTATCAGATTTGATCTCGCCCGCGATCTGCTTGATCAGGGTGGATTTCCCCGCCCCGTTCGGCCCGATCAGGGCATGGATTTCACCGGGCATAAGGTCCAGCGACACATTGTCACTGGCCAGTAACGCGCCGAACTGCTTGGTGACATTGGATAGTGAAAGAATGGCTTCAGGCATGTTTGCGCTCCCCCGCCAGAAGGCCGATCAGGCCACCGCGTGCAAACAGCACCACCACCAGCAACAGAATACCCAACGGCAATTGCCAATATTCAAACATGCCGCCCAGAAGATGTTCCAGAATGATGTAAAGTGCCGCCCCCGCGACCGGACCAAACAGACGCCCGACCCCGCCAAGAATAACAAACACCATGATTTCACCCGACATATGCCATGACAGCATCGACGGGCTGACAAACCGGTTCAGATCGGCATAAAGCGCACCGGCCCATGCGGTAATCATCGCCGAAATCACAAACGCCACCAGCCGCACGCGGAATGGCGCAATGCCAATCGCCATCATGCGCTGGCTGTTTTGCCGCGCCCCATGCAGGGCAAGGCCAAACCGCGACCGGATCAGCACCGCCGAAAACGCAATCGCAACGCCGAGCATCGCGGCACACAGCGCAAAGAAGCTGATCGGATCAAGCGTGTTCAGACCCGGGAAGCTATTGCGTACATAAATCGAAAGCCCGTCTTCCCCGCCATAGGCCGGCCAGGAAATCGCGAAGTAATAGATCATCTGCGCAAAGGCCAACGTGATCATGATGAAATAGACACCACTGGTCCGAAGCGTGATCGCCCCGATCAGAAGCGCCACCAAAGCCGATGCGATCAATGCCACGATCCAGATGACAATCATCTGTGTCGTACCGTTGATCTCAAACGGGGCGGTCATGATCGGCTCGTAATTCAGTGCGTGGCTGGCAAGGATACCGGCGGCATAGCCCCCGATCCCGAAAAACGCCGCATGGCCAAACGACACAAGCCCGCCATAGCCAAGTGCGATGTTAAGCCCGACCCCCGCCATGCCAAGGATCGCAACCTTGGTCGCAAGCGTGATGATAAAAGGCTCGCCCATGATCTGTGCGATCACCGGCACCGCAATCAGCAACGCCGCCAGAACGATATTAAGGATGGTTTCGCGGTTCATGCTCATATCAGGCTTCCGTCCCGAACAAACCGCTTGGCCGCAGGAAAAGCACCAGCGCCATAACGATATAAATCAGCATCGATGCAAGTGCGGACCCAATCGCCGTCGCACTTGCCGGATCGAAAAATGCCTCGAACCCGATGGGCAGCAAAAACCGCCCCATCGTGTCGGTAAAGCCCACCAGAAGCGATCCGATAAGTGCGCCCTTGATCGACCCGATCCCGCCAATCACGATAACAACGAATGCCAAAATCAGAACCGGCTCGCCCATGCCGACCTGAACCGATTGCGTCGTGCCGACAAACGCACCGGCCAACCCGGCCAAGGCCGCACCAAGGGCAAAAACAACCGTATAAAGCCGGTCGATATTGATCCCCAGTGCGGCAATCATTTCGCGGTCGGCTTCACCGGCGCGAATGCGCGTGCCAAGCCGCGTCTTGCCAATCAGGGCAAAAAGACCCGCCGCCACGATCAGCCCGGCGACAATAATCGCCAGCCGGAAAATCGGATATTCCGATCCACCGGGCATCGTCACCGTGCCAGAAAGGGCTTCGGGGACATTTAAAAACAGCGGGAAGGACCCGAAAATCCACCGGGTGCCTTCGGAAAAAATAAGAATAAGCGCAAATGTCGCCAGCACCTGATCAAGGTGATCACGTTTATAAAGCCTGCGGATCACCAGCATCTCAACCAGCGCCCCCGCAAGGGCGGCCGCCATCAAACTCGCGACAAGGCCAAGCCAGAATGAACCGGTCCATGCCGCAACGGCCGCGCACGCAAACGCGCCCACCATGTAAAGCGACCCGTGCGCCAGATTGATCAGCCCCATGACACCAAAAACAAGCGTCAGACCCGATGCCATCAGAAACAGCATGACCCCCGACTGAAGGCCGTTTAGAAGCTGCTCCAGAAATAAAGAAAACATAAAGGAAAACTCCGTCGCAAGATGGCGGGCATCAGCCCCGGAAACCGGGCACGAATGCCCGCCGAACTTGCCAGTCTATGAAACAGACTTCGTCGTTACATCGCACATTCCGATGCATAGGCATCGGCATGATCGATAAGGGCTGTGCCAATGATCTTGTTGGTCAGAACGTCGCCTTCCTTCACCACTTCACGGACATAGATGTCCTGGATCGGATGCTGGTTCGGGCCAAAGATGAATTTGCCACGGACGGAATTGAAGTCCGCCGCACGCAGCGCATCACGGAATGCGTCGGCATCCTTGACGTCGGCCTTGCCCATTGCCGACAGCAACAGATTGGCGGTGTCAAAGCCATATGACGCATAGATCGACGGCAGGCGGCCATATTCCGCCTGGAAGGTTTCGACAAATGCCTTGTTGGTGTCGTTGTCGATGTCCTTGGACCAGTTGGCGGTGTTTTTGATGCCAATCGCCGCATCACCAATCGCGCCAAGGATCCCCTGATCCAGCGAGAATGCCGGACCGATCAGCGGAATGTCCACACCCGACTGGGCATACTGTTTCATGAACGCAATGCCCATGCCGCCCGGCAGGAAGAAGAACACGCTGTCCGCACCCGATGCACGGATCTGTGCGATTTCGGCGGCATAGTCGGTCTGACCAAGCTTGGTGTAGACCTCGCCCGATACATCCCCCAGATAGAAACGTTTGAAACCGGCGATGGAATCTTTGCCCGCCGGATAGTTCGGCGCCATCACAAAGGTTTTCTCGTAACCGGCACTGGTCGCATAACCGCCTGCGGCTTCATGCAGGTTGTCGTTCTGGTACGAAACGCTGAAGTAATTCTTGTTGCAGCCCTTGCCCGCCAATTGCGACGGCGCGGCATTGACCGAAAGATAGAACTTGTCCTGTGCCACTGCCGACGGCACAACCGCCATCGCCAGGTTCGACCAGATAATACCGGTCAGCACATCGACCTTCTCGCTCTGGATCATTTTATCGGCCAACTGAACCGCGATATCGGGTTTCTGCTGATCGTCTTCGATCACAACCGTCAGGTCCGGGTTATTGGCCTGCTTGACCGCCAGCATGAAACCATCGCGCGCGTCGATGCCAAGCCCCGCACCGCCACCCGAAAGGGTCGTGATCATGCCAACCTTGACCGGCTCGGCCTGTGCCGCCCCCGCCATCAAAAGCGCAGCCAAAGCTGCGATTGTCGTCTTAGTGCCCTTCATTAAAGCCTCCGTGTTTATGTTTTTATCTACTCAGCAACATCGGCATTCCGTGACTTTGTTGTTTTTTGTCACGGACTTATCGACCTGATGCCTGCCCCTGATTTTGCAGTGTTCCATCAGGCCCGTCCATCCTCAAAGCGTGGTTCGCACCCGCCAGAGTTCCGGAAACAGTTCAACTTCCAGCATTTTTTTAAGGTAACTCACCCCGCCGGTCCCCCCGGTCCCGCGTTTGAAGCCAATGACGCGCTCCACCGTGGTCACATGGTTGAACCGCCAACGCCGGAAATAATCCTCAAAATCCACAAGCTTCTCGGCCAGCTCATAAAGCGGCCAATGCTTTTCAGGCGCGCTGTAAACCCGATGCCACGCCGCAATCACCTCGTCATGTGCTTCATATGGCGCACTGACATCGCGCGATAAAACCGCATCTGGCACCGTAATCCCCTCGCGCGCCAAAAGGGCCAGCGCCTCGTCATAAAGGCTGGGCGTTGCCAGTTCGGCGTTGAGCATCTCGGTAATGTCGTTGCGGTGCGCATGCGGGCGCAACATCGCATGGTTCCGATTGCCTAACATAAACTCGATCTGGCGATACTGATAGGACTGGAAGCCCGACGACGGACCCAGCGCATCGCGAAATGTCGTATAATCGCTTGGCGTCATGGTCCGCAAAACGTCCCACGCATTGTTCAATTGCTCGAATATGCGCGATACCCGCGCCAGCATCTTGAATGCCGGTTGCAGACGACCTTCACGGATGGCATCGCGTGCCGCCGTAATTTCCCGGATCGCAAGCTTCATCCACAATTCGGATGTCTGATGCTGAATGATAAACAGCAACTCATCCTGCGCATCGGTCAATGGATGCTGGGCACTCAGAACCGCATCCAGCGCCAGATAATCACCATACGACATCTGATCGGAAAAATCGGTGCGCGCGCCCTCGGTGCTGGGGTCATAGGGCTGGTTCATCGGGCAGCCGGTATTCTTGGCTTTATCGCTCATGTCACGGCATTCCTTTTGTGGAATTCCGGCTTGTCCCATGCACGGGTTTTCATGATATCGGCCAAAATCTTCACCGCCCCATCGACATCGTTGTTGTCGATATAAAGCGGGGTAAAGCCGAACCGGATGATATCAGGTGCCCTGAAATCACCAATCACGCCGCGCGAAATCAAGGCCTGCATCACCGCATAACCGTCTGCGAATTTGAACGATACCTGCGATCCGCGCTTGTTCGCATCACGCGGGCTTGCCAGTTCCAGCATCGGACAACTTGCCTCGACCCCGGCAATGAACTGATCGCAAAGCTCAATGCTGCGTTTGCGGATATCGGCCATCTCGACCCCGTCCCACGCCTTCATCGCCTCTTCCAGAACCGTCATCTGAATGACCGGCGGGGTTCCAACCCGCATCCGCGAAACATCGGGTGCCGGGCTGTATTCAAGGTCAAAGGCAAACGGGGCCGCATGGCCAAGCCATCCCGACAATGCCGGGCGCACGGTCTTCGCATGATCGGGCCTGACATAAATGAATGCCGGGGCACCCGGACCACCATTCAGATACTTGTAAGTGCAACCCACCGCAAAATCGGCCTCGCATCCCGCAAGATCGACCGGAACCGCCCCCGCCGAATGCGCCAGATCCCAGATCACGATTGCGCCTGCATCATGGGCCAGTTTGGTGATCCGTTTCATGTCATACATCCGCCCGGTGCGGTAATCGACATGGGTCAGCATCAGAACCGCAAGGTCTTCATTGATCAGGCTTTCGACATCTTCCGGGTTTGGCGTCTTAAGCACATGGCCCTTATCAAGGCTTTTGATCAAGCCATCGGCGATATAAAGGTCGGTCGGGAAATTGCCATTGTCCGACACCACCACCTTGCGATCCGGCTTCATTTCAAGCGCACTGGCAAGCGCCTGATAAACCTTGATCGACAAAGTATCGCCCATCACCACCGTACCCGGTGCCGCCCCGATCAGACGCGCGACCAGATCGCCAACGCGTTTGGGCTGCTCCATCCACCGGGCGTCGTTCCAGCCGCGAATAAGCATCTCGCCCCATTCGTCACTGATCATGGATTTGGCACGCGCGGCCGCCGTTTTCGGCATCGCGCCCAATGAATTACCATCAAGGTAAATCACCCCGTCAGGGATATGGAACAAGGCTTTGGTGGCGACAAAGTCAATCATGCAGACATTTCCTGTTTCAGACGGAATCGCTGGATTTTTCCAGTCGCGGTTTTCGGTAACGCGTCGATAAACAGGATCGAACGCGGATATTTATAAGGTGCAATCGTCGCCTTGACATGATCCTGCAAAAGCTTCGCCATTTCGGGTGACGGATTGGCATTCGGGGTCAATACCACATGCGCCTGCACGATATAACCGCGTTCCTCGTCAGCAGCCGCCACCACCGCACATTCCGCCACATCCGGGTGTGCCAGCAATGCTGCCTCGACCTCGGGCCCGGCAATGTTATAGCCCGACGAAACGATCATATCGTCATTACGCGCGGCAAAATGGAAATAGCCGTCACTATCGACAAAAAACGCATCCCCCGTCAGGTTCCAGCCATCGCGCACATAGCCATGCTGCCGATCATCGGCCAGATACCGGCACCCGGTCGGGCCACGCACCGCAAGCTTGCCAATGGTGCCAACCGGAAGCTCGTTCATTTCATCATCAACGATCCTGGCTTCATATCCGCCCACCGGCCGTCCGGTGCAGGCCGGGTGACTGTCGCCAAACCGGTTGGAAATAAAGATATGCAGCATCTCGGTCGCACCAATCCCGTCCAGCATCGGCTTGCCGGTCTTTTCCATCCATGCCTTGTAAACGGGTGCTGGCAATGTCTCGCCCGCTGAAACGGCGGCACGAAGGGACGATAAATCCGCCCCGTCTTCCATCGCCGCCAGCATCGCCCGATACGCCGTCGGCGCGGTAAAGCACACGGTTGCCTTATAGGTTTCGATAATCTCGATCATGTTGGGCGGCGACGCCTTTTCAAGCAATGTCGCCGTCGCCCCGAACCGAAGCGGAAAGACGGCCAACCCGCCAAGCCCAAAGGTAAAGGCAAGCGGCGGCGATCCGACAAACACATCATCGGGCGTCACATTCAGGACTTCCTTGGCATAGCCATCGGCAATGATCAGAAGATCACGATGGAAATGCATGGTTGCCTTGGGCTCCCCCGTCGTTCCCGATGTGAAACCCAGCAACGCCACATCATCGCGCCCGGTCTTGACCGCCTCATATTTCACCGATTTGGTCAGCGCAATGCGATCCAGTTCCGCATCATGATTGGCCGTACCGTCAAAACCGATGACTTTCTTAAGGAACCTGCTGTCCTTCGCACACGCCACCAGTTCGTCCATCAGGCGCGTATCGCAAAGGGCAAATTCGATCTCGGCCTTGTCAACGATCTGCGCCAGTTCACCGGCACGCAGCATCGGCATGGTATTGACCACAACCGCCCCCGCCTTGGTCGCGGCTAACCAGCACGCCACCATCGCCGGATTATTGGCCGACCGGATCAAAACCCGGTTGCCGGGCTTAACGCCATAATCCTCGGCCAGCGCATGGGCAATGCGGTTGGTCCAGTCGGATAATTCCTTGTATGTCCGCTGACGGCCATTGCCGATCAGGGCGGTATTATCGCCAAATCCCTGTTCGACCATCCGGTCGGTCAGCTCGACCCCGGCATTGAGATATTCGGGATACTGAAACTTTTCGAGGTTAAAGACCGGCCAACTTTCGACCGGTGGCAGATTGTCCCTTGCGAACGTATCGCTATGTGCGGTCGGACCCAGAACGTGCGACATGGTTAAGCCCCTGATACAGCTATTTTTGTGCCAGCGTTTGCCGTGCAATGATTATTTTTTGGACGTCTGACGCGCCTTCATAAATCCGAAGGGCGCGAATTTCCCGATACAGCGTTTCAACAATGTGACCAGAACGCACACCATCGCCGCCATGTATTTGTACCGCCTTGTCGATGACGGTTTGGGCATGATCGGTTGAATAAAGTTTTGCCATCGCGGCCTCGCGCGACACCCGCGATGCCCCGCTGTCCTTAAGCCACGCGGCGCGATAAACCAGAAGCGCACTGGCATCGACGTCAAGCGCCATGTCGGCCACATGCCCCTGCACCATCTGCAAATCAAAAAGCGGCGCACCAAACAATTCACGCGACTGAACGCGTGCAATGGTTTCCTCAAGCGCACGACGGGCAAAGCCCAAGGCAGCCGCGGCAACGGTGGACCGGAACACGTCCAGAACCGACATCGCGATCTTGAACCCTTCACCCGGAAGGCCAATCAGGGCCGTCGCCGGTATACGGCAATCGCTGAATTTCAACCGCGCCAACGGATGCGGCGCAATGGTTTCCAGCCGCTCGGCAATCGAAAGGCCCGGTGTGCTGGCAGGTACCAGAAAGGCCGAAAGCCCCTTGGCCCCCGGTGCCTCGCCGGTGCGGGCAAAGACGCAATAAAAATCGGCAATCCCGCCATTGGAAATCCAGGTTTTCTCGCCATTCAGGACAAAATCGCTGCCATCCGCACGGGCTTCCAGCGCGATATTGGCAACATCCGATCCTGATTGCGGTTCGGTCAGGGCAAAGGCCGCAATCGCCTTGCCGGACCGGACTTTCGGCAGGATCTCTGCGCGCTGTGCCCTGGTGCCAAACAGCGAAATCGCCCCGCTGCCAAGCCCCTGCATGGCAAAGGCAAAATCAGCCAGCCCGTCATAACGCGCCAGCGTCTCCCGGATCAGGCAAAGCGACCGGACATCAAGTTTTGCGCCGTCCTGATCGGGGTCACAATCCGGGTCAATCGCGGCATGCTTCAGCCATCCGCCATCATTAAGCCGCGCCACCAAATCGCGGCACGCCCCATCGACATCATGATGATCGATACCGTCAAGATTGGCCGCCGCCCACGCATCAAGCCGTGCGGCAAGGTCGCGGTGCCGGTCTTCGAAAAACGGCCAGTCAAGATAGGACGTATCAGCCATCAGTTCCCCTCGAACACCGGTTTTTCCTTGGCGACAAATGCCTTGTAGGCACGGTTGAAATCCTCGGTCTGCATGCAGATCGCCTGCGCCTGCGCTTCGGCCTCAATCGCCTGTTCGATCCCCATATTCCATTCCTGCGCCAGCATGGTTTTGGTCATCATGTGACCGAAATTCGGGCCTTCGGAAATCCGGGTCGCCAATGCAATCGCCTCGGCCTCCAGAACATCACCCTCGACCAGCCGGTTATAGAAGCCCCACCGCTCGCCCTCATCGGCACTCATGGATCGTCCGGTATAAAGAAGTTCGGCGGCCCGGCCCTGCCCGATGATGCGCGGCAGGATCGCACATGCCCCCATGTCACAGCCCGCAAGCCCGACACGGGTAAACAGGAACGCCGTTTTCGATACCGGGGTCGCGATGCGCAAATCTGACGCCATCGCAATGATCGCCCCCGCACCAACGCAAATGCCGTCGACGGCCGCAATCACCGGCTTGCCACAGCCAATGATCGCCTTGACCAGATCGCCGGTCATGCGGGTAAATTCCAGAAGCCCCTTCATGTCCTTGTCGATCAGCGGGCCGATAATGTCGTGCACATCCCCGCCCGAACAGAAATTGCCACCGTTCGATCCGAACACCACCGCCTTGATATCATCGGCATAAACCAGATCGCGAAACGTATCGCGAAGCTCGGCATAACTCTCGAAAGTCAGCGGGTTTTTGCGTTCCGGCCGATCCAGCGAAATGACCGCAACATCGCCTTCCATGCGCCAGTTGAAATGCTTTGGCGTGATGTTTGCCATCTTAGTCATGGTGCGCCTCGTTATGATGATAAACAGTCCGAAGGATACGGATCAGGGCATCGGCATCACTGGCCGACAGATCGGAAAACAGCTCGGACACCCAGCCTTCATGCACAAGGGCCCGCTCGGCAAAATCCTTTTCGCCCGCTTCCGTCAGGCGCACGATCGATGCCCGGCGATCATTTTCAACCGGCACCCGGACCAGCATCCCCTCGGTCACAAGCCGGTCAACAATCCCGGTAACATTGCCGTTTGAAACCATCAACGCACTTGAAAGCTCGCTCATGCGCATCCCGTCGCGGGACCGGTAAAGTGCGGCCATCACGTCAAAGCGCGGCAGGGTGGAGCCGAATTCAAGGCGCATTTTCTCGCGAAGCTCACCCTCGATCTTGCGCGACACGCGCAATACCTGAAGCCACGCCCGCAAACGCGCCTTTGAAATATCCGATGTTTCATTGTGCGGCATATCGGGGTCGCGGACTGTTTTATCCATATTCATATCTCTCCTCCCGATACCGAAATCGCCTGCCCGGTGATCGATGCGGCATGGCTGCTTGCCAGCCACATCACGGTCTGGGCAACTTCTTCGGGCTGGATCAACCGGTTCTGCGGATTGATCTTCGCAAGGCTTGCGCGTGCGTCTTCCGCACTCATGCCGGTTTTCGCAACGATATTGGCAACCGATTGTTCAAGCATCGGTGTTTCCATGAAACCGGGGCACACCGCATTAACCGTGATCGGCGTCGCGGCCAACTCGGTCGCAAGGCTTTTGACAAGCCCGACCACCGCATGCTTTGCCGCGCAATAGGCGGTGACATAGGCATAACCCTTAAGCCCCGCCGTCGATGCAATCGAAATCAATCGCCCCGGCCTGGCGCGGTCCATCACGTTCAACCCCTCGCGGAACGTCAAAAACGTGCCGGTCAGATTGACGTCCATCGTGCGCTTCCAAAGGTCGATGGATGTTTTGCCAAATGGCGCGCTTTCGGCCATACCGGCATTGGCAATCACCAGATCGGGCGCGCCGATCACATCGCAGAATGTGCCAAACATCGCGCGCACCGATGCCTCATCCGTCACATCGGCGGGAATGGCGGTGATATTGGGATGTTTTGCCACCTCGGCCAGCATTTCGGCACGGCGGCCTGATACCGCGACCTTGACCCCGGCATCGGCCAGCATGCGGGCCATCACGGCCCCCACGCCGGTTCCACCGCCGGTAATCAATGCTGTGCTGATGGCAAGGTTTCCCATGGGTTACACCTTCCCGGTCATGACGTCGGACCGTTCCGCCAGACGCCACATCTGATCACGCCCGGCATAATATGGTTCCGGCCAGTTTTCCGTTCGGTTGCCAAGCCCTGCCGCGGCATGCAGCGTCCAGTACGGATCGGCCAGATGCGGTCGCGCAAGGCAGACAAGGTCCGCCCTTCCCGCCATAAGGATCGAATTGACATGATCGGGTTCGTAAATATTGCCAACCGCCATGGTCGCCATATGTGCTTCGTTCCGGATCCGGTCGGAAAACGGCGTCTGGAACATGCGGCCATAGACGGGCCGTGCGGCCTTCGTCGTCTGACCGGCGGATACGTCACAGATATCAACATCATGGGCCTGCAACATCCGGGCGATCTCGACCGCTTCTTCCGGTGTCACGCCCTCATCCCCGACCCAGTCATTGGCCGAAATACGCACCGATAACGGCTTGTGCGTCGGCCATGCGGCACGCACCGCATCAATCACTTCCAACGGATAACGCATCCGGTTTTCAAGCGACCCGCCATATTCATCATCGCGCGTATTGCTGACCGGGCTGATAAAGGATGACAGAAGATAACCGTGTGCTGCATGAACCTCGATCATGTCAAAGCCCGCCCGATCCGCCATTTCGGCGGCTGCGACGAACTGATCGCGCACCATATCCATATCATCGCGCGTCATCGGTTTTGGCGTCTGGTTGCGATCCGACCACGCAATGTCGGATGCCGACAATAACGGCCAGTTGCCGGATTTCAGCGGCGCGTCCATTTCCTCCCAGCCAAGCTGGGTCGAACCCTTGCGCCCGGAATGGCCGATCTGCGCACAGATTTTGGCATCCGTTTCGGAATGCACAAAATCAACAATCCGTTTCCATGCCGCTTCGTGCGATGGCGCGTAAAAGCCGGGGCAGCCCGGCGTAATGCGGCCGGTATCGGACACGCAGGTCATCTCGGTATAAACCAGCCCCGCACCACCCTTGGCACGCTCCGCATAATGCACCAGATGCCAGTCGGTCGGGCAGCCATCCACCGCCTTGTACTGCGCCATCGGCGACACCACGATGCGGTTCTTAAGCTTCATGTCACGCAATGTAAACGGCACGAACATCGGGTGACGGACTTCGTCATTCGCCGGATCATTTGCAACTATGCCCGCCTTGCGCTGGAACCATCCTTCGGCATCCTTAAGCCACTTGGCATCACGCAGTCGAAGGTTCTCATGGCTGATGCGCTGCGATCGGGTCAGAAGCGAATAGGTGAACTGCACCGGATCGAAATGGAAATACCGTTCGATCTCCTCGAACCATTCCATCGAATTGCGTGCCGCTGATTGCAGGCGCAAAACCTCCAACCGGCGTTCGTCTTCATATTTGGCAAAGGCGGATGGCAAATCGGCCTCGGAATGCAGGTAATTGGCAAGCCCGATGGCACTTTCAAGCGCCAACTTGGTACCCGATCCGATGGAAAAATGCGCCGTCGCCGCCGCATCACCCATCAGCACGATATTCTCATGCGACCATGTTTTGCACAAAACCCGGGGGAAGCTTAACCACGCCGAACCGCGCACATGATGCGCATTGCTAATCAGCGCATGACCGCCAAGATGATCCTTGAAGATTTCCTCGCAGGTGGCAATCGACTCTTCCTTGGTCATGTCGCCGAAACCATAGGCTTCCCATGTCGCTTGCGAACATTCGACGATAAAGGTCGCAGTCTTGTCATCAAACTGATAGGCGTGCGCCCAGACCCAGCCCTTGTCGGTTTCCTCGAAAATGAACGTAAAGGCATCATCGAATTTCTGATGCGTGCCCAGCCAGACAAACTTGCATTTGCGGGTATCGATATCGGGCTGGAATTTATCGGCAAACTCGGTGCGGGTTTTGGAATTAAGCCCGTCGGATGCGACGACAAGGTCAAATTCCTTGGCATAATGCGCGGCACTTTCGGCCTCGGTCTCGAACCGAAGCTCAACACCCAGTTCACGTGCGCGCTGCTGCAACAGGATCAAAAGCTGCTTGCGCCCGATGCCACAAAAACCATGCCCGGTCGATACGGTCTTTTCGCCGCGATACAGAACCGCAACATCATCCCAATATGAAAAATGCGCCCGGATCGCCTCGGCACTTTTGGCATCATTCTGCGCCAGATTGGTCAGCGTCTCGTCCGACAGGACAACGCCCCAGCCAAACGTGTCATCGGGCTTGTTACGCTCGATCACCACGACCTCATGGCCGGGATCACGCAATTTCATCGAAATCGCAAAATAAAGCCCCGCAGGACCGCCACCCAAACAAGCTATTCTCACCTGATTTTCCCTTCTTGATATGGGGGTCTTTGCCCCGGTTGTTTTGGGAAACTTCAAAAACGGTACGCCTGCCTGACATTTATTTCAAGCATAAAATATTTGGGTTTGAAATATCTCGATTTTCCCCTAGAATCCCCGAAGCAGGGCCGCAAAACAGGGCGATGTGTAAGTAGGAAAAAACACGGGAAAAGCGTTGCATTCCGCAGCAATATCCGCAGAGTCCCTCGCGATCCCCGTGATAAAACCGCATCATCAAAGATGACGTCAGACAAGGAAGGCATTCACCATGATCACCAACTGGGACGACGCATACGCCAATGGCGACCATATCAGGGGTGCGGCGGAATTTCCCGGCATGTGGGCCAGACTGGCATCGGCCTTCCGCGATGAAATGGCGGCATCGAACCGGGCGGAACTGGATGTTGCCTATGGCAATGCCGCGCGCGAAAGATACGACCTGTTCCTGCCCGAAGGCACGCCAAAGGGCGTGGTTGTTTTCGTGCATGGCGGCTATTGGAAGGCGTTTGATAAATCGACATGGTCGCATCTGGCACGTGGTGCGGTTGCGCGCGGCTGGGCGGTCTGTCTGCCAAGCTATATTTTGGCACCCGATGCCCGCCTGTCGGACATCACCCGCCAGATCGGGGCGGCGATTGATCATGTTGCCAATCGCATTTCTGGCCCCATTCACCTGACCGGCCATTCGGCGGGCGGTCATCTGGTCAGCCGGATGAATTGCGTCTCCTCGCCCCTGTCAGCGGCAACGCAGGCACGCATCAAAAACACCGTATCGATCAGCGGCCTGCACGATCTGCGCCCGCTTCTGAAAACCGCGATGAATGATGTGCTGAAACTCGACGAAGCCGAAGCAATCGCCGAAAGTGCCGCACTGAGCCGCCCGCATCTGCCATGCTCCATCACCTGCTGGGTCGGCGCGGATGAACGGCCGGAATTTGTCCGTCAGAACGATCTTCTTGCCAATATCTGGACCGGGCTTGGTGCATCGACCCGCGCGGTCGAGGCCCCCGACAAACACCATTTTGACGTCATCGCCGATCTGGCCGATCCGGACTCCGATCTGGTCGCCTGCCTGCTGCATCCGATTGAGCCGGAGGACGCATAATGTCCACACTGTCCCCCGTCAGCCTAACCACCGAAAACGACATTGCGATCATCACGATTGATCATCCACCGATCAACGCGACCAGTCATGCCGTCCGTCTGGGAATTTGGGATGCGATCGATCAGGTCAACCGCGATGATACGATCCGTGCCGCGATCCTGATCTGCGCCGGGTCAACCTTTATCGCCGGGGCCGATGTCACCGAATTTGGCAAACCGCCGCTGGACCCGATCCTGCCCGATCTGATCCTCAAACTCGAACAATCAACCAAGCCACTGATCGCCGCCATCCACGGCAATGCGCTTGGCGGCGGGCTTGAAGTAGCGCTGGGTTGTCATTACCGCATCGCCACAGCCACCGCCAAACTTGGCCTGCCCGAAGTTAATCTCGGCCTGATCCCCGGTGCTGGCGGCACCGTGCGCTTGCCCCGCCTGATCGCGGTTGAGAACGCGATTGCCATGATTACCGGCGGCAAGCCGGTCAATGCCGTCACCGCCCGTGATTACGGCCTGATCGACGAAATTGCGGATGGTGATTTGCGGATCGCCGCCCTCGCACTGGCCGAACGGATCAAAACCGATCCCTGCCCGACCGCCCTGATTGACCGCGCCCCAGTCAATGCCCCGGACACCGATGGATGGGATGCCCTGATTGCCGGGATCGGCAAAAAGGCCCGTGGGCAGGATGCCCCGGTGATTGCCTCCCAGACCATTCGGGCCGCCGTGACCGGCGACGCCAGAACCGCCCTTGGTCTTGAACGCGAAAACTTCGTTCGCCTTCGCGACAGCGACCAGTCAAAGGCGCTGCGTCATATTTTCTTTGCCGAACGATCGGTTGCCAAGCTGCCCGAACTGGCCGGGGTCGATCCCCGTCCCCTTCACGAAATCGGCGTCATCGGCGGCGGCATCATGGGAGCCGGTATCGCCACCGCCGCCCTTCTGGCCGGCTATGCCGTGGTGATGATCGAACGCGATGACGATGCCTGTGAACGCGGCATTGCCAATGTCCGCCATCATCTCGGCGGATCGCTCAAACGCGGCATCATCACCCAGTCCCGCCATGATCAGCTTCTGGGCGATCTCGTCAGCAGCACGGATTACGCGGCCCTTGCCAATTGCGATCTGGTGATCGAGGCCGTGTTCGAGGACATGGCCGTCAAACATGACGTGTTTGCCAAACTCTCCGCCCATTGCAAATCCGACGCGGTGCTGGCGTCCAACACCTCCTATCTCGACATCGATGCGATTGCGACTGCCTGCACCCATCCCGAACGGGTGATCGGCCTGCATTTCTTCTCCCCGGCTCATGTGATGAAATTGCTCGAAGTCGTCCGCACCCGGTTGGCAAGCTCCGTGACACTGGCAACGGCCCTCGCCTTCGCCAAACGCCTTGGCAAGATCGCAGTCCCTTGCGGGGTGTGTGATGGCTTCATCGGCAACCGGATCATGTCGGCCTATCGCAAACATTGCGAATACATGCTCGAAGACGGATCTCTCCCGTCTGACATTGACCGCGCCATGACCAATTTCGGCTTCCCCATGGGCCTGTTTGCCATGCAGGACATGGCCGGGCTCGAAATCTCATGGGCCACCCGCAAACGCCTGGCACCCACCCGCGACCCGAATGAACGCTATGTCGCGCTTGGGGATTACCTCTGTGAAATGGGGCGTTTCGGGCGCAAGAATGGCCTTGGGTGGTATCGCTATGATGAACATGGCAAAGCTTTCCTTGATCCTGTTGTCGATGAACTGGTGATCGCTGAATCGGCGAAAAAGGGCATCAAACGCCGCCCGTTTTCCGATGCCGAAATCATCGAAACCATCCTGTCTGCCATGCAGGCAGAAGGCGAAAAAATCCTCGCTGAGGGCATCGCGCACAGCTCTGACGCCATCGATGTCGTGATGGTCAACGGCTACGGCTTCCCCCGCCACAAGGGCGGGCCGATGCACCTTAAAAACACCGCCTGAACACCTGAAATCCGGGGCTTTCACGGCCCCGGAAAGGTGCCCGAACCCGGCCCTTCTCCAACATCACCCCGACCCACGCAGCGGCACAAACTTGGCACAAACCGGGCGCAACTCGGGCATAAAGCCCCCCAAATGACGCTCAACTGGCGCTCAAACGGCCTGCAAACCGGGCGCAACTCTCCCGCTTGGCCGCCTTTGACTGCTTTTGACTGCCGTTTGCCCCCCATTTGTCCGCCAGCAAGACGGCCAAAATCGCCGCCCGTGGCCTTAAATACCGACCCGACGAACCGCCAATCTGGCTGCCCGCCGCACACCACATACCGCCAAAACAAAAACGCCCGCCGGGAAATTCCCGACGGGCGCAATTCTGGTGTTGACTTGGTTCTTGTATCAGACAGAAAAGAACAAATCAAGAACTTTTTGATAGGGGTGGCGATTTTTTTCGCTTACCCGACCAGAACTTCCTTGCCAGTCGAAAGCGATTCAAGTGCTGCATCGGCCAGAATCAACGCTTTCAGGCCATCTGCACCGCTGGGATAATTGGTGGTTTTACCCGCCACCACATCACAGAAAGTCGTCAGCTCGATCCGATATGCATCGGCATAACGCGACATGAAGAAATCCATCAACGGTTCGGCGGTATATCCCGATCCGTTCGCCACCGTCACCGACGTGGTGCGATGGTTTCCGGCCTCGACAAGGCCCTTTGAGCCATGCACTTCGATGCGCTGGTCATAGCCATATGTCGCACGGCGCGAATTGGTGATCACCGCCATCCGGCCGCTTTTGGTCCGAAGGGTTGCAGCCGCACTATCGACATCACCCGTCGCCTTGATTGCCGGATCGGTCAGGACCGCACCGGTGGCATAGACCGATACAATCTCCTCGCCCAGAAGGAAGCGCGCCATATCAAGGTCATGGATCATCATATCGCGGAAAAGCCCGCCCGACCGTTTGATGTAATCAACCGGCGGCGCGGACGGATCACGCGACGTGATCTGCACCATTTCAACATCGCCAATCGCGCCCGCGTCAATTTCGGCCCGAAGGCGCGCAAAACTGGGGTCAAAACGACGGTTGAAACCAACCATCAGAACCGCACCGGTTTCCTCGACCACTTTCAGGCAATCGCGCACCCGCCCGGCATCCAGATCGACCGGTTTTTCACAGAAAATCGCCTTGCCCGCCCGCGCGGCCAGTTCGATCTGATCGGCATGAAGGTCGGTTGGGGTCGCAATGATAACGGCGTGAATATTGCCATCCGCCATGATTTCCTCGACCGTCGCACGGGTGGCCCCGGTAAGGGCAATCGCGTTTTCCGCTGCGGCATCGACCGGGTCGAAAACCTTGGCGATTTTGGCATTTGGCAGGGCCTGAACGGCTTTGGCGTGGGTGATGCCGATACGGCCAGCACCAAGAAGTCCGATATTAAGCATGTTTGACATCCTGAAAGGACAAATGTTGCGAAGACGGGAATACGGAAAACGGGTTTATTTGCTGTCGCGCTGGAAAATCCAGTCGTGATCGGGATGGTTCTGGAACCGCCATTTGCGCATCGGTCCAGCCATGACATTCAGGTAATACATCTCATAGCCATAAGGACTGCCGCACGGGTGATGCCCCTTGGGCACCAGCACCACATCGCCATCTGAAACCGCCATGGTTTCGTCAAGCTCCCCATCCTCGGTAAACACCCGCTGGAAACCAAAGCCCTGCTTGGGGTTAAGCCGGTGATAATAGGTTTCCTCAAGGTATGTCATGTCGGGATAATTATCCTCGTCATGGCGGTGCGGCGGATAGCTTGACCAGTTGCCCGACGGCGTGAAAACCTCGGTCACGAGAAGACTGTCGGCAATATCCTTTTCCTCCATCGCAATCGGATGGATGTACCGGGTATTAGCGCCCTTGCCACGTTCGACCATCTCGATATCGCTGATCACGCGGGCTGGATAATTGCCCTTTCCCGGTGCGGTACAGACCGCCAAAACGCAATCAGTCGTGGCCTTGGCGGTCCAGTTGGCATCGTTGGGCGCATAAACACAGGCAGGCGGGATACGTTCAAACACGCTCATGCGTTTGCCCAATTCCCCAAAATTCTGATCGCCCACCGCGATTTCGGCCTTGCCTTCGACAAGAACCAGAATCACCTCGCGGTCGCCCGTCGGCTCGGCTGCACTTTCACCGGCTTTCAGGTGATAAAGTCCGAACCCGACATAGCCCCAATTGGCACTTTGGGCGGTAATGTCATGAACCTTTCCACAGGTCCCCGACGGTTTTCTCAGCAGATCGGCCATCAGGCTTCTCCCTTATCCAGTCCGGTTTTCTGCGCCATCGCACGCAGCGCCTTAAGCCCCATCGACTGATATTTGAACGGGTTGCGCACAACCGGGTCCTGTTCTGCCTCAATCACCAGCCAGCCGGAATAATCATGCTCGGCCGCGATTTTCAGAACCGGTTCAAAATCAACAATGCCTTCCTCGTCACCGGGCACGGTAAACACCCCACGACGCACCCCTTCAAGGAAGCTCAGATGCTGATTACGGACCTGCTCGGCGATTTTCGGGCGCACGTTTTTGCAATGGATATGGGCGACCCGCCCCATATAACGGCTTGCCAGTTCTTCGGGATTTGCCCCGCCAAACCATGCGTGCCCGGTATCCAGCAACAGGTGTGTTTTCGGGCCGGTATGGGCCATGAATTGATGAATTTCATCGGCCGTTTCAACAATCGTCCCCATATGGTGATGATACACCAATGTCACGCCCTGTTCGGCGCAATAGGCGGCAATCGCCTCAACATCCGCACCAAATTTCGCCCATTTGTCCGCTGGCAAAACCGGGCTATCAGACAGGGCCGCATTGTCATTGCCGTGGATCGCATTGCTGGTTTCGCACACGATGCACACCTTGCATCCCATGGCTTTCAGCAAATCCAGATGCGGCTGGATCGCCTTTTTCTCGTCCTCGACCGAATGGGTCAGAAGGTTAAGCGAATGCCAGCCCGACACGAATTTAAGCCCGTTGGGATCAAGCTTGGCCTTCAGTGCCGCCGGTTCGGTCGGCATCTTGTGGCCTTTTTCAATCCCGTCAAAACCGATTTCGCCTGCTTCGGACAAACAGGTTTCGAGGCTGATTTCAGCACCCAGCGTCTGATCATCGTCATTGGACCAGGCAATCGGGTTGGTACCGTAAAGGATCATTTTCTCAATCTCCGGGGCGCTGTTGTTTAAGCGCAGCTTCGTAATTTTTGCGTGCTTCATTCACCGTTGGCCGCACCGAAACTTCCGGCACGGCAACATCCCACCAATGGCCACCGGCATCGGTGCTTGGCAGGGGATCGGTATCAATGACAATGGCATAGGAACGGTCTGCCTTCCGGGCACGTTCCATCGCCGCTTCCAGTTCGCTGATCGACGATACCTTTTCGGCAATCGCCCCCATCGATCCGGCATGGGCGGTGAAATCAATCGCGGACGGCACCACATGGCGCGCGGTATCAAGAAGGTTGTTAAAACTCTCCCCGCCGGTTGCCATCTGCAGCCGGTTGATGCAGCCAAAGCCGCGGTTATCAAGGATCACGGTGATGATCTTGTGGCCCAGCATCACACTGGTCGCCAGTTCGGAATTCATCATCATATATGATCCGTCACCGACCGTCACCACGACCTCGCGGTCGGGCTGTGCCATCTTGACCCCAAGCCCGCCGGCAATTTCATATCCCATGCAGGAAAAGCCATATTCAACGTGATAACCATTGGGTTTTGCCGCCTTCCAAAGCTTGTGCAACTCGCCGGGCAGACCACCCGCCGCACAGACGACAATCGCATCGTCATCGACACTTCGCTGAACCGCACCAATCACCTGTGCATCGGTCGGGAGGGCATTGCCCGTCGGCGTTGCCGTTACCTTGTCCACCGCCGCAATCCAGTCGGATTTAAGCCCGGCATCAATCGCCGGTGCCCGGTAATCGCCCAGCATCCCGCCGATTTCGGCCAAGGTCACCCTGGCATCACCCGTTACCGCAATCGCATTGTGTTTGGCCGCGTCATAGGACGCGACATTGATCGACAGGATGCGCCGCTCCGGATGCTTGAACAGCGCCCAGCTTCCGGTGGTGAAATCCTGCAATCGTGTGCCGACCGCGATGATCAGATCGGATTTTTCGGCAATCGCGTTGGCACTACTGGCCCCCGTGACACCAATGGAACCAAGGTTAAGCTCATCATCCCACGGCATGGCGGATTTACCCGCCTGCGTTTCCCCGACCGGGATATTGTGACGATGGGCGAACTCGGCCAAGGCACCACACGCCCCGGCATAATGCACCCCGCCACCGGCAATGATCATCGGTTGCTTGGCCGCCTTGATCGCCGCCACCGCCGCGTCAAGCTGATCCAGATCGGCACGCGGACGCCGGGTTTTCCAGATTTTGGTATCAAAGAAACTTTCGGGCCAATCAAACGCCTCGGCCTGCACATCCTGACAGAATGCCAATGTCACCGGCCCGCAATCGGCCGGATCGGTCAGGGTCGCCATCGCACGCGGCAGGGCGGTCAAAAGCTGCTCGGCGCGCATGATGCGATCAAAATAACGGCTGACCGGCTTGAAACAATCATTGGCCGAAATCGTGCCATCGCCGAAATCCTCGACCTGCTGCAACACCGGATCAGGTGCGCGATTGGCAAACACGTCACCGGGCACAAACAGAACCGGCAGGCGGTTGACATGCGCCAAGGCCGCGGCGGTCACCATATTGGTAGCACCCGGCCCGATCGATGTCGTGACCGTCATGGCACGCTTGCGGTTCGATGCCTTGGCATATGCAATGGCGGCATGGGCCATGCCCTGCTCGTTATGGCCGCGCCATGTCGGGAAATCATCACCTATGCCATGCAATGCCTCGCCAATCCCGGCGACATTACCATGACCGAAAATCGCCCAGCACCCGCCGAAAAACGGTACACCGTCTTCGTTCTGCTGTTTGCTCAGATACCGCACCATCGCTTGGGCGGCGGTTAGTCGAACGGTTTTCATGCCGCTCCTCCCGATTTTTTGCGTGCCGCGTCCCATGTGGTGCAAAGCGCGCGATATTTTTCCGCCATCTGTGCAACGGCTGTTTGATCGTCAATGTTACCCGCAAGCCAGTCGCGCGCAACCCCGGCAAAGATCGTCCGCCCGACGGCAAATCCCTTGACCATGTCATGCTTGGCGGCAACTTCGAAACTTGCCACCAGTTCGGCTTCGGGCGCTTCAAGGCCCAGAACGACGATGCCCCGGCAATACGGATCATGGCGCGAAATCATGTCACAGGCATGACGCCATGCCGTGTCCGATTTCATCGGCTCCAGCTTCCACCAATCGGGATACACCCCGATTTCATAGAACCGCTGGATGATCTTTGCCGTCGTCTGATCATCACAGGCCGCAACCTTGGACGGGATGATTTCCAGAAGGAATTCAAGCCTGTTGGCCCGTGCCCCATCTGCCAGACGTTTGATGGTTTCTTCCTGATCGGCCTTCATCGCCGCGTCGTCATCGGGGTGATAGAAACACAGCACCTTGACGACATGCTCGACCGGCCATTCGGCAAGCTTGCTGCCAATATCAGGGCCGATTTCCAACCGTAACGGACGCGATCCCGGCAATTCAACCGGCCGCCCGATCCAAAGCCGGGTACCGGCTGCGGCATAAAGCGCATCACGGCCAAGGCGCGGTTCGCACAGGATGCCATAACCCGATTTGTCGCCCGCTACATCGCGCACCGAACGCAGACAAAGCTCCTTGAACGGCCCGATCCGGTCGCGCGAAACGCCAACCTCATCGGCCAGGTCTTCAAGCTGCATGCGGTGATCAAATGCAAAAACCCGCATTTCCGGCCAGTCACCAATCCGGTTCGTCGACCAATGGATCTGCTCCAGCTCCGCATCATGACGCAACGACGGGTTCTTGATCCCCCGCTTGAAAAAGAACTGCAATTCTTCCCAACTGGGATAGGCCGGCGTGCAGCCATGCCGCGACACCGCAAACGCCCCGCAGGCATTGGCATATTTAAGCGACGTTTCCCAATCCTGATCCGTCAGCCAGCCCTTGAGCAGGCCGGACATAAACCCGTCGCCAGCGCCCAGAACGTTAAACACCTCAACCGGGAAACCAGGGCCGGAAATACCGTCATCAAGCTTCGCACCAATCTTGCCGGTAAAGGCAACCGCCCCCATCGGCCCGCGTTTGCACACCAGCGTCGCATGCGACGTAACCCGCACATTTTCAAGCGCCTCAAGCGTATCGGTCGTGCCACCGGCAATGTGAAATTCTTCCTCGGTCCCGACAATCAGGTCAAACAGATGCAGGGTCGATTGCAGCTCCTTGGTGACTTTGTCCGATGCAATGAAGCGGTTTTCACCGTCCCCATGCCCCGACAATCCCCAAAGATTGGGCCGGTAATCGATATCAAGTGCTGTTTTGGCCCCATTTTCCCGCGCCAGTTTCAACGCCTTCAGAACCGCTCCCCGCGTGCGCGGATGCGATAAATGCGTCCCTGTCACCGTAACGCACCGCGCATCGGCGATGAATTCGGGATCAATGTCATCCTCGCACAACGCCATATCGGCACAGTTTTCGCGATAGAAAATCAACGGAAACTGTTCCTGATCGCGCACGCCCAAAAGGACAAGGGCCGTCAGACGTTCGGGGTCGGTAATCACCCCGCGCACATCCACCCCTTCGGCCACAAGCTGTTCACGGATGAAACGGCCCATATGCTCGTCCCCGACCCGCGTAATCAGGGCTGATTTCAGGCCAAGCCGCGCGGTTCCGCACGCCATATTGGTGGGCGATCCGCCGATATATTTGCTAAAGGATGCCATATCCTCAAGTCGGCCGCCGATCTGCGCGCCATAAAGATCGACCGATGATCTTCCGATGGTAATGACATCAAGCTTTTTCATCAGATCGTCCCCCCAAGCGATCCTTCAAGCTCGGCCAGTTCCTGACCGCCCGCCATCAGATCCTGCAATTCTTCGGGTTTGATTTCGCCCCGCTTTGCCGTGCCATGCGTCTGCCCGCGGTTCAAAACCGTGAAACGGTCGCCTACCGCCATGGCATGGCGCACGTTATGGGTAATGAAAATCACCCCGATGCCCGATTTGCGCACACGGTCGATGGTCGCAAGGACATTGGATGTCTGCCGCACGCCAAGGGCCGATGTCGGCTCGTCCAGAATAAGGACCTTGGCCCCGAAATAGACCGCACGCGCAATCGCCACCGTCTGCCGCTCGCCCCCCGAAAGGGTGCCAACCGCCTGTTCGGGTTCACGCAGATTGATGCCCATACGGGCCATTTCGTTCAGCGTGACGGAATTGGCATGATCGAAATCGATCCATTTGAACGGGCCGAAACTTTTGCGCGGTTCACGCCCCATCCAGAAATTGCGCGTCACCGACATCAACGGGATCATCGCCAGATCCTGATAAACGGTGGCAATGCCGCTTTCCATGGCGTCACGCGGGCTATCAAATGTGATTTCCTTGCCGCTGACCTTCATCGTCCCCTTGGTCGGTTTATGCACACCCGACATGGTCTTGATAAAGGTCGATTTGCCCGCACCATTATCGCCCAGAAGACAATGGCACTCGCCTTCCATCACATCGAACGACACCCCGCCCAGCGCAATCACCGGACCAAAATGCTTTTCGATATTGTTCATTTCAATCAATGGCGTGCTCATCACCGTTCTCCCGTGATCATGCGGCGGATATAGGTGTTCATGATGACGGCAAGGATCAGGATACCGCCCAGGAACACACGGAACAGCGAACTTTCAGCCCCGGCAAAAAACAGCCCCTGCTGAACCACACCGAAAATCAGCGCGCCAAGTGCCGCCCCGATGACCGAACCATATCCCCCGGTCAAAAGCGCGCCACCGATCACCACACAGATGATCGCTTCAAACTCTTTCAAAAGCCCGCGGTCGGCTGCCGCCGAACCGAATTCCATCACCTGACAGGTGGCGAAAACCGTGGCACAGAACGCGGTAAACATGAACATCAGGATTTTGACCCGATTAACCGGCACCCCGACATAGCGTGCTGCCTGCGCATCCCCGCCGGATGCGAAAATCCAGTTCCCGAAACGGGTTTTGGTCAAAAGCCAGTGCCCGAAAATCACCAGAGCCAGCGCCCAGACCACCAGCATCGGCAGGCCTTCAACAACCGGCTGACCGGCACGCGAACCGCGCGTAAAGGTATCAAGCAGCCCCAGATCGGCAAACCACTGGAACAGGTCCTTGAAAATCACCCCGCCAAACAGGAAAGCCAGCGGATCACCCTCTGCGGCTTCCTTGACCCCGCCAATAATCGTCTGGCGCGTGGTCAGGATGGATAACCAGATGGTCAGACCGCGCAGGATATAAAGAAACGCCAGCGTGACGATAAAGCTCGGCAGTCCGGTCTTGATCACAAGGAACCCGTTTAGCGCACCAAGGGCGACGCAAACGACGAAGGCCGCAATGATCGACAGCCACACCGGCCATCCCATATGCACCGACAGAATGGCAATCACCACCCCGGCAAAGCCGATCATCGATCCAACCGACAGATCAAATTCGCCAGCAATCATCAAAAGACAGGCGCCAACGGCGATAATGGCAAACTGCGCAGAAACCACGCCCCAGTTCTGGACCCCTTCGGGCGAGAACATGCCGCTATCGCCCGCGATCATGAAGAAGAAAACAAAGACCAGGATCGTGCCGCAAATAGCACCCAGTTCCGGTCGGATCATGGCACGTCGAAGGGTTGAGACTTGCTTGAGCCGCTCGTCCGTCATGACATCACTCTTTTATCTGGCAGGTGAATTTTGCCAGGGGGCGGCCAGATGCCAGCCCCCTGACGGGAGGTAACACTTAACGGAATTCGCCAGCGTATTTTTCAACAAGCGCGATATTGTCCTTGGTAATGAAACCAGGACCGGAATTGATGTTGCCGGATGGCAGAACACCATATCGTGCATAGTTGGTCAGGATAACGACCGGCAGATACCCCTGAAGGTAAGGCTGCTGATCGATGGCAAAGTTGATTTCGTCCTTTTTGATCGCTTCGGCGATTTCGCTGGAAAGATCGAACGTGCCAAACATGATCTGACCGGCAAGACCGGCATCACGAACGGCGGCCAGGGTCGGGTGCGCAGAGTTCGGACCAAGGGTCAGGATCGCATCCACATCCGGGTTGGAATTAAGATACGCCGCAACCTTGTTCTTCACTTCCGACGGGTCCATGCCGCTATCGATCATCTGGCTGCCAAGTTCGACACCCAGCGCATCGGCAAAGCCACGGCAACGTTCAACCGATGCCGGGTTGGTGATGTAATGGTTCACACAGACAAATGATTTCGCACCGGCGGCTGCGGCCCGTTTGCCTGCGCCGAAACCGGCATCATATTCCGGCTGACCGACATGCATCAGCGCGCCAAGCTCGGCGGACTGTTCAACCGTGCCGGAATTGATGGTGATCACCGGAATACCGCGATCAACCGCATCCATGATCGGGCCTTTAAGCACGTTGAAATCGGCGATGGTAACGATAATGCCGTCCGGGTTGGTGGCAGCCGCCTGTTCAACGATACGGGCCATATCGGCCAGATCGCCGGTCGGCGGGTTACGGTAATCAACCGTGACTTCCATCTGGTCGCCTGCGACCTTGATGGCATTCTTGATGGTGTTCCACCAGCTGTCCGAGTCCGGTGCATGGCTGATCAGAACGAATTTTTCGTCTTCTGCCGAAGCAGTCCCGGTCAATCCGGCAAAGGCAATGGCAGCGGCCGCAATTGCGGTCAAAGTCTTCTTCATCGTTAGCCTCCCTAGTGGCTTTGAAACGGGGCCGCATGTTGCGCCCCGATGCGTCGACTGAATGTTCAGTGAGCGGTCCGGCCTGTGATTTCTTGAGGCGTCACTTTTTACCGGGCCTCGCTTGCGGGCGTTAGGAACCCCAAATGCGATGAATGGAATTTTTATTCCATTTTTATTTTGATGCAACAAATTTTTTCTATTGCGCAGCCTGATCGCGCTTCGCCCCGATCGCAACCGCCAGCGAAATTGCCAGAGAAAGCGTGGCCGACAGCGCCCTGAACGCACCCACATCGACTTCGGACACCGCAAGTGTCAGGGCATCAATCCGCCGAAGCGGGCTGGTCATGGTATCGGTAATCGCCACCACCGGGTTGCCGAGTCCCCGTGCATAGGCCGCCAGATCGATGGTTTCCTGCGAATAGGGGGCAAAGGTAATGGCAATCATGACATCGCCCTTGCGGATGGCGTGGCGCGGGTTAAGCTTCCCCACCCCGTCATGCAGCACTGCCGGGATGTCCATTTTTTCAAACGCATAGGATAAATAACTCGCGACCGGGAATGCCCGCCTGAATCCGACAATATGGATCATCGGGGCTGCGGCCAGCACATCAACCGCCTCTTCAAGCGACCCTGCATCAATCGACGATGCCAGATTTTCCAGTGACAGCCGCCCGGCCTCGACAAACTCGGCCAAAAGCGCGCTTGGGCTATCGGCCCCGCTTGCCCGCAGATTTTCCAATCGCGTCGCGTAATCGGGCCATTTCTGGGCATATGTTTCGCGAAACATCTTCTGCATTTCGGAAAAACCCGAAAAGCCCAGCAACTGACAGAACCGCATGAAGGCCGATGGCTGTACCCCCGCCCCGGCGGACAGCTCCGCCACGGTCGAAACCGCAATACGGTCTGTATTCTGGGCAACGAATTCGGCGCATTGCCTCAATCTTTTGGGCATTGCCTCCGATATTTCAGCAAGACGATGATTGAATTCCTCAAGCGAGACCGGCGCGGTTTGGTCCGTCATGGCGTACGGGTTTCCTGTTTTTGTTTTTGCTTGACGCTGGATGTATTCCATGATCATCCATTTTATAGAATAAAAATTCTATTTTGATATCGGCAGGGAGTCCAGCGAAATGGCATCAATCGGAATTGGCCTGATCGGCACCGGTTTCATGGGCAAAGCGCATGCGCTTGCATTTGGCGCGGTGCGCGCTGTGATGGGCGATGTCCCCGATGTGCGGCTTGAACTGCTATGCGACACCCCGGCGGATAAGGCCCAAACCATGGCCGATCAGTTCGGCTTTGCGCGTGCTACTGACGACTGGAAGGCCCTGATTTCCGATCCGGCGGTCGATATCGTATCGATCACCACCCCCAATATGCTGCATTTTGACATGGCACTGGCCGCAATTGCGGCGGGCAAGCATGTCTATTGCGAAAAGCCGCTGGCCCTGACACTTGATCAGGCGCGCGCGATGCGCGATGCGGCGCGCAATGCCGCGGTCAAAACCATGGTCGGCTACAATTACATCAAAAACCCCGCCTTCACCCATGCCTGTAAATTGCTCCGCGAGGGTGCGATTGGCGATATCGTGCATTTCCGCGGCTGGGTGGACGAGGATTATCAGGCCAATCCCGAACTGCCATGGACCTGGCGCAGCACGATTGCCGATGCCGGATTGGGGGCGCTTGGCGATATGGGATGCCATCTGGTGTCAATGACCTATGGCCTTGTCGGCCCGATCGACAGCCTGATTGCCGACATGCAGACCGTTCACGATACACGCCCGCTGGCCGATGGATCAGGCCGGGCAAAGGTCGAAAACGAGGACACGGCAACCGCCCTTGTCCGCTTTGCCAGCGGTGTTCAGGGCAGCATTTCAACATCGCGTTCGGCATGGGGCCGCAAAAGCCGACTGGCGTGGGAGGTCCATGGCACCAAGGGCATGCTGTGCTTTGATCAGGAACGCATGAACGAATTGCAGCTTTACCGCAACGAAGGCCCGGCAGCAAAACAGGGCTTCACCACCATCCTGACCGGCCCGGAACATCCGCCTTATGGCAATTTCTGCCCCGCACCGGGTCATCAGCTCGGCTTTAACGACCTCAAAGTGATCGAAGCCGCCGCCCTTCTGCGCGCCATCCGCGACAATCACGCCGCCTATCCGGGCTTTGATGATGCGTTTGAATTCGAAAAAGTCATCCACGCGGTTGCCCTCTCGGCCCGCGAGGAACGGCGCGTAAAAATCGACGACCTTTAAACCCACGGCTTTATCGGAAGGGCTCAGAAGTCCGACTTATGTTCGGGCTTGCCCTTCCGCTTGCCCGATGCCAGCTCTTCAAGCTCCGCTTCGGACATGGTTTCTTCCATCTCTTTCGCAGCACCTTTAAGCTCGCTTTTCTTCTTCTCGCCCCGTTTGACCGAAAGCGCCAAACCGGCCGCCATCTGCTGTGCTTTGGATTTCGCAGGCATTGTCTCGTCCCTGTTTTGGATGTTTGCCCTGATTGTCAAACATCCAAAACAGGCCGGAAGTTCCAAAAAACGTTAAACCAGTTCATTGGAAAGGCCGTGATTTCAAATCGTCGGTACGACACCAATCTGTATGTACCACATCATATCACAGGAAGGTTTCCTCCATCGGGATGCCTTATTCGCTCGACGCACGACGATCCTTCGTTGCCGGTCACATTTCACGAATCGTACGCGCCGCACGCGACCATTTTGTTCTGGATCGATCCGGCTGATCAATCTTCACCGGCAATTTGCCGGTCGGGCGATGTATATCCTGCCTTTTACCGAACCCGGTCATCAATAGATGCAAGTAATTCAATACTATACGTTTGGTGTTGGTATCGAAGGCCTACAGGGGATTCTGATAAAGATATTTAACGTTCTGGGGCTGACACAAACCCAACCTTTGGCTGCATTTTCATTTATTTAACATACAATTTTTCACGACAGTCTCTTGCAAAACAGGGCCGATCACGGCCATATTCTTTCAGATATGGTTGGGGGAAACAGCCAATTGTGATGCGGTCGCGTGAATAACCTGGCGAACAGGAACACCAGGCCTGTCACAATATGGCGATAACAACGTTTGGAAGGTCAGACGTTGCACAAGCAAGCAGACACGTTTGCGCCGGGGACAGAACGGCAGGGAGCACCACTTACAACGCCGCAGGCAAGCATATGGCTTGACTGGGCCAAAGGGGATGATTGCGCAAATTACAATATTTGCAGCGTCATTCGCTTTGACGGCGATCTTGATATTCCTGCCCTTCACAAGGCCATCGTCCAAACCGATCAGGAAAACGACGCCCTTCGCCTGCGCTTTGGATCCGAAGGCGGCAATCCCTTCCAGTTCTTCGCCGATACCTGCCGCGAAACCGATTTCAGCGTCACCGATTTAAGTTTTGCCGACGACCCGGTTCTGATCGCCCATCACGAAGTAGAAGAAATCCGCCGCCGTCCGCTTGATCCGGAAAACGGGCACCATTGCCGTCACCGTCTGTTGCAACTGGGCAAAGGGCGTTTCTGGTGGGTCCGGGTGTATCATCATCTTGTCTGCGACGGATATGCAGGCCATCTGATGGCAATGCGCGCAGCAGAAATATACAGTGCGCTTAAAACCGCTACCCCCGTGCCCGAAAGCACATTCGGGTCTTATCTCGATTTTATCACCGCCGATACGACCTATCCCGAAACACCGGCCTTCCAACGCGACCTTGCCTATTGGCAGGAACGCCTGAAAGACGATCACACAATTACGCGGTTTTCATCCGACAAACCGTCGGGAGAACTGGTTCAGGCCCGGCTTGAACAAACCCTGGATGGTCAGGAACTCGCCAGACTGACCCAGACAGCCAAAGCCTGCGGCACATCGCCGACCGCCATTGTCATGGCCGCCTATTTCATCCTGCTTGGTCAGATCACCCATAACAAACACCCGACCGTCACCATGCCGCTTCTGAACCGGTTGGGACGGGCCGAACGCCAGACGCCGGGGGCATTTTCCTATATCGTGCCCTTCGATGCCGATTTGGGTCAACATGCGCGGTTTTCAGATCTGGCCCGTGATATCTTTGCCCGGGCGCGGCGCGATGTCCGGCATATGCGCCTTGGTGCGCCGCGCATGCGCGCGGCACGGCTGGGAGCCAGGGGCCTGTCGGGCAATGGTGCCTTTTTCAACAGCCTGGACGGGGCAGAACCCTTATCTTTTGCCGGGCTCGATACACGCCGGGTCAATATCTATAACGGCCCGGTCACCGACCTTGGCCTGATCTATATGATGCAGGCCCTAAGCCCGGACAGGCAGGAAGCCGAAATCATCTGGCAATATGATACCGCTTGCCATGATGTTAAATCCGTTACCCGCATCGCCGAACGTTTCCGTTATTTCCTGTCCCGCGCACTGGACGACCCGGAACAGGATATCGCGGCCATCGCCGCACCGCCGATGAACGAGCTTGCCATTATCCGCACGCTTGAAACCGGCCCGACATTCACAAGGTCGGCTCCAGAACGGCTCATTCCCGAACGCATCGATCATGCCATTGCATCACGCCCCGGCGATGTCGCGCTGATCACCGATGATGGCCGCGAAGTCACCTTTGCAACGCTGGGCCACATGGCCAATGCCGTTGCGCATCACCTGCACCAAAGCGGGATTGCAGCGGGTGACTTTGTCGGCATGAATGTTTCGCCGAGCGCGCAGCAAATTGCCACTGTGATCGGCATCCTGAAATGCGGGGCAGTCTGCGTGCAGCTCGACCCGTTGCAGCCCGTCGCACGTAATGCGTCGATGACACGTCATCTTGATTGTCGACTGGTTTTAAGTGACAGCGCCGACGCATGGCGCGAGATCGGCAACACCACCATCACGGTGAAGGATATCAACGCCGTGCCGGGCATTGACGGCAGAACCGTCTTGGAAGATATCCGTGCCGATATTTGCGGTGACGATATCGCCTTTGTCTTCCATACGTCGGGGTCAACCGGGCAACCAAAACCGGTTCCGGTTCATCACCAATCCCTTGCCGACAAGATCGACGTCGCCATTGCCCAATTCGGCATCGGATCACATGAAAACGGCAATCCTGAAACTATGGGACTTTTCCCATCGCTCGGATTTGATCCGTGGATGCATCAATTCTGTGTCGGATTGATCTGCGGCCATCGTATGTGGCTGATGACCCATGCGATACTCAGCGACGGGCATAAATTCTGGAACGGTGTAGCGCGACACCATGTCACCCACCTTATGTCGGTGCCATCATTTTATGAAAGTGTGATTGATGCCATTCCGGCAGATGACAATTTCAAATTGCGCCGAATAATCATTGGCGGCGAGGTCCTGCAACCAACACTTTCCCGGCGGCTTCATTCCGTTTTCGAGTTTGCCGATATCTGGAACTGCTATGGCCCGACCGAAGCCACAATCCATGCCACCACCCATCTGGTCCCAAGGGACATCAAAACCAAAAACATCCCGCTTGGCCACGTCGACAAGGGTTCGTTTATCCGGATACTTGATGAGGACGGGAAACGGGTACCACTTGGCGTCCCGGGCGAGATTTACCTCGGCGGGACAGGACTTAATCGCGGCTATATCAATATGCCTGCTGTGACCGCCGAAAAATTTGTCAAAGACCCGACCAGCGAAACGGATGAAACCTTCTATCGCAGTGGCGATCTGGCTTCCTGGGGCGAAGACGGGCTACTTTATTATCACGGGCGTACCGACGAACAGGTCAAAATCCGCGGGCAGCGTATCGAAATCGGAGAAATCGAATACCAGCTTTCGCGCGTACCCGGCGTCGGGCAGGGTGCAGTCTTGTACGTCAAAAACAATCATGGCGGCGAACTGATCGGCTATCTTTTGCCGGACGGAAGCCATTCGAAACGGCCTGATATCGCAACCGTGCGCAGCGAACTGGCGCGCCATCTGTCCGATGCGGCCGTTCCAACCCGCCTTGAGTGGGTGGAAACGCTTCCTTTGCTACCGTCTGGCAAAATCGACCGCAAGGCACTTGCCCAATTTGCTCAGGCTCCGGGCGGCAAACAGCCTGTTGCACAAGAAACGCCGCTCCCCGCATCCCGCAAACCCGATCAGATGCGCATTCATCAAATGGCCGAAAAAATTGCCAAAATCTGGATGGATCTGATCGAAACCGACGAAATTGAATTCGATACCAACCTGTTTGAAGCTGGCGCCCATTCATTGCTGGTACCGCGTGCACAGTTTGCCCTGTCAAAACTCGCCGGGCGCAACATTGCGTCTGTGGAAATATTCCAGCACCCGACGATCAATTCCTTTGCCCTTCACCTGTGTGCCGATAACCAGACAGTTCCCGAAACCGCAAAGGCCGAACCGGTAAAGACCCAACGCAATGTGTCTGAAAATCATGACATTGCAATTATCGGCATGGCGATGCGCCTGCCCGGTGCGGATGACCGCGACACCTTCTGGTCGATGCTTGAAAACGGCGTTGATCAGATAAAGGACGTTGATATTTCCCGCCTGCGCACGCTGGGTGGTGATCCATCAGCACTGGAAGATGCCGATTTTGTCGCGCGCCACGGTATTCTTGACGATATCGATATGTTCGATCCCGCGCCCTTTGCCATGACTGCGGGCGAAACCATCGAAACCGATCCGCAGCAACGCCTGCTGCTTGAAGTCGCCCTTGGTGCCCTTGAAGACGGCTCTTGCGATCCGGCGCGTGATGGCGCGGTTGGGGCTTATGTCGGGGTTGGTTTCCCGACCTATCTGGTCGACAGCCTGCGTAATCGCCTGCGCGACCGCCCCGATGCGATCCGCTATGGCATGACACTCGGCAATGACAAGGATTTTGCCGCAACACGGCTTGCCTACAAGCTGAACCTGACCGGCCCTGCCATCGCATCCTCGACCGCCTGTTCGACCGGCCTTGTCAATATTGCGCTTGCCGTCGAAGCATTGCGATCCGGCCAGTGCCGTGTCGCCCTTGCCGGTGGTGCGGCCCTTGGGCTTAGCCCGGCCGGGGGATATTACTTCACGCAGGGCGGCATCGGATCGCGAAGCGGTGTCTGTCGCCCGTTCGACAGCAAGGCAGACGGCGTTGTCGGCGGCAGCGGTGCGGCCATTGTCCTTCTGAAACGTCTTGATGATGCCACCGCCGACAGGGACACCATCCATGCAGTGATCAAGGGCGTCGGCATGAACAATGACGGATCGGCGAAGGCTGCCTTTACCGCGCCTTCTGTCGATGGACAGGCAAAGGCCATTCAAACCGCCCTTAAGGATGCCCAAATCGATCCCGTCACCATCCGCTTTGTCGAAGGCCACGGAACCGCAACCGCCCTTGGCGACCCGATAGAAATAGCCGCACTCAACAAGGCATATGCAAAAATCGGTACATCCCCAACGCATCCGATCTGGCTTGGTTCGGTCAAGGGCAATATCGGCCATCTGGACAGTGCCGCCGGAATTGCCGGTCTGATCAAGGCCGTACTGGCAATCCATCACCGGGCATTCCCGCCGACCTGCCATTTCAATCAGCCAAATGAAAATCTTGGCCTGGATCAGGGACCATTTCGGGTGAACAGCATTGTTCAACCATTATCAAGTGGCGGCGATGAACCGCTGCGCGGTGGAATCAGCAGTTTCGGGGTTGGCGGCACCAATGCACATATCATTATCGAAGAAGCCCCACGTACCGATAAACCGGCATCACCTACGCCCAAAAACGATATTCCCCACGTTCTGCCCTTCTCAGCGGCAAGCGAAGCCGCCTTGCAGAAGCTGCTGACCAATACCGCAAGCTGGCTTGAGCGAAACGGGTCAGGCATATCGATATCCGATGTTGCAAACAGCCTATCACGGCGGCACGCTTACCGGTTTCGGACCGCGATCGTTGCCACAAACATCAACACGGCGATTTCGGCCTTGGCAAACCCGAAATCGCCCGCCCGTCATCAGGCCGTCGCCCAACGCAACACCCCGTCCATCACTTTCCTTTTCCCCGGTCAGGGATCACAACGACCGGGCATGGCCGCCGACCTTTATGAAGCGGATCAAACTTCGGCGGTGCTGATCCGCAATGCCTGCCAGCAGGTCGCAAAGATCGGCGGTCCTGACGATCTTCTTGAATTGCTGACCGTTCCTGATGAAAGTCCGGCAACATCAAGCCGCATGGCACGTACCGAAATCGCCCAGCCCGCCCTGTTCATTTATGAATATGCACTGGCAAGCTGGCTGATCGAAAGCGGCATTTCACCCGCCGCGCTGGCCGGGCACAGCATTGGCGAATATGTCGCAGCCTGCATTGGCGGGGTCGTGTCCTTTGACGATGCGCTTCGCCTTGTGGTCACGCGCGGTCGTCTGATGGGACAAACCGAACCGGGATCAATGTTTGCCCTGTCCATGACCGAGGCCGAAGTCGGGGATCTGCTGGCGGCCTTTGGCCCCGATCTGTCGATGGCGGCTATCAACGGCCCGCGTCAATGCGTGGTGGCTGGCAGCAACGACTGCATCGACGCACTTGAACAACACATCAAATCACAGGGCAAATCCGGCCGTCGACTTGTGGTTTCGCATGCCTTCCATTCACGCATGATGGAACCGGTTCTGGACGAATTCCGCAATTTGGTCGCCAAAATCAGGCTGAACGTACCAACCGTTCCGATCCAGTCCAACCTGACAGGTAATTGGCTGACACCCGAAGACGCGACCAATCCCGATTACTGGGTTCAACATCTGCGTAATGCGGTGCGCTTTGGCGATAACATCAAGGGACTTTTGGCCGGAATGCCCGAAACAATCATGGTCGAATGCGGTTTTGGCAACACGGCAAGCCGCCTTGCCATCGTCAACGGCACGCCGACCGGCAACAGCATTGCCCTGCAACCGGCCCCCGGTCCCGACACTGCCCGAAATGCAAATGCCACGATCACCGGATCAAATGCATTGGCCGCGACGATCGCCCGGCTTTGGGTGATGGGAACCTCGCCCGACTGGGACCGGGTGAACCAAACCAAATATGCCCGCCGCATTCCGTTGCCAACCTATGCCTTTGACCGGCGCCGGTTCTGGCCGGACAAGGCAATCACCACGACCGCCGATCCGAAACCTTTCGCCGTTCCCGCCGCCCCGGCAGAGGCCACAATGCCCACGGCACAGAATGCGCCGGATATCCAATCCGACACACAGGCGCAATTCACCATCTTGGCGATCTGGCGCGATATGTTTGGCGATCCGGCAATCGGCCCGGACGACGATTTCTTTGAACTTGGCGGCGACTCATTATTTGCCGTGCGGATCGCGACACGTCTTTCCGAAGTCCTGAATGCCGAAATTCCCGCTGCCGTAATGTTTGAAGGCCGCACTGCTTCGGGTGTTGCCAACCTGATTGCATCCTTTGATAAAGATAGCGCGCCTACCAATACTCCGCCTGCGCCAGCAGCACCCCTTTCGACACGCGAACAGGGAGTGCTGTAATGAATACCGATCAGTTGTTACGCCGCACACAAACCGCACGCGACCTGCTTGATAAACTCCGTCAGCGCGACATCGTGCTAAGCCTGCATGCCAACGGGCGCGATCTTTGTTTTGATGCACCGACTGGTGCGTTTGACGATGACCTGAAATCCGAAACCCGTGACCTGAAGGCTGAAATCATCAGCTTGCTATGCGCACCAGTCGAACCGGAAAATAAGGGTACCTCGGCAGGACCGATCCTCAAATCCTTCCCGGCCCATCCCGCCATCGAAGGCCAATGGATTGCAAGGCGCGATCAGCCGATAAACGCCAATTACCACATCGTTACCGGCTTCCCCCTCCCGGAAGGAACCGGTTTCAGCGCCGTCCGTGATGCGATTGACGCCATTGTGAAACGCCATGATGCCCTCCGGTCCACCTTTGTTGAACAGGACGGCCAACTGATCCAGCGTGTGCATGCCCACATGCCGGTAACGGTGCGCAAGATAGAAACTACCCGTGAAATCCGTCATGGTCTTTTTGATCTCGCAACCGGTCCTCTGGCCCGGTTTGGCTATATCGAACAGGACGACGGACAAGCCCCGCAACTGATCATTGCAATTGATCATCTGTGCTTTGATGGCCAGTCGGTCATGTTGCTGCAAAAAGAGCTTCGTGGCATTCTTGCCGGAGACACCCCCGGAAACATCCCCGATATCGAAGAACTTGTGCGCAATGCGCATCGTAATCTGGATCGGGAACGCGGCGAAATCGCACGGAAATTCTGGTCGGCACGAACCGATAGACTGCTATCCGCCGGGCTGCCTGATGACCCGTCAGCGGATCGGAACGGTGGTGGCAAACGGCTTTTGATCGAGCTGACAGGCGCTGACGCCGACGCTTTCGCAAAGCTTGCCAGCCATACCCGCAAAACGACCCAGACCACACTCTGGGCGTCGCTCACCATCGCCGTGATCGCCCGGCACAAGGAAAACGGCACAGCCATAATCGGGCTGCCCTTTGCCGGCCGCAGGGATAAGGAAACCATGCAGTCGATGGGCTGCTTTGTGAATGTCCTGCCCGTCGCGATCAAACCGGATATGGCAGATAACCTTGATGCCCTGACCAGACAGGTCGGGCACGAGGTCCTGTCCATACTCGATGTGCAGGATTATCCCCTGTCGCGTCTGGTGCACGATCTGACAAAGGCGGCACAGGGCCCGACCGGCCAGCCGTTCGATGCCGTCCACGTAATGGAAATCAGTGACAGCCCCTTCGTGATCGAAGATCTCGACTTCGGGGCAGGCAAATTCCCCCTGATGGTCGGCATGACGAAAAACGGCGCGGAAACATCTTTGGCCGTCGAGTATCAAAGCAACATCTATGGCGAAGCATGGATCGAACGTTTTGCAAAACGTTTCCTGACCTTTGCGCGTGCGCTTGCCCAAAACCCGGAAATGCCGCTTGGTCTTGTGGATATTCTTCCCGAAGACGAACGCGATCAACTATCCATCTCGCTCAACGATACCGCATCGGATTACCCACGCGACTGCGGCCTTGGCGAATTGCTCGCCCGGCAGATCACAAACCCGGCCAACGCGGGCAAGATCGCCCTGCAGGATCGCGATCAGAAAATCACCTATAGTGCTTTGGGGCAGCGGGTCGCCGCCATTTCTGCCGGGCTCGATGCTCTTGATGTTACGCCCGGCTCAATCGTCGCCCTTGCAGCGGATCGTTCGCTTGATGCGATTATCACCCTTCTTGGCATTGCCTGGCACGGTGTGGCTTATCTGCCGATTGATAAATCGCTGCCTGCCGATGCCATTGCGACCCTGATGGAAGAATGCGGTGCCAACGATCTTTTGTGTGACAACACCGAATTTGATCGCCTGTCGGGCATTTCTGATCGCGTTCGCATCGCACATCTTCCCGACGCCAACGCAACATCAAATGCATCCTTTGCCAAACGTGCGGGCGATGATCTGGCCTATGTCATGTTCACATCGGGCTCGACCGGTGCACCCAAAGGGGTGCTGATCCCCAACCGGGCTGTCGCCCGTCTGGCTGTGAACAATCGGGCGCTTGCATTTGATGACACCGATGTCATGGCACAGGCCGCATCGCTTGGTTTTGATGCCGCAACTCTTGAAATCTGGGCACCGCTTCTGAATGGCGGCAAACTGGTTCTGATCGATAACGAAACCCTGTTTGATCCAGCCGCCCTTCGCAATGCCCTTGAAGATGGCGGTGTCACCACCATGTGGCTGACCGCAAGCCTGTTTAACCGTATCGCCGATGATGCCCCGGGTTGCTTTGCCCCGCTCAAAAGACTGCTTTCCGGGGGCGAGGCGCTAAGCCCCACCCACCTGCAAAAAGTCATGACCGCCTGCCCGGACCTTGCCCTGATCAACGGCTATGGCCCGACGGAAAATACCACCTTCACCTGTATCCACCCGATCACGCCGCAGGATGTGAAATCGGCAAACATTCCGATTGGTCGGCCGATTGGCAATACGCGCACCTATATTCTTGATGCCGGCGGGCAACCGGTTCCGACCGGGGTCTGGGGTGAACTTTATGCCGCGGGCGACGGGCTGGCTCTCGGATATTCCGGCGCGCCCGAACGCACCGCCAAGGCATTCGTCACGTTCGATCATTTACCCGAAACCCGCCTTTACAAAACCGGCGACCGCGCGCGCTGGCGGGCGGATGGCATGATTGAATTTGGTGGCCGTCGTGACGGGCAAGTCAAAATTCGCGGGCACCGGATTGAAACCGCCGCCATTGAAAAACGACTGAGCCAGATTGATGGCATTCGCAATGCCTGCGTGATGCCGGTCGGCAGTGGTGCCGATGCCTTCGTTGGTGCCGCCATCGCCGCCGATCAGGATAACAGCAGTGTCTGGATGCAAATCCTTGGCCGCAATCTGCCCGATTACATGATCCCCGAACGGTTTGCCGTGCTGGATCATCTGCCGGTCAATGTGAATGGCAAGGTAGATCGCAAACAGCTTCTTGGTGCCCTGACCAATATGGCACCACTTGCTCCCCAAACCGGCACCGCCGCTACCAGCAACGAACTGGAACAGATCGTCGCCAATCATTTCAAATCCCTGTTTGGCAACCGCGACATCACCGCATCGTCGGATTTCTTTACATTGGGCGGACACAGCCTTGTCGCCATGCGCCTTGCCGGGTTTCTCGAAAAATCCACCGGCATCCGCCCGAAACTTCAGGATATCTTTGTCGCCCGCACAGTCGGCGGGATCGCAACCCTGCTTGCCGACCATAAACAGGATGGCAGGCAATTCCTGATCCCCAAGGCAGACGGTCCGAAATTCCCGCTTTCAAGCGGACAGGCCCGTCTTTGGGTCCTGCAACGCATGCAGCCCGACATGGCGGTTTATTCCGTCCCGGCCGCGTTTGAAATCAATGGGCCGATTGATGCCAATGCCCTGCAGGTCGCCCTGCACAAATTGGAAGAACGGCAACATGCGCTGCGTCTGCGTTTCAAATCCGATCCGCATCATCCCGATGGCGTCAGCCAGTATCTGGCACCTGCCGGTTCATGGATGCTTGGGCGCCACCAAATGGACGAAGGCCCCGCCCGCCTGTTCATCGCGCGCGAAACCGTCCGTCCCTTCGACCTTGAAAACAAACCATTGGCAAGGGCCGACCTGATCACGCTCGCCCCCAACCGTCACTGGATGCTGGTTTCCCTGCATCATGCGATTTGCGATGGCTGGTCGATGCCGACATTGCTGCGCGATCTTGCCGCCCTTTATGCCGAAGAAACCGGAACAGCCACCCCTTCGTTGCCATTGCTTGATCGCCATTACGAGGATTTTGCAAGCTGGCAGCATGGCTATTTAAACTCAGCCGATGGCAAGGATTTGCTGGCCCGCTGGAAAAAACGGCTGTTGCCCCTGCCCGAACCGCTGGCCCTACCAACGGACCGACGCCGGCCAAAAATCCGTCGTTTCGCCGGTGATTTCCATGAAACGGCCTTTGGCGAAGACACCGCGCGTCTGATCAATGATGCGGCGGATCGGCGTGGTACAACCGCGTTTTCCATTCTGACCGCCTTGGTCCAAATCCTGATGTACCGGCAATCCGGGCAGACAGATATCCCGCTTGGCATGCTGGTGGCGGGCCGTGAACAGACTGCCCTTGATGACGTGATTGGCTTCTTTGTGAACACCGTCGTTCTGCGTCAGAATGTCGATCCGGATGCCGGGTTTGACGACCATCTGACCCAAACCGGCAAAACCATCATTGATGCCCTGTCCGATCAGGCCGCCCCGTTCGAGGATGTGGTTGCCGCCGTCAATGCCCCGCGCGATCCCGCACGCAATCCGCTGTTTGATGTTCTGGTCGCCTGGCAGGACAGCATCCCCGACCTTGGCAAGCTTGGCGATGCCGATCTCTCGCTTCTGAAAACCGAATTTCCGTTCTCGAAATTCGATCTTGCGTTCTATTTCAGCAAACGGAACGACGCCCTGCTGTGCCAGATCGAATTTGATACCGACCTGTTTGACAAATCCACCATTCAGGCAATTTTCAACCGGCTTGAAATCCTTGCCTGCGCCGCCCTGTCCAAACCATCGACAATCAAAATCGCCGAATTGCCAATCCTGCCGGCGGACGAACGCGCCCGGATCGATCAATTCAATGTCACCGATCTTGACCTTGCGATTGAACGCAGCATTTCCGAACCGTTCCTTGATCAGGTCCGCGCCACGCCAACCACACCGGCGGTTATCGGAACATCTGAAACCCTAAGCTACGAACAATTCACCCGTCGTGCGGCCGGGATTGCCGCAAAACTGCGCGCGGCGTCAATTGGTCAGGGCGATGTGATCGGTGTTGCCGTGCGGCGGTCGGTCGATATGCTGGCCGCCATTCACGGGATACTTCTATGTGGTGCGGCATATAGCCCCCTTGACCCGGATCACCCCGAACAGCGCCGCAAGGATATGCTTGATGATCTTGGATATCCGCGTGTCATCACCACCGGCGATCTCGCCCATCTGTTTGACGTCGACAATGTCCTGATCATCGATGGCACCGAAGATGCCGATATCCCTGATGCGATCAACGCACCCGATGACCTTGCCTATGTGCTGTTCACATCCGGCTCAACCGGTCGCCCGAAAGGTGTCGAAATCGCCCATCGCGGCGTTCTGAACCGTATCCTATGGATGCAGGACGCCTTCCCGATTGGCCCTGATGACGTCATTTTGCAGAAAACCCCGATCACATTCGATGTGTCGGTCTGGGAACTGTTCTGGTGGTCATGGACCGGCGCGCGCGTTGTCCTGCCCGATCCAGGCGTTGAACGTGATCCGCAACAACTGGCCCAAACCATTCGCGATCATGGTGTCACCACCATGCATTTCGTGCCTTCGATGCTGGCAAGTTTCCTGTTCTCGGTCGAACACGGGCTGGTCGATATCGAAAACCTTGGCAGCCTCAAACGCGTTTTCGCCAGTGGCGAGGCACTTGATCCCGCACTGGTAAAACGCTTCAACGATCTGCTGTTTGATCGCTTCGGGACCGAACTGCATAACCTTTACGGCCCGACCGAGGCGACGGTGGATGTCACCTGGCATGCCTGCTCGCCGCTTGATAATCCCGATATCGTTCCCATCGGCAAACCGATTGCCAACACCATCATTCGCATCCTTGATGACAAACTGGGCGACATGCCGATTGGCGTCACAGGTGAAATCGTGCTTGGCGGCCCACAGATCGCGCGCGGCTATCGCAACCGTCCGGAACTGAGTGCCGAAAAGTTCCCCGATGATCCCCGCAATCCGGGCCATAAACTGTATCGCACTGGTGATCTGGGCCGCTTCCTTGCCGACGGGTCGGTCGAATATCTTGGCCGGATCGATCATCAGGTCAAAATTCGCGGCTTCCGCATCGAATGCGGCGAAGTCGAAACCACGATTGAAAGCCACGATCTGGTTGAACGCGCCCTGGTCAAGGCGGTGCGGGTTGGCGACCTTGATGAATTGCATGCCTTTGTACTGGGTGACGGTGAACTGACCATTGGTGTCCTGCGCGATCATCTGCGCACCCGCCTGCCCGAATATATGATCCCGGCACGTTTCTTTGCCCTTGATCACCTGCCTCTCACCAGCAGCGGCAAGGTCGACCGAAAGGCCCTTTCGGGGACACCGATGGCAGGGTCGCCAAAAGTCACCAACCGGAAACCAAAACCGGCTATCGCGGCAAAGTCGGATACCGACAACCATGACCTGGCAAATCTGGAACGCGTTCTGCAACGGCTGTGGCAGGAAATCCTGCCCGGTGTGATGGCGGATCGAGAAGACGGTTTCTTTGATGTCGGCGGCAATTCGCTTTTGCTCCTGCGCCTGCATGAAAAAATCAATACCCGCTGGCCCGGAAAGGTCAGCATCGCCGATCTGTTCGCCAGTGCCACCATCGCACGTCAGGCCGAACTTCTGGCCGGACTTGATATCGCAACCGACGATCTTGCAACGGCACAAGGTGCCCAGCTTGCCACCGACGAACCGATTGCGGTGATCGGCATCGGTCTTCAGCTTGCCGGGTCGGACGATATCGAAACATTCTGGTCGGACGTCGCCCGCGGCACGGATCACGTGCGTCCGCTTCCGCCCGAACGCGATCATGAAACCCGCGACATGATGACCGCCATCGGCCGTCCTATTCCGAAAAACTTCCGCGAAGCCGCCTATCTTGACCGCATCTTTGACTTTGATCCGGGCCGTTTCCGCATGGCACCCGCAGATGCCGCCCTGATTGACCCGGAACAACGCCTGTTTATCGAAACCGCCCTGATGGCGATGGAAAATGCCGGTTATGGTGGGCAGGCCCTGCGCGGTAAAAAGGTCGGCATTTTTGCCGGTGGCGGGGCAAACCCGGCATGGCGCGTTGCCATGGAACATGTCGCACGTGACAGGGCCGAACAGGTCTTTGCCCTTAACGTGCCCTCGAACATGGTCACACGCCTGTCCTTCCTAAAAGACTGGCACGGTCCGGCAAATATCATCGATACCGCCTGCTCGTCATCCTTGGTCGCCGTCCATCAGGCCTGCCAGAATTTGCGAAGCGGCACATGCTCCATCGCCCTTGCCGGCGGTGCAAAACTGATCCCCTGCCCGCCCGATGCCGATGGTGGCTTTACGATTGATTCTTCCACCGCACGCACCCGCGCCTTTGACGACGCCGCCGATGGCACCGGCATGGGCGAAGGCAGCGTTGTCTTTGTCCTCAAACCGCTTGGCAACGCCATCGCCGATGGCGATCCCGTCCATGCCATCATCCGCGGCAGTGCCGTCAATCAGGACGGCGCCTCAAGCGGGGCGGCCGCCCCCAACCCGGCCATGCAGGCCGATGTCATCCGGCAGGCGGCCCGAACGGCCGACATCGAACTGGGATCACTATCGTATATCGAAGCCCATGGCACCGGCACGTCGCTTGGCGATCCGATTGAAATTGATGGCCTGACCCGTGCCTTCGCCGGAAGCACGGATGAACATGGCTTCGCGCTAATCGGCTCAGCCAAGGGCAATTACGGGCATCTTGATGGTGCCGCAGGGGCGCTTGGTCTTGCACGCGCCATTATGGCATTGCGCTTTGATCAGGCCCCGCCACAACCCTTCTTTGAAACGCCCAACAGCCGGATTGATTTTACCCACGCCCCGGTGCGTCCGACCAACCGCCTTGAACCCTTGGCGGACCGTGGCGCACCAAGACGTGCCGGTGTCAGTTCCTTCGGGCTAAGTGGTATCAACGCCCATGTGATCCTTGAAGCCGCCCCAAAACACGGGGCAAATGCACAAGATGAAACCGCGCAAAACGGGACCTTCATCCTTACCCTGTCTGCCGCCACCGAGGCCGCATTAATCGATTATGCCACCAAGCTGCATCGCGCCATCGCCAAGGACACCGGCCTTGCTATTCGTGACATCTGCCACACGCTAGCAACCGGGCGCGACCAGCTAAGGCATCGCTTCGCCGTTGCCGTGTCGGATCGCGACAGCGTTCTTAACGCTCTTGCCGGATTGATCGCCGGTGACACAACCCATTGCGCGGCCCCCAAACCCGCCACCGGTGCATCATCCGTTTCTGCGGTTTCGGGCAATCTCGCCGATGCCATGGTCAATGCACGCCAATGGCTCGAAGGTGCCAATCTTGTCTGGCCCGACGACATTCACGCGCGCCGCCTATCCCTGCCCCACGCGCCATTTGCAAAAATCGTCTGCAAACCGGTCTTTGGCGGTAACCGGGCACCGGATATAGCCATCATGACCGGTCCGGTCGAAACCGAAAGAGGCCGCTGCTTTGCCATTCCGGTTGGCACGCCGTCCTTCTGGCCGACGGGCGAACATCATCTGAACGGACAACCGACACTGGTCGGCATGGCTGTTCCTGCCATGATCGCCACCGCCATCCGCAATGGCACGGGCGATCCGGCTGTGCGGATTTCCGACCTGAAATGGCAAAAAACCCTTCTTCCCAATGCCCTGCCCGATGGTACGGCAACGCTTTTGCTTGGAAATGATGGTCTTGTCGAACTGGGTGGCCGCCTGAAAAACGGCAAATGGTCGGTCTTTGCCACCGCGTCCTGGGCCAATGATGCACCGGAAAGCAGTCATCACGATAATTTGCCGTCGCTCGACCATGCGCGCGCAAAATGTACCCTTGCGGCCAATATCGCCCCCTACGCCGCCCAGATCGGGCCGATCACGATCAGCGACCGTTGGGATTGCCGGGTGTCCATGCAATACAGCGCGGACGAAACCATGGCGATGATGCATCTGAAACTGAAACCGCAATATCATGCCGACCTGCGTGACTGGGTCATTCATCCCGCCATGGCCGATATTGCATGCAGCATGATCCTGACGGCAGAGGATAATGGTTCCATTCCTGTCGGCGTTGACGAAATCACACTTCATGCGCCCTTTACCGACGACATCCTTGTCTGTACCGAACGCCATAAACCGGGACAGGCCGACTTCTCCTTCTTTGATGCCCAAAGCCAGAAGCTGCTTCTGACCATACGCGGCATCCGCTTCTCGCGGCATGGCAGCGGCACGGCATCATCCACCGTATCCGCCATGCCGGAACTGCTCGAAATCGACTGGCTGCCGGAAAGCGTTGAAACGCAACCGGTTCCTGAAAACACAATCATGATTGCCGATGGTGATTTCTGGCCAATGCCGGCTACCTGCCAGCGCACCCATCCCGACACCATCAGCAAGGATATGCTGGCAACGGCGCAAAACGTCATTCTGGTCTTGCAACCAGGCGAAGATATCGCCCTTCGCACCGCCCGCTGCCTGCGCAATGTCCTGCGTGGCATGCGCGGACGGATGCGGCTTGTCGTGACCGGATGTGGCGCCTATCAGATCGATAGCGACACCATCCCCACCGATCCGGATCAAAGTGCCGCGGCCGGTGTTGCCATCGCCGCAAGCACGGAAGAACCCCGACTTGTCTTGAGCTTTGCCGATATCGCACCTACTGATTTCATCACGCTTATTGGTGGTGAACTGGCAGCCGAACCGCGCCGCGATCCGGTTTCGGTTTATCGTAATCAGATGCGTTATCGCCGCAAACTCCGCCCGGCTTCCGGTGCGGGCAATCTGGCAAAGGCCAACTGGCCCGATCACGGCGTCTGCGTCGTGACCGGCGGCACCGGCGGTTTTGCCATGGCCCTTGCCGAAGAAATGGCGATGGGTGGCAAACTCGCGCTCGCCCTTCTGGGACGTCGGGGCGAAACCGGCCTTGATGCGGTTGCGCAGTCAAAACTTGCCGACCTTGGCGCCAAGGGCATTAAGGTATCAATCCACGCATGCGACGTTGCCGATAAAAACGCCCTGTCCGATACGCTTGCCAAGATCCGAAATACCCTTGGCCCGATCACGGCCATCGCCCATGCCGCCGGGCTTGCCGATGGCGGATTCCTGGCCGTGCGGGACATGGACGCGTTCGAGGGCATCATGGCCGCCAAGATCAATGGTGCGCGTCATCTTGACGCCCTGACCCTGAACGACCCCGTGCAGGCCTTTGTCATGTTCGGCAGCCTGACGGCCATCGTCGGTGTGCCCGGTCAGGCCGCCTATAGTGCTGCCAACGCCTTCCTTGACGGTTTTGCCCGTTACCGCAGGTCACAGGGCCGCGCGGCCCTGACCATCGACTGGTGCGCCCTTGCCGAGCAGGGCATGGCCGCGCGTCATAATGTACCGCTTCAGGATGGGGCCAGCGTCACCCCGCAACAGGCCCCGATCTTCTGGCGCGATGCCATGCATAACACCGCGGCACAGCTTGTCGTTCTTGATCCCGCCCTTGCCGGTGAAACAACCGCACAACCGGCAAAGCCCGTTTCCGCACTGGTATCTCCATCCGTAGCGACACAGCCATCTGTACCGGCATCTGCACCGGCCTCCGCGCCGGATATCCCGCAAAGGATCGCCGCCATCTGGGCCGAAACGCTTGGTTATGATGCCGTCGCCCCGGATGATGACTTCTTTGCCCTTGGCGGCGATTTCATCACCGGCATGCAGATCGTCGACCGCATCAATGCCGAACTGAAACTGTCACTGGCAATTTCGGACCTTTTTGCCGCACCGACGGTGTCCGACCTGTCCGCGCAATTTGCCCCGTCAATTGCGCAAACGCCAGACCTTCATGAAACAGCCGGGGCAACACACACCCCGACAGACAGGATTGCAAAAATCTGGGCCGAAATCCTTGGCTATGACACCATCGACCCGGACGAGGATTTCTATGCTTTGGGCGGGGATTCCATCACCGGCATGCAGATCGTTGATCGCATGAATGCCGAACTTGCCTGCAATATCGGTCTTGCCGATCTGTTTGAAACCCCGACGATCACGGCACTGGCCACAAAGATATCGCCATCCGTTGAAACAGCGACACCATCGCCCGTTTCCCTGCCGCCGGCACCAGAACCGGCTCAGACCAAAACCGAGGTCGAGGTCGAAACCGATCCGCGCCGCGCACCGGAAATGGAATTCTATCCGTTGGCCCCGGAACAGGTTTCGGTTCTGCATGCCGAACAAAGCGGCAATCTCGGCACGGCCTTTAACCTGCCGCATGCCTTCATGCTGGATGATAATGTTGATCTTGATCGCCTGCGCGATGCCATCACCCACCTGACCGAACGTCATGAAATCCTGCGCACCCGCTTGATCGCCAATGGCGATGACTGGGTCATGAAAATTCTGCCACTTAACGAAGCCCTGCCCGATCTGACGCTGATCGAACTTGATGCTTCCGTATCGCTTGACGATGCCGGTGTAGAGCTTGTCATGCCGTTCGATCTGGCAACGGAAATTCCCGCGCGCTGGCGTCTGCTATGTGCGGCCGACGGTCAAAAGGCACTGTTCTTTGATATCCATCACACGGTTTGCGATGGCTTTACCATTGAAATGCTGCTCTCGGAATTGCTGGCGATTTATCGCAGGCAGGCCTTGCCCCCGCTCCCCTATCAGCTTCGCGATTATGCGTACTGGAGCCAGCAACCCGAAAGCCTGAAGCGGCTTGAAACCGCACGTGATTACTGGCTTTCCCTTTATCAGGGACCGCTTCCGAAACTGGATCTGCCGTCTGATCGCAGGCGCCCGGCCATCCACAGTTTCACCGGCGAAATCGTCGCGTTTGATATTGATCTAGCGGTGCTGAAATCGGCGCGCAAATTCGCATCCGACCAACGCGTCACCATGTTCTCGCTCATGATGGCGACGTGGTTTGCCGTGCTTGGCAGGATCACCGCAACCGACGATCTGGTGATCAGCGTCCCGGTCAATCAGCGCGATGGTGCTGGTTTCCGCAATGTGCCGGGCATGATGGTTTCCCTTCTGCCGCTCCGCATGCAGATTGCCGATGATGAAACTTTCGCATCCCTTCTGCACAAGGTGCAAAACCATCATATCGATGCCCTGCGCCATCGGGCCTATTTCCTTGATCTGCTGCTGGATGAACTTTCGCCACCGGCCGAGCCCGAACGCACCCTGCTATCGGAAGTATCCCTGTCTTACATGAACTATGCGCAGGGCGATTACGGGCCGGATGATCAGGCCAAATCCATGCGCCCCATCGGCCTTGGACGGCAGCAATGCAAAAACGATCTGGCGATATTTGTCCGCGACCTGCCGGAACGAATGGTCATCTCGTTTGACTATTATGCCGATATGTTCGATCGCGACCGCATGATCGAACTCGGTCACATCTTCACGAAAACCCTGCAAAAGCTGGTTGCGGCGGACACCGCAAGCACGGCCCCGATTGCGTCCCTTGATCTTCTGCCAGATGATCAGAAAACCAATATCAAAATCTGGGAACAGGGATCAGAACCCGACACCCGCCTTGATGCGGATGCGCATGCCGGGATCTTTGCGATATTCGCCAGACAGGCATCCATCACCCCCGATGCCCCTGCCATCCGCGATACCAACGGCACATGGACCTTTGGGGAACTGCGTGCCAATGCGTGCGCCATTGCCCATTGCCTGCAAACCGCAGGGATCGAACCGGGTGATCTGGTTGCACTGCATATTGAACGCGGTCGCCCGGCCATTGCCGCCATTCTAGGGATTACCGCCATCGGTGCGGGATATGTCCCGCTTGATCCGGCCTATCCGGCGGCACGCAATCAATTCATCCTTGCCGACAGCGGTGCCAAACTGGTTCTGGTTGATGAAGCCGGTCATGACGCGCTGGGTGCGTTGGGTGCCTTGTCCGAAACCGGCACCTCATCCCCGCAACGGATCAATATCGCGGGCATCGCTCCGGCACCGGCGGACTTCACCCTGCCCGAACTGACCAACGCGGACAGTTTGCCTGCCTATATCATGTATACCTCCGGCTCGACCGGAAAGCCCAAGGGGGTTCTGATCGAACAGGGTGCCGTGCGTCGGCTGGTACTTGGGGCGGATTACGCCAAAATCGTTGCCTCTGATGCGGTGGCACAGGCGGGCCCGCTGGCATTTGATGCCTCGACCTTTGAAATCTGGGTGACCCTGCTGCGCGGTGCCGAAATCGCCGTCATTGATCGTAATGATCTGCTTGATCCGGCCAGGCTCGGCGATGCCCTGTCGCAATTTGGCGTTACGAAAATGTTCATGAGTGTCGGCCTGTTTAACCGCCAGGTCGACCATGATCCCCAAACCCTTGCCGGGCTTGATATCCTGATGATCGGCGGGGATGCGATCAGCAAACAGCATGTCAGAAACTTTATCAACGCCTGCCCGCACGTCACGGTTTTGAACGGTTATGGCCCGACCGAAAGCACGACCTTCGCCGTTGTCGGCCCGATCACCGAAAATGATCTGTCGGGTGATACCGATGCCACCATCATTGGCAAACCCATCGCCCATACCAAAACCCTGATCCTTGATCAGAACGGTCAACGCGCGCCCGTCGGGGTCTGGGGCGAATTGATGATTGGCGGGACGCGGCTGGCACGTGAATACTGGCAACGTCCCGACCTGACCGGCGAACGGTTCATCCCCGATCCCGATCAGCCCAGCCAACGGCTTTATCGCACCGGCGACCTTGCCCGCTGGACCCGCGATGGCCGGATCGAATTTGGCGGTCGCCATGACAATCAGATCAAATTGCGTGGCTTCCGCATCGAACTGGATGAAATCGAACAGCAGCTTCAATCCGCACCCGGCATCAAAAATGCCGTTGCCCTGTTTGATGCCAACGCGCCTGACGGCGGTACCATCATCGGCTGCATTCAGACGACACAGGATCAGGATGTCGATATCCCTGCCCTGATGACGTGGCTTGGCACACATCTGCCCGGCTACATGATCCCGGCGAAATGGCATATCGTCGATACCATCCCGATCACCGCCAATGGCAAGGTGGATCGCAGGGCGCTACTCGAAACGGTGCGCACGCAATCAAATGCGATGGCGCTTGACGGCGGCACCGACACCCCGCCCGCCAACCCGGCAGAAGAACTGGTTTGCGATGTCTTTACCGAGGTTTTCGCAACCCCAATTCGTAACCGACACGCCAGCTTCACCCAGCTTGGCGGTCACAGCCTGATGGCGATCCGGATCGTAAACCGCCTTGCGGACCGGACCGGCAAACGCATCAGTATGGCCGACTTCTTTGCCGATCCCACGGTCATCGGGCTTGCCCGCCATATCGACAATGCCACCATCAATATCCACGCCACCGGCAATGGCCAAATCCCGGCCGCACCGGCAATGGAATATTACCCGGCCAGCCACGCGCAAAAGCGGCTTTATCTTCTTTCAAAAATGGATGGCAACAGCGGTGCCTATGGCATGCTTTATGTCTTCCGCTGCACCGGTGATTTGCGCGCCGATATCCTGCAATCGGCCCTGACCCGGCTGGTGGACCGTCATGAAACATTGCGTACCGGCTTTGCCGAGCATGACGGCACGATCACACAGAAAATCCACGCCACCACCCCGCCCGCCGTCACGTTTGATGATCTTGCGGATCATGCCGATCCGGCCCGCGAAGCCCTGCGCCTGACACGGCTTGAGGCCGCAACACCGATCATCCTTGATCAGCCGCCATTGATCCGCGGGCGTGTGATCCGGGTTGCCGCCAATGAAAGCCTGATGATCCTGATGACCCATCACATCGTCGGCGATGGCTGGTCTTCGCGCATCCTGATCAACGAACTTGGCGCGCTTTATGATGCCGTTCTTCATGAACGGAACAATGCCCTGCCACCACTTCCGATCACGTATAAGGATTTCGCCCATTGGCAATCCGGGCAGGATTGGGCAGATGCCGCCGATTACTGGCGTCAGCAGCTTGCCAATGCCCCGGAACAGATCAATCTGCCAACCGATCGGCCGGTGCCCGAAAAACAATCCTTCCGCGGGGCGCATGTGCATCTTGCCCTGCCTGATGATGTTTTATCAGGCCTGCACCAGCTTGCCAGCCAGAACAAAACAACCCTGTCATCGGTGGGCCTGTCGCTGTTTTCCGCAATGCTCTATCGCCTGACGCGCCAACGCGACATGGTGATCGGCATGGGCGTTGCCGGGCGCGAACGCATCGAAACCGAAGGCCTGATCGGCTTCTTTGTCAATGTCCTGCCAATCCGTATGCAGCTTGACGACGATACCGATCTTGTCGATCTGATCCGTGCCACCCATGTCAATATTGCCGATGCGCTGGACCGGCAGGATTTCCCGTTTGATGAACTGGTCCGGGCCGTCGCGCCAAAACGCAAATCCAACCGTCAGCCACTGGTCAATGTGGTGTTCGAATATCAGCGCTTCGAAGCCGTAAGCGGATTGGCGCAAAACGGCTGGGCTCAATCCGGCCTGCCGTTGCTTGCCCCCGATGCTGCGGGCATCCTGCCATCCAATATGGATGCCTTTGTCGATAACACGACGGCCAAACATGACATCATTCTGTTCCTGACCGAAGAAGCCGGTCAGGCGCGCTTTACGCTTGAATATGACACCGATCTGTTTGATGCGGAAACCATGCAGCGCTGGTTGGCCTTCCTTGGCAAATTCGCCGCTGCCGCCTCACAAAACGCCCAAAAGGACGCATAATGAAAATCGCCGATTTCGATTTTGAAACCCTCGATACGCCAACGCCCGGTATGGATGGCATACCCGATGTTCCGCCATCGGCAACAACCGGCAGCATCATCGACCGGTTTGCGTCAATTGCGGCGTCTTACCCGCATCGCATCGCAACCCGCGATGAAACCGGCGAAATCAGCTATGCTGACCTTGATCGTCAAAGCAATCGTATCGCGCATTTCATTGCCGGTCTCGCCCTGCAGACCGAATCTCTTGTCGGCGTGATGACCGGGCGTAACCGCCATTACATCGCGGCAAGCCTTGGCGTTCTCAAGGCCGGTCTTGCCTTTGTGCCGCTTGATCCGAATGTGCCGCTGATCCGGCGCACCACACTGGTCCGCAATGCCGCACTGCCACTGATCATTTCCGAAGCCACCCATATCGGTGATCTCCACCAGTTGCAGTGGCGCTGCAAAACCGTCACCAACATTCTGTGTCTTGACCGTGACGATATCGATACCCTGACGGAAAATCACGGTTCCCTGATGTCGGTCGAACTGTGGGATCATCTGGCGGGTGACGATGCCGACAACATTCTGGCTGGCGGCTGGAAAAGTGCCTTTACCGGGCAACCGATTGCACAAAGTGCGATGGATGCCTTCGGGGCCAATGCGCGCAACAAGGTCGCCGATCTGGTATCGCGCAATGCCCGGGTGCTTGAAATCGGCTGCGCGTCCGGCTTCACCATGAAACACGTCGCCCCGGTGGTCGGCACCTATGTCGCGACCGATCTGTCGCGCCGTAACGTCGAACGGACCGAGGCCCTGGCGATCAATCTTGGCATGACGCATGTCATCGGTCGGCAGCTTGGCGCGCATGATATCGATGTTTACGAACCCGGTTCGTTCGATCTGATCATCATGAACAGCGTCATCGAAAACTTCCCCGGTTACGGTTATCTGCGCACGGTCCTGACAAAGGCAAAAACCCTGCTCGCGCCGGGCGGGGCGATTTATCTTGGCAATGTATGGGATGCGGATCGCCGCGATGATTACCTTGCCGATCTAGCCCGGTTTGCCCGCGAGACGGTGGGCAAGGGTTACAACACCCGCCTTGATTTCCTCGAAGACCTGTTTGTCCCGCAATGCTTTCTTGAAGACTGGGCCCGCGAACAGGGCGGCTTTGCCGCCAGCCGATCCGCCATCAATGCCGACGGGTTTGATCCCGCGCCCTACACATTCGATTTCGTCCTGACATCGGATGCGGCAAAACACCCCGTCGCACCGAAGAAGCACCGCCACGATCTGGCTGCGCTCAACGCCGCAAACGATCAACACCCTGCAACCGTGACATCGGCAAACGATCTTGCCTATGTCCTGTTCACCAGCGGCACCACCGGCACGCCCAAGGGGGTGATGATCGAACATGGATCGGTTGTGAACCTCGCCCAGTCGGTACTTGATACGCAGTTAAAACAGATCGGTGCCGATGATCCCGACCGCGCCCTTAATCTGACCTGTATCGCGCCCTTTGCCTTTGACGGCTCCATCGTTCAGATTTTTGCGGCCATCCTGAACGGGCATTGCCTGAACATCACCGGATCGGCCACACGAAGCGACCCCGAAGCCCTGCATGACCTGATGGTCACCAACGCCATTGATCAGCTTGACGCAACGCCAAGCCTGTTTTCCCTGCTGCTGGATTACTGGGAAGAAAACCGGCTTTCCTGCCCGGCACGGATGGTGGTTCTGGGCGGCGAAGCTGTTTCCACCCGACTGGTCGAACGTTTCTTTGCCCTGCCCGGTCAGACCGACCGCAAACTGGTCAATGCCTATGGCCCGACGGAATGCTGCGTTTCATCGGCCCAGTATGTGATGACCGCCCACAACCACAAACAAATCCTGCCACCCCCGATTGGCCGCGCCATTCAGGGTGTTTATCTGGAAATCTGCGATGATATGGGCCGCCCGTTGCCCGATGGTGTTCCGGGTGAAATCCGCATTGGCGGGGCCGGTGTTGCACGTGGTTATCTGAACGATCCGATCCTGACCGCGCAGAAATTTGTGACCGACCCCAACGGCAACCGTGTCTATCGCACTGGTGATATGGGGCGGCGGCGCAGTGATGGCGAAATCATTTTCCTGGGCCGCGAAGACGGTCAGATCAAGGTTCGCGGCAACCGCATCGAACTGGGCGAAGTCGAACATGCCCTGCTGACACATCCCCATATCCGCCGCGCGGCCGTGGTCGCCCATGACCGCCATCAGAACGGCAATGTTGTTCTGGTCGCTTACGTCGTCACCGATGACGATGCCCATGCCTGTTTCGACATATCTGCATGCAGGGCAAAACTTGAACAGGCCCTGCCGAACTATATGGTGCCCAGCCACCTGATCACGATGGATGACCTGCCGCTGACCGTAAATGGCAAGATTGATCTTTCACGCCTTCCCGTCCCCGAAAACACCGATCAGGTCACAGGCGTCACTGCCAAGCCGCTTGGCAGTGACCATGAAAAAACCGTCGCCCGCCTGATGGGCGAAATCCTTGATTGCACCATCGATGACGCCACCGCCGATTTCTTTGAACTCGGCGGCCACAGCGTCCTTGCGGTTCAGTTCCTGTCAAAAATCAACAAACTCACCAACGTCAAAATCCCGCTGGGTGATCTGTTCACCTGCGCCTCGGTCGAAAAACTTGCGGCCCGCATCTCCGAGCGTGAAAACGCCAGGCATGTCAAAAGCCCGATTGTCACCGTCAATGCATCGGGAACCAAACCGCCAATGGTCTGCTTCCATCCGGTCGGCGGCAATGTTCTGTGCTATCAAAACCTTGCCCGTGAATTCGGCCCCGATCAGCCACTTTACATGGTCGAGGCACAGGGCCTTGAAGAAGGCCAGAATTTGCAGCCCACGGTCGAGGAAATGGTCGCCGCCTACATGCCCGCCATCCGTCAGACCGTCCCCGGCGGGCCAATCCATGTCATCGGCTGGAGCTTCGGCGGATTGCTGGCGTTCGAAGCCGCCTTCCGCATGCAGCAGGCCGGCATTGATGTGCGCAATATCATCCTGCTTGATGCGATTGCCGTGCCCGATGCGGTCCGCGCCATATTGCGCAAGGGCGAGGCCGAATATCTTGCCGATATATTTGCCGAACTGGGCCTGGTCACGGTTGACGAATTGCGTCCGTTAACCCCCGAAGAACGCATCGACCTGTTACTCGAACGCGGCAAGAATTGCGATCTTCTGCCCGACGAGGCAGATCGCGGTACCATGCGCCGCCTGCTTGCGGTGTTCCAGAATAACGCACTGGCCGCCGTCCATTATGTCCCACCGAAAATTGACGGTATTGATGTCCTGCTGCTGCGTCCGACAACCGAAACCCGCGCCGCACCCAGCATCGAAGGCGATCAATATAGCGGCTGGCAAAGGGTCGCGGGTAATGCCCTGACCCTTGAATGGGTGGGCGGCACCCACGGCTCGATGATGTTCGATCCCCATGTGATCGAAGTCGCCGAACGCATTCGCCGACATCTTGAAAAATCGAAATGATGGACTGAAAACTCAGTCCCAGGGCAGGCTTGCCGGATCGAACCGCGTTTGATCCGGCAATGTCAGGCCAAGCCACCCCTGCGCACCGGGCCAGATGATGGTGCGATACTGCCCGAAATTGGCGTACCGCACCTCAAAGCAGCCCCGGTTACACTCGATTGATGACGGCGCGTAAAGTTCAAGCGGCGTCATCATCCCCGTGGTAATGGTCTTGGCAAGGCTTTCGCGCGCCACCCAAAGCAGGCAGGCCGCCCCATGATCATCCAAATCATGGGCGCGGATCATCGTCTGTATATCTGGCGCGATCCCGTCCAGAATTGCGGGCACATCCCTCATCACCGGCAGATCAACATCAATGCCCAGCGGATGGGCACGATGAAACACAAGCGCCACCGCAAACCGGTCCGAATGCGACAGCGAAACCGACATGCCCTGCACATCTTCGCCGCCGCCAACAATCATTGGCTGATCAAAAACCCCTGATCCGATTTCAATCAATTGCGGATCAATCCCCGGTAAATGGGCCGCCAACGCGGCCTTCGCCGCCAACCGCCCGCTGATAAAACTTTTCCGGCGGCGATCATGCCGAAACCCCGACAGCCGGGCTTTTTCGGCGGCATGCAACTGGCTTTCTGCCAGTTTGTTACACCCGGCATCGTCCATATCCCCAAGATCAAAAACCGCCAGCGTCGCCCGCAGGATATCGGACGACACAAATGTGCCGGTGCCCTTCGGGCGCTCGAACACAAGGCGATGGGTTTTGATCGGGGGCATGCGGTGGCCTTTTATGCGTCATTGCAAACAGACAAAAAAGAATGCCCAAAGCATGCTTTGGGCATTCCCGAAATACAATCTGAAAACCTGATGATCAATCAGGCCTTGGCGGTCGTCGCACCTGCTGCCGGTTTGGCAGTGGTTTTGCCGCCTTTGACAAATTCGGACGCCTTGCGTTTGCCGTCTTCGAATTCGTCCTTGAAACGACCTTTCATTTCATCGGCGTCGAAATCGGCAACCGTTCCGCCCTTGGCAAAGTGCCAGGCGAAAACACGACCCAACGCATAGGTGCAGGCACCGGCAAAGGTCGGCATGGCGACAACGCCAAAGATCGTGCCGACAACCGGAACCTTGCGCACCAGTGCCGCCGTTGCATAACCGACACCGGTCATCGGCAGAACCGTTGCAACCAGGGTCGAAATCGAATTCTTGATCGCGTTCTCGGAGAACGGAACACCGTAAATGTCGCAAAGTTTTGCAAGCATCCGCAGCTGGATGGTGCTGCTGGTGGCCATTTCAAGGAACGGGATCGGAACAAGACCACCAACCGCAGCATAAACGCTATGGCGATGGATGCAGTCACGGGACTGGGCACGAATTTCATCCGCCTTCGCGACGGCCACTTCTTCAGTCTCTTCGATGGTTTCTGCTTCGCTCATTATCGCCTCTTGAATGTCTACCTTCAGGTTGATGATCTGCACGCAAAATTTATTCTTCAACTTTACCTGAACTAACCCGAAGTAGCAACGTGCAACACCCTTTATTTGCTACCGGTTTTTGAAATTTCAGGCTGCCCTGCACTCTCGTGTGTCGCGACCGGTTCCATGTCGCTCTGTTTAACGACACCGCCCCCGCTACCACTGGATTGATCAAAGACCGGCGCAATCGATTTCAAAACATCTCCGGCGGTTTTACCCGCTGTTGAAACATCTTCTGACGCCCCTGCTGCCGGGCCTGTCGGGGCGGCCGGTTTCGTCGGGGGTGTGACCGGCTGCGTGTTCGAATTTGCCGCCGCAGGCCGTGCGCGTTTGCCTGACGGATCAGCAGGTTCGCGAACGCCGGGCGAAATCGCATTTTGCGGCGCGATTTCCTGCGACCGCGCATTAAGCGCCCCGGCATTCGGCAGGCTTTCGGCCGTATCGTTCACAAGCTCCGCCCCCGAACCGGAATCCGCACTGCTGGCCGTCGGTGCATCCGCGGTATTGAGGATCACGGGCAGGCCATCCTTGCCGCCAATGATGATCGTCTTGCTGTTTTTCGATGTCGCAAGCGTCATGGTCGCTTCGATACCGCGCAGGCGCAGATATTCCTCGGTGATCGTTTTGGCGACGATATCCTGGAATTCACGAATACCTTCCGCCTCGATCTTCTTGCGCTGCTTTTCCTTTTCCTCTCGCGCCAGACGGAAATCATATTCCAGCATCGCCTGATACTGTTCGGCCTTGCGTTCAATCGCATCCGCCACGCGTTCCGGCAGTGTCACGGACCGGATCAGAACGTCTTCAACCGTCACCAGCCGCCCCTGGAAGCTTTGATTGACCAGCGACGATCCAAGTTCGTTGACCATGCGTTCAAGGATTTCCGCCTGAATGAAGGCACGGGTTTCGGTATAAAGCTGTTCAGGGGTGTAACGCGAAATCAGTTCACGCGCGTGCGATCCGATTTCCGGATATACAAGGACTTCGGCATAATTCGGCCCGACCAGCTTGTGCAGCATCCCGACCGCTTCGCGGTTGATGCGATAACGCACCGCGATGTCGACTTCCATCGACAGGCCATTCGATGAAATCGTGTCATAAACGCGCGCCTGATTTTGCAGGCGGGCGTCATAGATATACATTTCATCCCACGGGAAGATCATGTGAATACCTTCGCCGTAGCTTTTATCAACGACCGTCCCGCCAAAGAACCGGTACCACATCACCGCAACATGCCCCGCAGGCACGGTAATGAAAATCTGCGGCGCCAACGCGAAAATCGCGACCAGCAGGAACAGAAGACCGATCAGAAAAGCCGTGCGCAACCGCCGCAGGCGTACGCCAGCACTAATGAAAAAGCGCCGCCAAAAGATCGACCATCGCCCTCTTTTGCGGGCGGTTCCGTTTTCGTCTGGTGCACCGGGTGCGACTGTCGCGCTATCAACCATTCATCATCTCGTCGTCGGGTGTATCGTGACGCATGCTGATCGCCCGTCAGTCATCATCTTAATCATAATCAAGGTCTTTAAGCTTTTCACGAAGCTCCCGCGACGGGCGCGCAACGATCTGAACCAGAAAATCGCCAATCGGGGTAATCACAATCGCCAGCAGGAAATGCCCCAGAAACCCGAACGATGTCCGGCGTCCCAGCATGCCGCAAACAATGCAGGCCAATAGATAAATTACAATCAAAATCAAATGCATCGTTTCGCCACCCGAATTCCTGTTATTGCGCGATTACGCGTTCTTCACGCCGTTTTCCCGTCCTGATCGAATTTCAGGCCATCCTTGAATTTCTGGCGGAACTCGGCCTCCGCCTTCTTGGCGTCAAAATCCGCCATCGTCCCGCCTGCGGCGTAATGCTGCTGAAAAACCCGGCCAAGCGCATAGGTAAATGCCGCATTGAAACCCGGCATGGTCACGATGCTCAGTGCCGATCCGACAACCGGCATCACCTTGGCAAGATTGGCAAATATCCCCGTCCCCAAAAGAGCCCGCCCCAAAACGCCGCTGGTAATGCACGCCGTTAAGGCCGCGATCACGGATTTGCCGCTGCTCTTGTTGAACGCAACACCGTAAACATCGCTCAGTTCCGCCAGCATTTTAAGCTGCACGGCAACCGTGGCCGCAGAATCGACAACAGGGATTGGAACAAAACCGGTCGTGGCCGCCCAAAGGGTATTGCGTTGCACAACACCACTTGCAAGACGGTGCTGTTTGCGCCGTTTCAGCACTTCAAGCGTTTCAGCCCCCATCACGTCCCCCGGTTTATTGTCCCGCGGCAAATCATAATCGCTAACTATCGGCACTGCAAACCGAATCAAGGTTTTATACAGCCTTGACCCAACCCCCGATGCAATCAACCATATGGTTTGTGAAAGCGGGTTTCTGAGGATATAACCGGCTTAACAGGACTGTGTTTTGAAAATATTTTGAAAATATATGTCGCCGGAGACACGTTTTGAAGCTGTCTACCAAGATCGGGCTGGCCCTTTTCCTTGTGCTTGCAAGCGCCCTAAGCATGACCACGGTCCTGAACTATCTGCGATTCGACCAGACCCTGCACACCCTTCTGGCCCAGCGGATGACCGTGATCCTCAATGAAACCAGTCAGGATATCGTGGCCGGTATCGATCTGGGTTTGCGGCTGGAAAACATGGAAAACCTGCAACCAATCCTGAACCGGCGTCTGGATATGTCCAACGATATCCGCAATGTCGCCGTTCTTGATTGTGATGGCACCATCATCAGCAACGCCGCGCGATCCCCCAATGATCAGGCGCTCTCTGGCGCGGCAATCGCCCAACAGGCCCGCGATGAGTGGATCGATTTCACACCGGGCATCGCCACCGCCGGGCAGGTCCTGCGCGACAGCCTCGGCCAATGCGCAGGGCAGGTCGTCATTACGGCAAGCGCCGAAACCTCCGAAGCCAAGCTTGCCAATGCCTTCTCCGAAATGTGGAAATCGGCGGCCTTGGGCATGGGCATGATTATCCCCATTCTTGGCGTTCTGTTCATTCTTATGCGCCGCCGCCATCGCGTTTTCGAAGAACTGCACGAAGATCTGGCGCGCGCGGTTGCGGGCAAGGCCCCCAATATCCGCCCCCATGATGGCGATGTCCTGACCCAAAGCGAAATCGAACTGATTTCCCTGTACCGCGAAATCCGCGATCAGTTGCCGCACGAAACAAAAAAGGGCAGCACCAGACGCCAATCGGAAACCTCGGCGGAGCCGCTGAAATGACCCTCTCTGCCAATCCCGATACCAAACCTGACACTCCGACCTCCCCTCATGGTGGCAATATCCGAAGCCGCCTGTTCCCCAAGGGCACGATCTGGATTCTGCTGCTGTTCAGCACAATCTCGCTTTGCATCGCACTGGTCGGGATTTCGTGGCGCGCCGCCGAGCTGGCGCGCGCCGATCTGCAAACCGAAATCCGTGAAAAGGCCGGGATCGAAGCCCGGGTTCTTGGCGAAAAGATCGAAAACGCCCTGCGACTTGGCATTCCGCTGCGCGAAATTGTCGGTTTTGAAACCGTGGTCTACCAGCTTCGCAATGGCGATCCCGATCTGGTTTTTGCCGCCATCACCGACAAGGCCGGCGACATCCTGCATGCAGGCGGTCTGTCATCGGATGAAATCGCCACCGCCCTTAAGGCACCGTCGGGCAATGATACCGCCTATATCGTCACCCGTCTGGACCTGCCCCGCGCCGAAGGGCAGGACGATATCGAAGTCGTCCTTGGGCATGCCCGTGCGGCCCTGATGCGCCCGGTGACGGATAATCTTTATGACATTGCGATCATTTTCATCATCACGCTCGCCCTGTCGTTCGAGCTGATGTTGCTGGTGTTAACCGTCAATGTCGCCCTGCCGGTAAGGGTCGCGCGCAAGGTTCTGGACAATGTGCGCGACCGCAAATTCACCCTGCTGCATGGCCAAAGCACCCATGACGAAATCGGCCAGTTCATGGAACGGATCAATTCCCTGATCAACACCACCGCCAAAAAGGTCGGAACCCATCCCCAGCGCGAACGCGAGGTAAAGCTGATCGGTGTCCGCATGCTGGCCTTCATGTTCGTCCTTGCCGAAGAACTGGCCCGGCCAATCATGCCCGCCTTCTTTAGCCAGGTCACATCCCACAGCATCGACGGGCAGCTTGGTGCTGGCGTGGTCATGGCGGTTCATCTTCTGATGGTTGCCCTTGCCATGCCGATCTGCAGCCTGTTTCAGGAACAGGTCGGGTCACTTCGCATGTATCTGTGCGGCGCGTTTCTGGCGACACTTGGCCTGATCGGTACCGCCTTTGCCGGGGGCATATGGGATCTTGTACTGTGGCGGGCATTGTCGGGGATCGGTTACGCCACCACCTTTGTCGCCTGTCAGTCCTATGTCCTTGATGCCACCAATGACAGCAACCGCACACAGGGTACTGCCATGATGGTCAGCGGCATCATGCTGGCCGATATCTGCGGCCCGGCAATTGGCGGGATTGTTGCGGGCCATTTCGGGCCGGACATGACCTTTATCGCCGGTGCGACCATTGCGTTTCTCGCAGTCCTTCTGGCCTTCTTCCTGATGGATAACATGGTGCGCGGCAAAACCCCGCCACCGATCCCCACACGTGCCGCCCTTCGCGCCATGCTCGGCAATCGCCGTTTGCAGGTCCTGATCCTGTTCGCCGCCATTCCCGCCAAACTGATCCTCAGCGGCTTTTTATATTACCTGACCCCGATGATCCTGCTGCAATCGGGTGCGACCACGGCTGAAACCGGGCGGGTGATCATGCTTTATGGGCTGGTCGCGATCCTGACCGGCTGGGCAGCGGCAAAATGGACCGACAAGAACCAGAACGAAACCCGCGCGGTCGGCATTGGTGGCGGGCTAACAGCAGCAGGCTTGTTGCTGGCGGGCTGGCTTCCGGAATATGCCCTGTTTGCGGTTGCCGTCGCCCTGCTTGGTCTGGCGCAGGCGACCTCAATCCCCGCACAGCTTTCCGCCAGCTTGAAACTCAGCAAGGATTTCACCAAGGATCACGGCACCGGCCCGGTTCTTGCCGTCCTGCGTCTTGCCGAACGGCTGGGCGGGGCTGCAGGTCCGTTGCTTGCCGCCGGTCTGACCCTTCTGGTCGGAACAACACACGCGGTTCTGATCTTCGGGGCCTTTGCTGCTGTTTCGGTTCTGTGCTTTGAACTTCTGATCGGCCATGTGCCCCCAGAACAGAAAAACGAGGGAGGAACGAAATGACCTTTTCCCTTCTCCCCGCCTTTCGTCTGTTGGGCATTCTTGTGGCCATCGCCGTCTCAATCTTTGCTCCGGCGGCATATGCACAATCGCAACCGGACCCGCTTAAAATCGCCATGGTCCTGTGGCGCGGCGAAACCAATGTCGAACAGGGATTTCGCGCCTATTTCGATGAAAACAGCATTGCCGTCGACCTGACCATTTATGACACTGCGCGCGATCTGTCGCGCGTGCCTGCCATCATCGATCAGATCCGTAAAGACCCGCCCGATCTGGTTTACACATGGGGCACCGGGATCACGTCAGCTGTGGTTGGCAAATATGATGCCGTCGATCCGGTACAAAACATTACCGATCTGCCGGTGGTTTATGTGATGGTTTCATCGCCATGGAAAACCGGCATTGCCGCCCCTGCGGGCCAAAGCCGCCCCAATGTCACGGGTGCCGCCCACATCGCCCCGCTTCCCGCTCAGATCAATGCCATCCGCGCCTATCGCCCGATGGACAAACTTGGTGTGGTCTATAACAGCCGCGAAGACAATTCCGTTTCCAACGTCGCCGATCTGACCGAACTGGGCCGCGAAATGGGCTTCGAAGTCCTGGCCGCTCCGCTCGGCAGCAATGGCGAACCCTCACAGGATGACATTCCCCCTGCCGTCGCCGAACTCGCCCGCAAGGGGGCCGACATCCTGTATATCGGACCGGACAATTTCATCGGCAATTATCGCGATACCCTGACCGATGCCGGTTTTGCCAACGGGCTTGCCGCCTTTAGCGCGACCGAACTTGAAGTCCGCGACGGCCACGCCATGCTGGGCCTTGTCAGCCGTTATGAACTTGTCGGCCGCCTTGCCGCCAGCAAGGTCGAACAGATCCTGATCGATGGCATATCGCCGGCTGATATCCCGGTCGAAACGCTTGACCGGTTTTCCTATCTGATCCGGCTGTCATCGGCGCGCAAGCTTAAACTCTATCCGCCGCTGTCGCTGCTTGATTACGCGGAAGTCATCGAATGAGCACCCTGACCCGGCTTGATCCATCCCACCTTCCGGCCATCATCGCCCTGCATCACAGGGTGATCGCCGATCTGCCGCCGGGCAATGCCGCCACCGAAACCGATCAGTTCTTTGCCGATCATCTTGATGCCTGCGGGCAAATCTTTGGCGTCTTTGACGATGATCGTCTGATGGCCTATTGCGTGCTGGGATTGCCGCGTGATGGTGATCCCAATTTCGGCACCGACCATCACCTGCCCCCCGATCTGCTGGGCCAGGTCGCCCATATCGACGGGGTCGCCGTTGATCCAAATTGGCGCGGACAGGGATGGCAACGCAAAATGGTTGAATACCGGATCGAAATGGCCCGGAAATTCGGACGAACCATCGCGCTCAGCACCGTCGCCCCGACCAATTTTCCAAGCCTGATCAGCACCGTATCAACCGGCCTTGCCATTCATGGCTTGATCGCAAAATTTGGCGGAAACCGGTTCTTGCTGCGACGGGATATCGGCCCCGATCAGGATGCAAAATCCGCCCGCGCCCCTGATACAGCCATCTGGTGCGCCAGCGACGATCTTGCGACCTGTCGAAAATTGCTTGATGACGGGTTTATCGGCCAGTTTTGCCAGTCATCGGGCCGCGGAACCGCCCCGCGCATCGGCTGGGCGCCGCTTCCGTCCGCTTAATATCGCGGCTTACTGCTGATAGGTATAATTCCATTTGCGCTGCCCTTTCGGGTCGGCCTGCTGATAATAGGGCTGCCAGTCGCAGGCATGCGCATCGGTTTCCCAATAACACGCCGCCCCCTTATGGAACGGCAGGAAATTGCCCTTTTTGAACATGTCATCAGCAACGACACTCCGGAATGTCGGATACATTTCCTTCATCCGGTCGATATTTTCATGCACGATCCGCGTGATCCAGTACACCACATACGGATCAGCCGGTTCATAGGCAATCAGCGACGCCTTGAAGCCATAGGATGAAATCGCTTCTTCCTGTGCACTATATGTCTTTGCTGGCAAAACCTGATTAAAGAAATACTGGTTTGCCTTGACCATTTCATCGGTCAAAGGCCCGCCCATGCCAACAACCCGCGCCCCGCAGCCAAGCGTATCTTCGATCAGCGACGCCGGATGCCCGATCCAAAGACCGAACGCATCGATATAATTCTCGCAGATGCCAAGCTCGTTATAATCCTGCGCAACGCCGTAAACCGTATCAAGATCGTCCAGCGTCAATTTGTATCGCGACAGAAGTTCAAGCCACAATTCCCGCGATGCCGATCCTTCCGGTCCGATATTGATGCGTTTGCCGCGCAGATCGGCGATCGATTCAATATCGGAATCATTGCGCACCACCAGCAATCCCATTTCGTCATGCAACGACATCACCGACCGCGCACCGGGGATCGGCGCAATGCCTTTCTGCGCTTCCCAATTATTGTTCGACTGCACGATGGCAAGCTGCACCCGCCCTTCTTTCATCAGGCGGATATTGCTGCCGACCCCCTGGGATCGCAACGGCACGCAATGCACCCGATGGCGTTCAAAGGTCCGGCTCATCATGTCGCAAATCTGGGCGGCAACCTTGAAATACACGCCACTCGTACTGCCGCTGTAAATGGCCGCGTAATAGGATCGTTCCGTCTGGCCATCACCGGCAATCACATCGACATTGCTTAACGCCGCCAGACTTTCCGGGTCGGTTGCGCGGCGGCGATACTGCGACAGCGGAATGGCATCGGGCTTGTAAATCAGGCCGTCGATCAGATCGGGATTGGTTTTTGCCGGGTCGATGATGGCATCGTCATAAGTATCGACATCGATATCAGGCAGGACATCAACCGGGGACATATCGGCATTTGCGTCCTCGGCAACGGTACCGCTTCCCTGTGCATGGGCACCCACGGCCCCCGCTGACAACAGCATCGCCAGCATACCGGTCGCAATCATTCTCATGCCGAGCTCAAAACGCAAAACCGTCCACTCATCGTTAGTGATGAATCAATCCCCGCATCCCAATGACCATATCCTAATGGATCATCGGGAAACCCGTCGAGAGCGAAGATGAATTAATATCCCTATTCTCAGCGATTTAACACAATCATCTTCACGACAACCCTGCACGATCGTTGATATTCAGATTGTGTTTGACGCAACATCATACGCCCCTCATAAACCAGAAGAACATATAACAGAAAACCGGACCACGGCCAGATTTCGGAGAAATCGATGACGTCCATCATCGCCCTTGATCCCGGGCGCAACGATATTTATCAGGCGTTCGACCTGATATCCTCCTGGCCGGAATATCGCCAAAGCCCGCTGATCCGCGCCAACGGCCTTGCCCGCGAACTGGGTCTTGGGACCGTCTGGATCAAGGATGAAAGCAAACGGTTCGGTCTGGGCGGGGTCAAGGCCCTTGGCGCCCCCTATGGCCTGAAACAGCAGCTTTTGAAACGCGGCCTGACACCCGGAAGCCCCCAATGCGCGGACTATACCGCCGTTGCCGCAACCGATGGCAATCACGGCCTTGCCGTTGCATGGGCGGCCCGGAAATTCGGCTGTCACGCGCGGATTTATGTCGGATCCGAAGTCGATCAGGCCCGCATCACGCGCATCATTGATAACGGCGCTGAAATCGTCCGGATCGACGGCACCTATGATGATGCGGTCCTTGCCGCCGAACATGCCGCGCAATCGCCCGATATCCTTCTGATCACCGATACCGACTATGGTCACGAACTCGACGTCACCCGCGACATCATGGCGGGTTACGCGGTTCTGGGGATCGAATGCGCCCGGCAGCTTCAGGCTGAAAACATCACCCCCGATCATGTTTTCCTGCAATGCGGGGTTGGCGGCATGGCGGCGGGTTGCGCCATCGGGCTCTGGCATGAAAGCGGCCAGAAACCGAATGTCTGCACGGTCGAGGCAACAAACGCCGCCTGCATTCAGGCAAGCCTCGCAACCGGCGAACTGACATCGGTTCCGGGCAAACTCCTGACCCGCATGATCGGGCTGTCGTGTGGCAAACCGAGTCTCCCGGCATTTGAAATCCTGCGCGAAGTCTCCACCCAAAGCATCGCGATTGACGATGATGTCGCCCTTATCGTTCAGAACGCGCTTTCCGCCGGGATCAATGGCGACGCCCCGCTTGAAACATGGGATACCGGCATTGCCGGAATTGCCGGGCTTTGGCATGTCGCAAAAAACAACGATCTTCGTGCCCGTTTTGGTCTGAATGCCCAAAGCAACGTGCTTGTGATCAACAGCGAAGGCCCCATTCCGCTGCCCTACCGCGCAACGATCTGAATTCTTTCGACGCGAAAAAGGCTTTCGGTTATGCCCCCAACTGGACAGCGACTGGACAGCCCTGCCGGGCACCGGTACAGTCGCGGACAAACACCCGCGTCGGGTTCTATGGGGACTGCAAACAGATGAAATTGCTCGAACTGTTGTCTTGGGGAGATAACAGACTGATGGCCCGGCTTGCCTTTGCCGGTGCGCTATCGGGTGCGGGCAGTGCGGTCCTGCTGGGGCTCGTCAATACCGCCGCCGAAGGCATCGCCGAAAACGGCGTGGACCGGGTTGACTGGCTTCTGGCAGGCGGCTTCATCGCCCTTGCCGTGGTCTATTTCCTGGCCGAAGTTTTCCTGCTTGCCAATATCTCGACCCAGATCGAACAGGGCATAGACAAGGTGCGTCACAAACTTCTGGGTCAGATTGCGCATGCCGACTTCGCCCAGCTTGAAACCTTTGGTCAGGCCCGCCTGTTTGACAGCATAACCCAAAGCACACAGGTCATTTCGCAAAACTCGCACATGATCGGCATGTCGTTCCGATCCCTTCTGCTGGTTGTTGCGGTGATGTGCTATGTTTTCTGGCTCTCCACGCTGGCCTTTTTCCTGATCGTGCTGGTGATCGGGGCCGGGATCGTCATTTACCTGCGCATGGGCAAAGAGCTCGGCATGTGGTTTGGCAAACTCCATCACGCCGAAAATGCCCTGTTTGGCAAGATCGCCGATCTGTTTTCCGGCATCCGCGAAGTCCGGATGTGGTCGTCGCGCAGCAGCACCCTTTTCAATGCCTTTTCGGCAAATTCACTGCAAAAGGAACAGATCACCACTGAAACCCACAGCCTCATGTTCCGGCAGATGATCATGGGTATGACGGCCTTTTATGTCCTGCTGGCCGTGATCGTCTTTATCGTGCCGGTCTATACCGATAATTTTGGCTCCACGGTTTCCAAGGTCAGCACCGCCGTCCTGTTCATGATCGGCCCGATCAGCACGGTGGTGCAGGCAATGGCGGTACTGGGTTCGGCGGAACAGGCTGCTGCGCGTATGGTCACCCTGTCACAGGATTTGCGCGCGATTGCCGAACCGGTTGAAGAAAACGGCACCACACTGCCCGATACATTTTCAAACATCGCGTTCGAGGATGTCTGCTTTACCTATCCCAACCGCGACCCGCGCCACGGCTTCATGCTTGGCCCGATCAGCCTCTCGGTCAAAAAGGGCGAACTGATCTTTATTACCGGCGGCAACGGGGCGGGAAAATCGACCCTGATCAAGCTTCTGACAGCCCTTTATCGGCCGGTATCCGGAGCCATCCGGTTTGATGATATCCAGCTTGGCGCGCAAACCATCGCCTCCTTCCGTCACAAGATCGCCACCGTGTTTTCCGATTTCCACCTGTTTTCCGAATTGCACGGATCGGCCGAAATTGATCCCGACGAAGCCACCCACTGGCTGAACCTGTTTGAGCTGTCACATGTGACGGGCATTCGCGATGGCAAATTCGTTTCCACCGCCCTGTCGGCCGGGCAACGCAAACGGCTGGGCCTGATCACCGCCCTGCTCGAACATCGCCCGATCCTTGTTCTCGATGAATGGGCCGCCGATCAGGACCCGTATTTCCGTAAAAAATTCTATTACGAAATCCTGCCACAGATAAAGGCACGCGGTACGACCATCATCGCCGTCACCCATGACGACCATTATTTCGATGCTGCCGACCGCCGCCTGCATCTCGAAGCTGGCACCCTGCACGAAATTGACCGCAACGACCCGCGTGGAAGGATCTGATCATGCTGCTTATTGATCTTCTGCGATCCCGAACCCGCATCGATCTGCGGCTTGCCGTTGGCCTACTGTCACTGGCATCGATTGCCACCACCATGGTGCTGATCATCGTCAACCTGGCCGCCGAACAGGCCGAAGACGGCGTTGCCAGCATGCGCTATCTCGGCATGATGGGCCTGTCGCTGATCGGCTATATCTGGGCCCAGAAGAAATCCAGCGACATGATCGCCGCCGAGGTCGAACACATCCTCCATCAGCTCCGCCTTGGCATGTTTGATCGCGTGCGAAAAGCCGCCCCCGATACCCTGTCCAGGGTCGGACAGGGTGCGGTTCAAACCGCGCTGACCCAGGAAATGCAAACCGTATCCGCCGCCCTGCCCCTGATGCTGAACGGCGTGCAGCAGGTGGTCCTGATCATCTGTGTCGCGGCCTATCTTGCGTGGCTGTCGACCTTTGCCTTTGTGATGATTTCGGTTCTCGCCATCGTGGTTTCGACCATCCACCTGCAACGCATCCGTAAAATCAACGATGCGACCCGGGATGCGATTGATGATGAAAACCTGCTGTTTGGCGGGTTGTCCGATCTGCTGCATGGCTTCAAGGAAGTCAAAATGAACAGTCGGCGTCGTGCCGCACTTCTGGGTGCGCTCAATGACCGATCCATTCGGGCACGCGATACCAAATCCGTGGTCAAGGCCCAGTGGTCACGCGAATTCGCCCTGATCCAGTTGGCCTTCTACGGCATGATGGCGGCCATGGTGTTCATCGTTCCGATCTTCACATCGGACTATCATGACGTTGCCGTGCAAACCACGACCGCGGCCCTGTTCATGATCGGCCCGATCGGGGCGGTGGTTGCCGCCGTGCCCAGCTTTACTGATTCCGATGTGGCGCTCCGCAAGATCAAGGATATCGATGATCAGCTCGAAGACGCCCTTGACGCCCAGCACGCTCAGGAGGCCACGAACGGCACATCATCGCCCGAAACCCTTGAAAAATTCCAGGATGCCCTTGGCAATATCGCCGAAATCAGCCTGCGTGACGTTCGTTTCTCCTATCCCGGCACATCGGACAGTCCGGGTTTTGCCGTCGGCCCGATCAATGCCACCTTCAAAAAGGGTGAAATCACCTTCATTACCGGTGGCAATGGGGCGGGAAAATCGACGATCATCGCCGTTCTGACCGGCCTTCGCCCGGCGGCAGGCGGATCAATCATGGTCAATGACTGCCCCGTGCCGACCGACGCCCTGCAGCTTTATCGCGATCATTTCGCGACCGTGCTTTCAGACTATCACCTGTTTCGCGAACTCTACGGCATTGATGATATCGACCCGAAGCGGGTCGAAACACTGCTCAAACAGATGGAAATCGACGACAAGGTCGAACTGGATGATAACGCCTTTTCAACGACCTCGCTGTCACAGGGGCAACGCAAACGCCTTGCCCTGATCGCGGCTCTGCTCGAAGAAAAGCCGGTTCTTGTCCTTGATGAATGGGCCGCCGATCAGGACCCGCATTTCCGCTCGGTCTTCTATGAAAAAATCCTGCCCTCCTTACGCAAACAGGGCAAGATCATCATCTGTGTGACCCATGATGATCGTTGGTTTGATACCGCCGATACGATCTATCATGTCCGCGATGGCGAATTTGTCGACGGACGTCAAACCACCCAAGCCTGATCCATCACGCAATCAGCGCATCCTTGACCACGCGCACGATATCATCCCCGGCATCACGCAGGAAAAAATGCCCGCCGGGCAAAACATGCTTGGCAAAGTCTCCCGTGGTTGCCGCCCCCCAGTCATCCAGTTCATCCGGCACCGGGTTCGGATCATCCGCCCCGCCAAAGGCGGTAATCGGGCAGGACAGTTTGGGCAATCCGGTCGAAACCGCGGTTTCCGACAATCTGAAATCCGCCCTAAGGCTGGGCTCAAACAGGGCGCGATATTCCGCATTTTCCAGAATTTCCGCAGGCGTCCCGCCATAATTGGCAATCCCCCGCCAGAACTCATCCGATGACAGATGATGCAACGGCGCCCGATGCCCGGCCACATTCGGCCCCCGCCTTGCGGCAACAAACAGATGAAACGGCACAGCCATCCCCGCCTGTTGCAGATGACACGCCAGATGATGGGAAATCAGCGCCCCCATCGAATAACCGAAAAACGCAAACGGCTGATCCATAAAGGGCTTTAATCCCGCGGCGACGGCCTCAACCATCGCCGGAAGATCATCAATCACCGGATCACCAAACCGCTGCTCACGCCCCGGCAGATTGACCGGCACCACATCGATATCATCGGGGAATTGTGTCAGCCATGGCCGATAGGCCAACGCCCCACCCCCGGCAAACGGAAAACAGAACAGCCGCAACCGGGCACCAGCGGTTGCATGATCATTGACCCAAACGTTTCGCACAATATTTCCCGATATTCAGCCATCTCAAACACATGTCGGCTTCCCGACCGATGCAGGTTACGGGGCGAATGAATAATGTGCAACTTCCGACAAATCCGGAATTTCGTCCCGCAACCAATATATTATCCAAGGTTTTTGGATATCCAGGCAGATAGCCCCCCCAACTATCTGGCTAAAAAATCCAGTCTTTCCGCTAACCACAAAATATCCCAAAATCTTCACCAATATAAGAAAGCCGGAACAGCATTTCTGCTATTCCGGCTTTCATCATTCAGGAGCCGACGGGAGGTCTCGGCTCCCTCACTGACTAATCGGCAATTCCGCCCGGTCGCCCTTAAGCGTCCAGTCCATCGGATCAAGCGTCCTGCCTTCGGCCGTGATAACGCCGCTCTGATGGAACGACACCGTGCCATATTGCGTATCTTCGATACGATATGTGCCATCGGTATCAACATGAACATCAAGCGCATGGCTATCGGCAAATTTCGCCAAATCACGGCTATGGCCCAGCCGGACAACCCAGATGCTATCGCGTCCGGAAAGACGCAATTCATGCCCGGCAGAGCCGCCTGTTTGCACAAGCTCCAGCGGACCGGAAGCTGATACAATCAACGCCCCCTCGCCCGAACGTGCCCACGCCCGATATCCATCGACATGCCATTCATCAAACGCCAATGTCGGGAACCATGCATGGGTAAAGTCAGGTTGCGGCGCCACACCTTCAAACCGGACAATCGCAAGATCGCGATATTGTTGAACGCGCGGAACACTCGCCGACCCGCCCCAGAATGACGGGCGCCCGAAACCGGACTGGACGATCTCACCAGGGTGGTTGATGAATATCTGTGCGCCCGGTTCGCGACCGATCCGCGCCTGAAGAAGCGTTTCCTGATATCCCCAGTCCCGCCACCGGTAAAGTGCGGCACTTCCCATCGCGGTTTCACTGGTTTTGTAATGATACAGTCGGCAAAACGCATTTTCGCCTTGCCAGAAAGTCCATTCCTGCGCGGTATCGCGTTTCTCCCAGCAGGCAATGTCGGCAAGATCAGGCAATTCAAGCCCATGATCACGCAACGCCAAAGCCATCTGGGCCAAGCAATTCACATGTGCGCCAAACTGGCCTTTGCCCCACAACAATCTGGCAAGACCGTTCAGTTCCAATGTGTCGGCAACGCAAAGTGAATGTTCGTAGCTACGGCCCTGCGCCCCGGTAATAACGCCATGATGCGCCGAATTGGCAATCATGGTGATCAGTCGGATAATGGCCCCAGATGCCCGCTTTCGAATGACTTCGTCGGGTGCAAGCGCAAACAGGGCCGCCAAACCTTTAAGATCAATCGGGAAATAGGTGCCAGAATTGAATTCCGCCATTTCGGCTGCTTCGAAATGATCGAACCACGCCATCAGGCGCTCATAACCGGCCTGCTTCTGGGCGATGCCATTACGATCTGCGCGTCGGAAATGTGACTGCGGCAACAGGTTTCCGGCCAGATAGGCAGAAGTATGGAACAACAATGCATGGTTTTCCGAGAAATACCATTGAACATCGTTGCCCGGCTCATCCATCCAGTAACGGAATTCCAGAATGGCCGCATCGATACGCGCGACCAAAGATACCGTGAGCCGATCCGCAAACACAATGCGTGTCCACAAAAGCGGAACCAGCGCAAAATCAGCACAGTCATAACACTGCTCGATCCCCGGCAAAGCCGTGTTGATGATTGCCTCGGCACGTGCCAAGGCCTCCTCATTTCCGACGGCCGCACAGGCAAGTGCGGTTTCGGTATCGGTTTCACCGTTCTTTGCAATCCATGCAAGGCTTTCGGCAATGCGCGCCTCAAGACTTTCCGGTGCTGGCCCGGTTACAGAACGCCAACTGACCTCCGCGCCAAGCCGCGCTTCGGTTGCAAAATCACCGCACTCGAACGTAAATCCGAAATACCGGTAATCTGCGGGAAAATCATTCGAAGACGCCAGCCGCACGCGATCGGCACCCGCAGGAATTTCAAAAACCACATCATCATGGTCATGCGACATGAAATGACCGGCAACCCGGATCCGGCCACTAACCTTGTCCGGAAACGGCACAGGCATGACAAGCCAGATATCATCACTGTCATAGAATTTACGATCAAGATGCATGGCATCAACAGCCGCCTCGACCGCATATACGCTCTCAGGTTCCGCCGGAAAACAATTCCCCGCATCTGCCTTTGGGCCGTCAATCCAGACAAGCGCAATACGGATAACCGCATCACGCTCGCACAGATCTTCAAACTGGACGGTAACCTCATTGTGGCCCTGTTTCAGATTGGCCTCAAACTCGACCTCGTCCATGGCGTTGCGGGTCGCGGGCGAAAGCCACGCAACCGCCCGCCCGTTCACATACACACGCGCGGCACCACAAATGCCCAATCGCAACCGCGCTGGGCCTGCATCCACGGCATGGATCGCCGTTCTCGCCCACCCCTGAATATGGGTTGCCCGGAACCAGAACCCCGAAAGATCAAGAAACGGTGATCCACCTGGCAAAATATTTCTTGCCTTCCGCCAGTCAGGGAACGGTAGTTCGGCAATTTCTTTGCCCCGGCGTTCGGCAATATAGGCTGTCCGGCAGGGATAGGTATGCGGGATGAAATTCTTTTCCTTTGTCAGGAAAAAGGTTGAATCCATCTCGCCTTCCATCGGCATATCCGCCACATCATATGCCCGTTCTTCAAGCGACGTGACCTGCCAGTAAGGAACGGATGCTCCGGATTTAAGCAGCATGACTTAACGCAGCTCCTTAATGGCAACCGGCGAAACATCGGTATATTCCTGATTTTCCCCGGTCATGCCCCACACAAAACCATACGGCCCGGTACCGGCCCCCATATGAATGGACCAGGCTGGCGACAGGACGACATCGCCATTTGCCACAACCAGATGGCGGGTATTGTCCGGGCGCCCCATGAAATGCATAACCCGGTCTTCATCCGAAAGATCGAAATAGCAATAGGCCTCCATGCGGCGCTCATGCAGGTGCGGCGGCATGGTGTTCCAGACAGAACCTTTCGCCGGATCGGTAATCCCCATCAACAACAGACAGGATGGCGCGACCTCTGGATGAATATACATCGCCAGGGAACGGCGATTGCTTTTCTCGGCATCTCCCATCTCAAGGATTTTCGATTCCGCACGCGTGATCAGACGCGTCGGCACGGAATGCCCCGCCGGAACAGAATTCATATAAAACCGTGCCGGGCTTTTGGCATCATCACTGCCCAGCGAAACGGTTTTAGCACCACGGCCGATATAGAGAACATCGCGGTTTGCAAGCTCATACCGCGTTCCGTCCACCTCGATCCAGCCCGCACCGCCAAGGTTTGCAACACCCATTTCACGTGCATCAAAGAACAGGTTCGTCCCGACATCTTTGCCATCACCAAAGCCAAGTGCCTTTTCTCCGGGTACGGCACCACCGACAATCATCCGATCAAAATGAGTATACGCAAAGCTGATCTGACCCGGCGTAAATAGCCCTTCGACCATAAAATTCTCGCGCAACTGCGAGGTGTTCATTCCATCGATCTGATCGGGACCGGCACCATAGCGTTGTTCCATAGCCACGGGATATCTCCTAAGGATTTTCCTGCACGTTCCGCCACCGTTTTTGCCGGTGACACACTTTATAAATTCGCAGAAGCAGGAAGATGGCTTCCCCTTCCGCACAAGAAAAAACATCACACCAAGAAATTTTTCGTGCAATATGTAAATAAATTCCACAAACTGACGAGAATCAGGAAAGGGAAAAACATGGCAGTAAGCGGACGCACGAAGATAAGCGACATCGCCTCGCGTCTTGGGGTTTCTACGGCAACCGTATCACGCGCCCTAAGCGGCAATGGTTATGTCCGGGAACATCTCGCCTCCAGAATCCGGGCTGCGGCCATTGAAATGAACTACGCCGTTTCAAGCACCACTGCCGGGCAAAAGGTCCTGATTGTTTCCTCGCAAGAGGCCATGATCGACTTCAAACGCAGCCAGTTCACCATGTATGTTCTTGAAGGGGTTCGCGAACGCGCCGAAAGCCGCGACATCCGGATAGAATCTTACATCTATCAGCCCAATCAGCCCTTCGAAGACCTCTATAAAGCAGCACAGACACCCGATTTGATTGGGCTGCTGCTTGTTTCTGTCGATGATGCAACACTTGATTTTGTGCGCACCTCGGACATGCCTGCCGTCCTGGTCAATGGTGACGATCCGGAAATGCAGCTAAGCTCGGTCACGCCATGCAACCGGTCTGCGGCCTCCTTGGCGACCAAACATCTGATCAATCAGGGACACCGCCATATCCTGTTTCTCAATCGCCCCGGCAGGCGCACAATTAAGCGCCGCCTCGAAGGATGGCGTGACGCGATGGACGGACATTACAATCCCGACTATGTGATTGATATCGACGACTGGACAGCCGAAGCCGCAAGCCAGCGCATCACCGAGGTCATCGAAAGCAACCTTTCTTTCAGCGCCATTGTCGCTGCTGGCGATATCCTGGCTGTGGGTGCTGTTTCCGCACTACAGGCAAAGGGCTATAACGTTCCAAAAGATGTTTCTGTGGTCGGCATTGATGGTCTGCCCCAGGGCCAATACATGTCGCCAGCGCTGACATCGGTCAAAATCCCGATGCAGACAGTCGGCGCGCTGTCGCTGGATCTGCTGATTGAAACCTGCCGACTGACCAATGCCGATATTGAAATGCCCGCACGCCGGATCGAATTGGCGTGCGAGCTGATTAGCCGTGAAAGCGTCTGTCCGCCACCGAAAAAGCTACGCTGATGGATGGGGAACCTTCATCACAGGTCCCGCACCGGCCCTATCGTGCAAGCCAGCCGCCATCGACATTCAGGATTGCACCCGAAACATAATCAGATGCGGGCGCTGCCAGATAAACCGCCGTTTCCGCAATATCATCTGGCCGTCCCCAACGACCCGCCGGAATACGATCCAGAATGGCAGCCGACCGATCAGGATCATCACGCAACGCCTGTGTATTGCTTGTCGCGATATAACCCGGCGCAATCGCATTCACATTGATGCCGCGTGCCGTCCACTCGTTTGCCAGAATACGGGTCAAACCGGCCACACCATGCTTGGACGTGGTATAGGACGGAACCCGGATGCCGCCCTGAAACGATAAAAGCGACGCGATATTCACAATCTTGCCCTGCCCGCCGCGCGCAAAGACCCCCTTGGCGAATGCCTGCGAGGTAAAGAACACCGCCTTGGCATTCACATCCATGACAGCGTCCCAGTCTTCCTCGGTAAAATCGATACAATCAGCGCGGCGGATAATCCCCGCATTATTGACCAGAATGTCGATATTGGCCCCTTCAAACAGGGACGCCCCCGCCATCGGATCAGCAAAATCAACAATGACTTCGCCTGCGACACCGCCCGCATCACCGATCATTGCAACCGTTTCGCCACAGCTTCGCCGTCCGGCACAGACAACTTCCGCACCTGCGCGTGCCATGGCGACAGCAATAGCCTGCCCTATTCCGGCATTGGCACCGGTTACCAAAGCTTTTCGACCGCTCAGCGAGAACGCATTCATGATATAACTCCGCTTGGATAGGTTTAGGTATGGGTGAACGTCACATCAGTCCGAGGAAACGCGGCAATGCCAGCGTGATCCAAGGGACATAAGTGGTCAGAAGCAAGGCCACCGATGTCGCAAAGAAGAACGGCAATATCGGCCTTACCACCTGATCAATGCGCAGATTGGCAACCGCACACCCGACAAAAAGGACACTCCCGACAGGTGGTGTCATCGACCCGACCCCAAGGTTAAAGATCATGATGATCCCCAAATGCACCGGATGAATGCCGATCTCGGTCGCAATCGGCAAAAAGATCGGGGTGAAAATCAATACTGCCGGCGTCAGATCCATGAAAAACCCGATGATCAGCAGGCAGACATTCATCACCAGCAAAATCACAATGGGATTGTCAAAGGTCAGAATGGTCTCGGCAATCACATCGGGAATACCGGCAATCGTCATGACATAGGACATGATGCCCGATGCCGCGATCAGAAACAGGATCGAACAACTGGTAACCGCCGAGGATTTCAAAGCTTCCAGATATTCCTGCAAGCTCGCCATCCGGTACATCAACGACAAAACAAATGAATACAGAACGGCAACCGCCGCCCCTTCGGTCGCGGTAAACGCCCCGATCGCAATGCCGCCGATAACCAGAATAATCATCAATAAAGGCGGCAAAGCCTGCCATATCACATGCAGCACTTCCGACCAGCCGACACTACCTTCGGTGCGATAGCCGCGGCGCACGGCAAAAAAGGTAATGACCATCATGACCGATAGCCCCATCAGGATGCCCGGAAGATACCCTCCAAGGAACAGGGCCGAAATCGACGTCCCACCCGATACCAGCGAAAACAGGATTAACGGTCCGCTCGGCGGGATCAGAATGCCAGTTGGCGCCGATGCAATATTCACCGCCGCTGAAAATGCGGGATCATACCCCTCTTTGCGCTGCAACGGCCCCATAACGCCACCAACAGCAGCGGCGGCGGCAATTGATGACCCGGAAATCGATCCAAACAGCATATTGGCCAGCACATTGGTATGCGCCAAGGCACCGGGCATACGCCCGCCCAGCAATTTCGCCAGATTGATCAGGCGGATTGCGATGCCGCCCTTGTTCATGATGTTCCCCGCCAGCACAAAAAACGGGATGGCCAAAAGTGTAAAACTGTCGATGCCCGAAAACATCTTTTGGGCGCTGACAAAACTGATAACCTGTGAAGGCAGATAGGCAAAGCCCGTCACAACCGAAGAAACACCAATCGCAATCGAAATCGGCGTTCCCAGGGCCAGAAGGCCGAAAAACAGTGCAAAAAGCACTACTGCCGCACCGGCAGGATCAAGCATGAAATCAATAATCACATCCATTTCAGGCTGTCTCCTGCACTTCTTCAACCGGTGCCAACTGCCCCAGACCAATCAGGATAATATTAAGAGCCTGTAACAGAATGATCAGGCCTGCCGACACCGGAACCGCAAGGTAAACCATCCCCATCGGGATCTGCATGATCGGCGAAAGCTGCGCCATTGCCGACATGCTCGCCCCCCAGCCACCGATCAGCATCGTAAAGCTGGCAAATGCGATGGAAATAACCCCGTTCAGCATCGCCAGCCCTTTGCGCCACCATATCGGACCCAGAAAAACCAGCAGATCAAGCGACAGATGTTTACGGCTGCCAAAACAGTAAGCCGACCCCAGAAGCGCCATCCAGATCATCGTGAATCGAAGCGTTTCTTCCGTGAACAAGGCAGGCGTTGCCAGCACATAGCGGGTAAAAACCTGCCACAGCATCAGGACCACCATGCCGCACAAAGTGATTGAAATAATCACCAGCAGCAGGCGCTCTATGCCATGCTTGAGAGATTGCAACACTTCGCGTTTCCTCCGTCGAAGTCGCCCGGCCAAATTCAGGCATTATTTTTATGTCGATTGTCCTCAGACCATGCGATGTGCAAACAATATCTGCAATCTGAAAATTATTTTCACAAACAATTCACAGTCGGCCTCACACATTAAAACCGGCTGATGCAACCGGTTCCACGAAACCAAACTGTGCTCCATCACATTCAAAATATTATGGAACCTGCCCGACGCTGTAGCCTCAAAGATATCGGCGTGCAATTGCCCCAAAGCCAGATGCAGGCGGCCCTTGCAGGCGGCTTCAACATGCTCGCTTCGATACTCGGGAATGAAAATTTATTACATATAGAAATTTTATTTTCACAATGACAGTTTTATCCACATGTCATCGATGAAATGCGGTGACATTTTCGTCACCGCCATTCGGGCGGAAAGAAATCCAAGGGAGGAAAACAATGAAATATCAGAAACTTGCCTTGACCTTAACAGCAATAGCCGCCCTTACGGTCGGCCAGGCAGAGGCGAAAACACGTTTGACTCTGGCCAACTCGCTGTCAGCAGACCACCCGACCAGTACAGCCTTGCAGCAATTCGCTGATGAAGTGAAAGAACGCACAGACGGCGAAGTTACCATTCAGCTGTTCTTAAATGCGGTTCTGGGGTCCGAGCGCGAAGTCCTCGAACAGCTTCAGAACGGTGCGGTTGACATGACCCGTGTGAGCGCAGGCAACCTCGAAAACTTTGATCCGGTATTCAAGGCATTCACCCTGCCTTATATCTTCAAGGGCGAAGACCATTTCTATCGCGTCATGACCGGACCGGTCGCAGACGAGGTCTATAACGCCACAGAAGGCAGCGGCTTCGTCGGCCTGACCTTCTTCGACAGCGGCGCACGTTCGTTCTATACCACCGATAAACCGATCAATACGCCAGAAGATCTTGCAGGCCAGAAAATCCGGGTTCTGAACTCCAACAGCTCGATCCGCATGGTCGAAATGATGGGGGGCTCCCCGACCCCGATGCCCTACGCCGAAATCTATACGGCCCTGCAAATGGGCGTGATTGATGGTGCGGAAAACAACGTCACGGCTTTGACCATCGGCCGTCACGGCGAAGTCGCCAAATTCTATTCACAGGACGAACATCTTCGCATTCCGGATTTCCTCGTGATCTCCAACGCAGCCACTGAAAAACTCACCGACGAACAGAACACCATTCTCAAGGAAGCTGCCCTGCATGCGACTGAATCCTTCCGCGCGCTTTGGGACCAAGCCGTCAAGGATTCGACCACCGAAGCAGAAAAGATGGGCGTGACTTTTGTCTCCCCGGATCAGGCACCTTTCCGCGAAAAAGTCATGCCGCTGCTTGACGAGTATCGTAACGATCCGGATTTCGGCGGTCTCCTGACCCAGATCCTCGAAACCGAATAATTTTCCGCTCCGCGCCGACCAAATTCCTCAAAAAAACAGCGAGACACAATAATGGGAACCGATACCGTCAGCCTTCGCGACGAATTGAAAGAGAAAATCTCTCAGATAGTGACAGGCTTGCGTAACCTGCGAGACGAAGGACAGTTCAACGAGCCGAACCTTGATGGAACAGCCGGTGATTATGTCAGTTTCGATAGTTGGGAATGGCCACAGGGTGTCGGTCTATACGGAATTGCGCAACTCTGGCTCCAGACCGGAGACGCAGAAGCGCGGAGCATTCTGGAAAACTGGTACGAAAAACAACTTTCCCTGGGTCTACCGTCCCAGAATGTGAACACGACAGCCCCCATGCTGGCGCTTTCCATTCTGTGGCAGCAGACCCGGGATCCTCGCTGGGAACCTGTTCTTGACGATTGGGCAAACCGCCTGATCGCAGACGCCCCGCGCACCACGTCCGGCGGGTTCCAGCACGATGTTTCAGACAAGATCAATAACGGCGAACTGTGGGACGATACCCTGTTCATGCTCGCCCTGTTTCTGGCATCGTACGGTCAGGCTTCCGGCCGAAAAGACCTGATCGAAGAAGCCAAATTCCAGTTTCTGGTGCACACCCACTATCTTTGCGAACCCGAAACCGGCCTGTGGTTTCATGGCTGGACCTTCGATGGTCATCACAATTTCGCCCGTGCACGCTGGGCCCGTGGCAACTCATGGATTTCGGCCGGAATACTCGATCTGATTGAACTTGCCGATCTTGATGCCGCCACACGCCGCTATCTGCTGTGGGTGGTCAAGGCACAGCTATCAAGCCTGATTGACTATCAGACCCAAAACGGCACATGGCACACACTGGTCGATGACCCGACCTCTTACGAGGAAATCTCGGCCACCTCTGCAATCGGCTATGCCCTGCTCAAAGGATATCGCCTGGGCCTTGGACCGGAAAGCTGGAAAACGGCTGGTCAGAAAGCTTTGCATGCGGTGCTCGGCAACATCGACAGTAATGGTGTCGTGCAACAGGTTTCCTACGGCACCCGCATGGGACATGATCTTGAATTCTACAAGAACATCCCCCTGCACCCAACCGGCTATGGCCAATCCATGGCGCTTCTATGCCTTGTCGAAGCCCTCAATCACATAAACGAATAGAATTGCGCTTCAACTGAAGCTTCGAAAGCCCCTGTCCGCATTGCGACAGGGGCTCTTTTTATAAGTTTTCAACGAAGCCTATCGACCAAGACCGAACCAAAATCACTACAAGACAATGATCCGGCAAGGTCTGCTGTTCGTGTGTCCGGACTTTTGAGCATTTCAGCAATTGCCATATCAAGTCGGTTCGCCGCCTGCTGCAAGTCGTTGCGTCCAGTTTCTGCCCCCTTCCAATCCAGAAGCAAAACGGTCGACAGCAAGAGAGACACGGGATTGGCAATGTTTTTACCCGCGATATCAGGTGCGGAACCATGCGATGCCTGCGCAATCGCATTTTCATCCCCGACATTAAGCGATCCGGAAAGCCCAAGGCCACCGGCCAGCTCCGCCGCCTCATTCGAAAGGATGTCACCAAACATGTTGGTCGTTACAATCACGTCAAACGCATCTGGCGTTCTGACCAGAAGTGATGCCATCGCATCAACATGTTCTTCGCGAACCGTAAGTCCGCCCTGCTCGGCTGCGGCTTTCTCTGCTTCGGATAAAAACAGACCGTCGCTAAGCTTTAAAACATTAGCCTTGTGCACAATGGTCAGATGCCCGCGACGTTTGGCCGCAAGACGTGCAGCAAATGCCGACACCCGATAACTTCCCTGGCGCGTCACCTTGCGCATCGCCAGCGCAAGATCAGGAGTTGGCATCACCTCGCCGGTGCCTGCATACATGGTGCGATCGGCATAAAAACCTTCTGTATTTTCACGCACAATCACCAGATCCATATTTCGGGCCAAAGCAGGAAGACCTTCAAACACCTTCGAAGGCCTTACATTGGCATACAGATCAAGATTGATGCGCAATGCCGCAGAAGGATTGATCCCACCCTGATCTGCCGGAGGATAATGCGCGGTATCAACCGGTCCCAGAATGGCCAGATCAGCCTTGCGGGCACGCTCGATCAATTCCGGGGTAATGGTGGCACCGTACTTTTCCAATGATGCAAATCCGACGTCTTCGCTGCTAAATTTTAATCCCAGCGAAAATGAACGATCCAATGCCTCAAGCACATTGCGGGTGACAGCCGTAATTTCCGGTCCGATCCCGTCGCCCGGCAATAAAAGAACATCCACGACCCTAAACCTCCGTCAGAATATTTTCAGGAACAAGAACCCGACCTTCAAATAACCGGCGTGCGGTGCGGATCACCCCGCCGGAAATCACCGAAAGATTTGGTCCTGATCCCTCAATGGTAAGTTCCACCGCAATCATGCCACTCGGATGTTCAATCTGAATCCACTGTTGCGGCAAGGCCTTGAGACTGATCATACCATCAACGATGCTTCCTGAAAGTGATGCGCAACTGGCAACACAAATCGCACCGGTCACCGCATGGGTCGCATGGCAATTATGCGGCACAAAATAGCGCGATGTAATATCGCCACCTTTTGTCGGCTCGGACAGAATGGCCATTTTCGGAACAACCTTGCCGGTACAGTCGCCAAGCCCCATCAGTTCCGATGCTTTGCGGCGCACGGCTTCCATCCGCGCAATCAGTTCTGCATTGCCGTCAAGCTGCGCCTTTGTTTCGTTCCCCGTTATTCCAAGATCGCGGGCGCGAAACATCACCATCGGAACCGCCACATCAATACAGGTCACTTCAAGCCCGTCGATATAGTTGATCGGTTTCCCCGTTGGCAGGAGCCGACCGGTTTTGCTGCCCATGATATCCTTGAACCGCAATATCAGCGGGGACGCCGTCCCGGGCACGCCATCAATCGCCGCATCCCCGCTATAGGTCACCTTTCCGCCGGGTGTCGCGACCAGAACGTCAACCAATGCACCGACATTTTTATTGTAAATGCGGACCAGCGTTTGATCCCCTGTAACCGGCACCAAACCGGCCTCAATCGCAAACGGGGCAACGGCTGCGGTCATGTTCCCGCAATTCGGATTAACATCAACCTCTGCCCTGTCGATGGCGACCTGGGCAAACAGGAACTCGACATCTGCATCCGGTCGGCTGGACGGCGCAACAATGCATGATTTGCTGGTTAACGTATCGGCACCGCCAATTCCATCAATCTGACGTTTGTCTGGCGACCCCATCGCCGCAAGCAAAAGACGATCACGCGCGGCAACGTCTTCGGGCAAATCACTGGCCAAAAAGATCGGCCCTTTTGATGTCCCGCCGCGCATCATCACGCAGGGAACGGCATGTTGGTCATTCACAATCACGGTATTTTTCATGTCGATCACCCCAGCGGCCAGGGAAGTTCAATCAGGTCCTGAAGCATCCCGGCCGGGAAATCGAGAACCAGTGACCACGCAAGAACACAAAGCCCGCCAATCGCAAGCCCGGTTAAAAGCAACGTCCGAAGCCACGATGCCTTTGCCTTGACCCGAAGGAAGGCAATGAAGAACCCGGTAATCGCAATCAGGAACCCAAACACGGCGGTTGCGGCCACCATTCCGGCAACCCAAAGAACGTAGTGCCAAAGACCTGCAGTCGGCTTCACGTCCTGATGTTCAAGGTCAAATTCATGATCAAAATTGGCCGCATGCGACGGTGGCGATACAATCAATTGCCAGATCAAAATCGCCGAAACGACAAACATCACGACCGAAACCGCACCGGTAAAGACACTGCCAAGGAAGGAATGCTGCGTTGCATCCCAAATTCCGAACGCAAAGAACGCCAGAAGCACGCCCGCAAACAGGATTTGCGGCCAGCGTTTCGGATTGTGGGAATGGCTGCTTTCCTCTTCTTCAACCGGATTTACCGGGTGTTTGCGCATCCCCATCAGAACGGAAATGACTGTCAGAGCCGCGATAATTACCACACCTGGACGGGTCAGGAATTCCCAGTTGTAGAATTGCAGCGCCTGATAAAGGTAGGTTTCCGTGTTGGATGCGAGCACAAAACCAATCAGAAACGCTGGGCGAGGCCAGCCAAAACGTTTCATCAGAACACCAAGAACACCAAGCACCAACAAGGCGATCATATCGGAAAGGGAACGCGTCGCCTGAAACGCGGCAAAGCAGATCACCGTAATCATGAACGGCGCAAGGTAACCGTATTTGATTGTCGTCAGGCGCGAGACGAAAGGCGAAATCAGCAATGCACCGCCAGCACCAACCACATTGGCAATCGCAAGCGACCAGATGATCGTGTAGGTGATATCAAGATCGCGCCCAACCATTGCTGGGCCGGCTTCAAGACCAATCAGGACCATACCGCCAAGGAAAACAGCCATGCTGCCCGATCCGGGAATACCAAACAGCAAGGTGGGAACGAGCCCGCCGCCCTCCTTGGCATTGTTTGCGCTTTCCGGTGCCAGAACACCGCGAATGTCGCCCTTGCCGAATTGCGATTTGTCTTTTGCGGTCTGGACGACATGGCCATAGGCGATCCAGTCGACAACACTTCCGCCAAGCCCGGGCAGCGCCCCGACAATACTGCCAAGACCGGCACAACGCAGGCACAACCATTTGTGACGGATCATATCCCGAACGCCGTCGCGCCATCCCAGACCAAGGGTGCCCTTATCAGAAATAGATCGATTTTGCCGACACAGGTCGATGATTTCAGGGAATGCAAACATGCCCAGCCCGACAATGACGAGTGGCAGACCATCCATCAGATAAACAGAGTCAAAGCTCATGCGGAGTTCGCCGGTGGCCGGAGCCGCACCAAGCGCACCCAGCAGCAAGCCTAGGCCCGCAGCAATCACGCCTTTAGGCAGGCTTTTACCGGCAAGAACGCCGACCATCGACAGACCAAGAACAGCGAGCATAAAGAGTTCGGCCGAACCAAATGCCAGGATCAGTGGCCGCGCGATCACGACAAAGCCGGTCAGGATAACAGCCCCCACCAGTCCCCCGACCAAGGATGCTGAAAATGCAGCCCCCAGCGCACGGGCACCATGGCCTTTTTTGGCCAAAGGAAAACCATCAAGAACTGTTGCTTGTGATGCACTTGATCCCGGTATCCCCATCAAGACAGATGTAAATGTATCCGAGGTCGGGATAACAGCAACAAGACCGATCAACATGGCAAGTGCCGAAATCTGGTCCATGCCATAAATGAAAGGTAACAGAAGAGACAGCCCGACAATTCCGCCCAGACCGGGCAGAATGCCAACAATCATGCCCATTCCAACCCCCAGCAAAAGATAGATCAGATGGGTTGGCTGCGCGAAATGAGACAGTGCCGTCATCATTGCATCAAGCATCAGGAAACTCCGTCAAAAGACAAAGTTCGCCCGTTCCCTTGAAACGACCAGACAGTCGCAGGGTGAAAAAAGCGGGGTGGACAAGGCCACCCCGATCAGGAAACGGGAGACTTCAGATTTTCAGTTAGAACTGAACCGAGTATTTATCGGTCAGCCATTTTTGTACCCACTCACGGGCCTCTTCTGGAACGTTCACAGCCGTGCGGAAAATACGCTCTGCAGGCTCGCCAACGATCTGTTTGTATTCGCCAAGCGTTGCCTGTCGATCCGCGACAAAGCTTTCATCTTCGGTTGCGGCCTGTGCCGCTTCACGATAGGCCTGAACGATTTCCTCAGGCGTATCTTTTGGCAGGAAGACCATTTTCTGAGCCGGGAAACCGGCAATGAAAAAGGCTTTGTAAGCATCCCAGGCGGGACCTGAAGGTTTTTCACCCTTCATCATCTCGTATGCTTCCGGGAAACTTGGCAGCTCGGGGAAGGAAGGATCACGCACGATATTGCCGTCATCGTCGATCGCCCCCCACGAGAACAGCGGAACAGCGCTGCCGATATCAACAAGTGGTGTAACGTTGTTAATAAAAGCCGACGAAGTCTGGTAATCAATGTTGACCTCGCCACGCTCAAACGCAAGACGACCGGCCCCGCGGCCTTTCATGCCAAACACGGCATCGACATCAAGTCCCAGCAGCTCAAACGCTAGCAACGGAACCAGATCAAGGGACGTCGCGCCCTGACTACCATAACGCAACTTGACGGTTTCAAGTGCTTTCATGTCAGCAGCCGACTTAAGACCCAGATCGGAATTCACATAAACAACACCACCCGTCGGCGAAGCCAAAACCACGCGCCAGTCACGCATTTCGTATTGCACGCGTTTGTCGCGCAACAGATACGGAAACTGGGTTGAGCCGGAAGTTCCGATAGCGGTCAATCCATCAGGTTTGGCGCGGGCTTCAAACTGGTTGGCACCCGAAGTCGAACCGCCGCCCGGAATGTTCTTGACGACAACGGTCGGGTTTCCCGGCAGAAAGACACTGAAATACGGTGCCCAGAACCGGCCCCAGGTATCAGTCCCCCCACCTTCACCAAACGGAATAATCAGTTCGACACGATCCCCGGCAAAGTCGGCATCCTGTGCGGTTGCTGTACCGGCAAAGCCAAAAGCAATTGCCGCAGCCGCACATGCGGTTTTGAATGATTGATTAACGGTTTTTCCCCATGACATTGGGCTTTCCCTCCATAACGGTTGTTTTCTCTCGAACGGAAGGAAGAAGCGCGTGACGCACAGACATGCATCAAGTGTCGATTTCCTCCCATTCAGGCTTTCGGCTGTTATTGTTCTTCTGACCGGTCGTTGCCGGGAGTGCCGTTTGCCTATGACGCAAAATCTAAACGAAAAAGCTGTCAGTTTGCTGTCTAGGGTCAAATTTTTCATTTTCGAAGTCATTTTCGGTGTTATTTAGGCAGAATGCGTATCCTGATCGTAGAAGATAACCTTGTTCTGGCTGACAAAATCGCTGCTGCCCTACGGCAGACCGATCATGCTGTCGATCTGGTTCATGATGGCGAAGATGCTCTTCGACTTGTTCTGCAGGAAACCTTCGATCTTCTGATTCTCGATTTATCGCTTCCGGGACTGGACGGGATTGAAATTCTGAAAACCGTACGCGCACGCAAAATCAATTTGCCCGTCATGATCCTGACCGCACGCGGCAATCTGGATGAACGTGTCGCCGGTCTGGATGCCGGGGCAGACGATTATATGGTCAAACCGTTCGAGCTGTCGGAACTCGAAGCCCGTGCCCGCGCACTTTTGCGGCGCAATATCGGGCAGCGTAATCCCGCCATTACGGTTGGAAAACTGACATTCAACTCGGTGGACCGGTCCGTCACGATTGATGGACAGCCCGTTTTGCTAACACCGCGCGAACGTGGTGTGCTGGAAATCCTGCTGCTGAACGTAAGCCAGGTGATCAGCAAGGAAAAAATCGCCCTGCATCTGTTCGGTTTTGATGATGAGGCCAGCGTAAAATCCATCGAACTTTACATCAGTCGCCTGCGCAAAAAAATTGCATCCGGTGATGTCGAAGTCCGGACTATTCGCGGACTTGGCTATATGATTGACGAATGACCGAAAACGCTACCGCCATATCAACATCATTGCGCGCAAGGCTCCTGCGCTGGCTTTTGCTGCCTGGATTAATGCTGGCATTCGGGCTGTTGGCCAAAAACTATCTGACCGTCAGCGAAATGGCCAACCGTATTCAGGACCGGCTTCTGGTCGCCCTGGCGGTAACGATTTCCGAACACGCAATCAATTCGAGGGGCGATTTGCTATCGCGTGATATCGAGTTGCTGCTCGAGCAGTTCACCCGCGAAAACACATATTACCGGGTGCAGGGTCCGGACGGGGCGTTTGTGACGGGGGATTCTGGTCTGCCTCGACTGCCCGATGGTGTTACGCTGGAACCGGGTGTCCCCCATTTCTATAACGCACACTATCGCAACGAGGACGTACGCGCGGTAACCATGAAATATCTGGTTTCCAATCCGTCGTCGAACATCTATGGCTGGGTCACCATTGATGTCAGCCAGACCCGTCGTGAACGCGACAATCTGATTTATGATGAACTTCTGGGATCGACCACTGATTTTCTGGTTTTGATGTTTCTCGGCGGCGTTTTCGCGTGGATCGGCGTTTCACGCGGACTTGCCCCCTTAAGACGCCTTCAACAGGCAATCCGCCGCAGATCAACTGATGATTTGCGGCCAATTCGCCATGCCATGCCCAAGGAGGTCACTGAGGTCGTCAGATCTCTCAATGCACTTTTGGCGCGTCTGGAAAGCTCAATCACGGCCAATCAGCGTTTCATCGCCGATGCATCACACCAACTACGTACCCCGCTTGCGACAGTACAGGCCGAAGCCGAATGGGCTTTGCGCAATGCCAGCGACCAACAAGACCGTCAAGCTCTTGAACGTATCGTCAGTCAAACCCGTCAGACGGCCAGACTTGCCAACCAGCTTCTGAACCTCGCGCGGGTGTCACCGGAAGGCCGAAAGGCTGTCCGCTACGAGAAGACCGACCTCTTGGCCCTTGCCGCCTCGGTGACATCCGGGATGGTTCGCTATGCGATCCGCCACGACATTGATCTTGGTTTCGACGATCAAAGCGAGGGCATGAACTGTGAAATTGAAACAGGAAACGAAGTTCTGCTTCAGGAAATGCTTGGCAACCTGATCGAGAATGCCATTTTATATGGCACTCCCGGCACGATTGTGACGGTTCGTGTCATTGGTCGCGGCGTTGCAGTAGGTCCGGTTCTGGAGGTTGAAGACAACGGCCCCGGTATCCCGGAAAAAGACCGCGATACGGTTCTGGAACGGTTCGTGCGCCTTGATGAGCAAAACGGGCAAGGATGTGGCCTTGGACTGGCTATTGTCAAAGAAGTTGCCAACGCACATCAGGCAGTTATGTCCCTTGAAGACGGCAAAGACGGTGTGGGCCTCAAGGTGCGGATTGCATTCCCGCGCTAACCGGTTTTATCTGTCTCGTTGCAGACAAAAGACCGGCACGTCGCGCGCCGGTCTTTTGTCTTTTGACGTTCAGGCCGCTTTCTTGTCCGGACAAACGCCGACTACCTGCTTGTGATCGTTCTTTTCGACCGCAAATACAATCAGCGCGATCAGGCGATAAAAACCATGCACAAACTTGCCATATGGCATGGACAGAAACAGCGTCATCACAACACCAAGATGGATGCTTAACATCACCCCGACATATTGCGTATCACGCACAAACATCAGGCAAAGTCCGGTCAGACTTGTCAAAAACAGCAGAACCAGAAAACTGACATCCATACCCTTGTTCGTTTTGCCTTTCGGGGCGGCATCTGCCCTGGCCTTCAGGATCAGCAGCCCCGCCGGCCCCACAGTAAGACCAAGTCCTCCCAGAATGCCAAACAGTTTGGGCAGGCTCAAATACCTGTAAGGTGCGGGAAGATCGAAGCCATAATGCAAGACCGTGGCCGACGATGTGGCCGCAAAGCACAGCATGAAGCCCCAGAATGTCATCTGATGGAACCAACGCCTTGCCATGGAGGGCGTTTCGCTTGGATACGAGCATCCCTGCCCGTTGCCACCATCCAGATATTTCAGCGAAAGAGCATCTTTGATCCCCTGCATGACGCGGGGATAATCAAGTCTGAAAGGACTTGGCAAATTCATTGTCCGCCAGAATTTAACAATCGAAACCAGCAGCGCAAGCAGCACAAATCCACCGACCGCGCCAAACATTGCGGCCAGGACATCATGCGAAATCACGCCGTAAAATGCGTTTTCGTGCGCTGAAAAGAAATCATCCCAGGTTAAAATGGCCGTTCCGCACAGAAAAAGCGTGATCACAACGATTGACAGAAAACTGACCCAAAGACCGTTATTGGCAAACAGCTTGCCCATAAAGCCCGGCCACGCATAAACGCCATAGTTTTCCTGCCTGAGCTCTGCCATCGCGGCCGGAACGTTAAGCTGAAATTCGTGCGGTGGCGCATATTGGCAATTGTGATAACAGGCCCCGCAGTTATGGCAAAGGTTTGCCAGATAATCGAGCGTATCGGAATTGAATTCCAACCGCAGTTCCATCGCTTGGAAAACGGCACAATGTCCCTCGCAATAACGGCAGGCATTGCAGATCGACATAACGCGGGCGGCTTCGGTTGTTTTATCGGTTGAGCGCATAATCGGCAGCCTCCCTTCCTGCAATTCGTCCAAACACATTTCCAATCGTCATGCCAATCCCGGCAAGATATCCTTGGCCCAGAACGTTTCCGGCCATAATTTCACCCGCAGCAAAGATGTTCGGGCTTTCGGTCCCGTCGGCCATCTGCATCTGCGCCTTTTCGCTGACTTCCACCCCGAGATAGGTGAATGTGATGCCCGGCCGCAGGCAATAGGCGCTATAGGGAGGATGATCGAGTGTCCGCGCCCAGTTGGTCTTGTTCACCGCAAGCCCGCTGGTATGAACCCCATCCAGTTCGGTATGATCAAATTTTCCCGGTTGAACCGCCGCGTTATAGTCGGCAACGGTTTTCTCAAGCGTCGCGGGATCCAGACCGATCTTTTGGGCCAATTCGCCAATCGTATCGGCGACCACGGCCGGGAAAACGGGGGGCATAAAGGCACCACGCGCCTTCTGGTCAATAATTACATGGGCCACCTGATCAGGTTGGTCCGCAACAAGGCGGCCCCAGATCGCGTATCGCTTTGGCCAGAAATCCTCGCCTTCATCATAAAATCGCTCGGCATTCCTGTTCACCACAATGCCAAGCGACACGCAGTCAACCCGCGTGCAGATTCCGCCGTCAAACTTTGGCGCGCGTCCGTCAATTGCCACCGCATGGCACTGATTGGGTTCCCCGGTCTGCCGGGCCCCGGCATCAAGCAGCATGCGCAGCAAATCACCACGATTATAGGGCGTCCCCCGGATCAGGAAATTTTCGGCAATATCGCCCCATGCCTCTTTCAGCCACTCGATATTCGCCTCAAATCCGCCGGCTGCCGCAACGAACGCATTTGCCGAAATGGTGTGATGACCAACCTGAAGGCTTTTAAATCTTCCTTCCGAAATCTCTACGGATGTGACCATCGCATCGTAATGAACTTCAACGCCAAGCTTATCGGCATGCCGATAAAGGGCGTTTAACAGTTGCTTGCCCCCGCCCATGAAGAACGCATTCGTTCGGCCCAAATGCAGGGTTCCACCAAGTGGCGGCTGGAACTGCACACCGCGCGCCTCGAGCCAGTCAACGGCTTCTGTCGATTGGCGCAGGGTCATGCGGGCGAGTGTTTCGTTGGTTTTCCCCTTGGTCACCCGCATCAGGTCATCCCAGTATTCCGCCTCGTCATAAGTGCCGCTTAAAACCGACAAGGGGCCAATATGCATGGGTCGCAAATTGCGGGTATGGCGGGTATTCCCGCCGCGATGGGTTCTGGGTGCCCCTTCCAGCAGACAGACGCGCGCGCCTTTTTCCGCAGCGACGATCGCGGCAATCAGCCCCGCCTGCCCGCCGCCCGCGACAAGGACATCATAATGATCGGATTCAGTTTTCACGGCGTCTCCACCTTTTTTCGTATTTCAATGGATACTCTTGTATACAATTGTCTCCAAACTTGAGATTTCAGCATGCTTGTGTCAAGTTAAAAACCAGACAGAACAAAGCAGGTGCCTTCTCATGAGCCCAGATTCCGCCGATCACCAGCCCCGTGGGGAAGTTGCCTATCAAAAGCTTCTGGCAGCCATCCAGCATGGCGAACTCAAGCCGGGAACCCGAATCCGCGAGGTAGAAGTTGCTGAAAGGTTTGGAATCAGCCGCACCCCGGTGCGCGATGCCATTCGGCGTCTGGAAAGTGATGGGCTGCTGATCCACATGCCGCGACACGGGGCCGTCATCAAGGAACTCGATCATCGCGAAGTGATCGAGCTGTATGAAATTCGCGAAGTTTTGGAAGGAACAGCCGCCCGCTATGCCGCGCGCCACGCATCAGAGCTTGAAATCGCCGAACTGGAAGATCTGAATGAACTGATGCTGAAAAACGGGCAGGACCCGGTGAAAGTTGCAGAAACAAACCGGCTCTTTCATCAGGCGCTGTATAGAACGGCGAACAATCGCTATCTTATTGATGCACTTAATTCTTTATCGAATTCAATGGCGCTTCTGGGCGGTACGACGCTTCAATATGACGGCCGCCCCGAAAGTGCCTATCAGGAACATAAGAACATTATCGACAGCATCCGGTCCGGCAACGCCGATCAGGCCGATACCGATGCAAGACATCACATCCGAAGCGCTCAAAGGCTGCGGATCAAGCTATTGCGTGAGTAAGATGATATTTTTATTTGGGATGATCGTTTCGCTATCTATCCAAATAATCATACTCTAATGCGGTAGTCGTAAAGTTAGATATCAAAGTTGGTGGGCAATACGATCATATCCCGGATCGTCACCGTACGCGGGCACGACAGCATGTAAATCACCGCATCTGATACTTCCTCGGGATCAAGCAGCGCGCCATTTTCCTTGGCCTTACGCAGATTCTCTTGGGGCCAGTCTGCCAAAAGGGCCGAAACGACCTGTCCACCACCGACGGCCACAACCCAATGCTGCCAATGCTGCCACTGCTACCTTCGCTGCCGCTTCCGGCAAATTCGGGGTCCGTTCCCCGACAAGACGCACCTCTCCCGTCATGACAAATGATCGAGTTAGTCCCCCAGCCCTAATCCTCGGGTAGAACGCCGCCATAATGACTCCGCCAGCCGCCGGTCAATATCCTGAGAATCACCCCGCCGCCCTGTCTGTATCTTTGTCCCTGCATCCTGATCACCTCTTTCATCCGGCCCCAAACGCAAAAACCCGCAGAGCCTAAAAGGCCTTGCGGGTTTCGGTCCGGGTGCATTTCTCCCGTTGATTTTTTCACTTATGCCACAAACAAAAGAACAAATCAAGAACTTTTTCACAAAATGCATGGGGTAGCAGGCACCGGATAGGATGCAGGATGGGGCTTCACGCAATCTGCGCGCGGGCTCACCCCCATGCCCGACTTTCGGCTTAAAACGTGCCACTGGCACCTTTTCTTGGCGCTCTCAGCACCATCTCTCGATCCGCGAAAATATCGGTTTTGTGAAAATTTCCCCCGCCCCCATTTCGCGATTGACAATCATTATTAATATCATTAGCGTGCCCGCAATAAATGAGCCATAAAACATTACAACAACCTTAAATATAAACCACATCTCTAACTGACAGAAGAATGTCAAACAGAGATATGCACTTAGCCGGGAAAGACAGGTGACGAATTTCTATTCAGCAATAGAAACAAGGACATAGACCATGGCTGGAATCACGATCCAAAAAGAAGAGCAAACCCTGCAACCGCCCCTGTCAAAATCTGGTGCAAGACCGTCAACACTTGCACAATCGCCACCAGCGCACGCGCTTTTCAATTGTCTGGTCAAGGAATTTGCCCTGCCCCAGGGTCTGATCCGCTATCAATGGCCCAAGGATCGTGATCGTCTTCCGGTCGAGATTACACATGCATCCGGTCACATTGTTCCGATGCATGTCTTCATGCCCGACCAATCCGAGTTCTTTGTGCTCGTTGACCGGAAATCCGGCATGGGAAGTCAATATTACCTGTCGCATATCTACGGCAAGCTGCCCGGCGGACGATGGAAACAGCTCGACCCGGAACTGCTTGCCGCCCGCCTTCTGTCAAGCTGTGCAGCGCCAGAGACACCGGTCAATGGCGAGCTGCTAAAACAAATTCAGTCCAGCATCACGCTGAGCGAAGAAATCGCCCTGCATGCCGAAATCCTAAAACCCGATCCCTTCCGCGACTATATCGCAAGCGAGCAGAATTTATGGTTCGGTCATCCGTCCCACCCGGCCCCGAAAGCACGGCTTTGGCCCGATAACGCACCGGTTGCCCGTTACTCGCCGGAATTTTCCCCGCAGGTACGGATGCATGTGCTTGAGGTCCCGTCATCCGGGCTGAATATCCGAACCGATGACACCAGCCATTCAGACGTGCTGGACGGCATCGCGGATCAAAGCAACTGCCCGCCGGGATATGCACGGATTTCACTGCACCCTGTTCAGGCCAGGCTTTTTCTTGGAGACCCTCGCGTCGAGCGCCTTTTACGGACAGGCATGATCCGCGATCTCGGTGAAACAGGTTTTCATGCCCGCCCCACCGCCTCGATCCGGACGATGTATATCGATGGGCACGACTATTTCATCAAGGGCTCCTTGAATATCCGCATTACAAACTGCGTTCGCAAAAATGCGTGGTACGAACTCGAAAGCACGATCAGGATCAACCGTCTTCTTCGCGAACTGACCAGCACCGCCGCCACGTCCACAGGGGGCCTGAACCTGATTGAAGAACCCGCCACAATCAGCTGGAGCCCCGAAGATGCTGATCCCGAAGATGACATCTGGTTTCGGGAACAAACCGGCGCAATCCTGCGCCGCAACTTCTGCAAGACCGAAGGTGCCGAACAATGCGTGATCGCCGCCACCCTGTTTGCCCGCGATCTTGACCTGCAATCCAATTGCGCCCGTTACTTTGCCCGCTGGAAGCTTGACCAGAATGACCGCGCCAAACTCGAATGGTTTACCAGCTATCTGAAAGCGCTTCTGAAGCCGGTTCTGTTCCTGTTTTACAATCACGGCATCGTCATGGAGCCGCATCTGCAAAATACGGTCATCGTCCATGAAAATGGCCATGTTGCCAGACTGCTTCTGCGCGATTACGAGGGGGTCAAGCTGACCTCGGACAAGGGGATCGCGCATATTGACGCAACCGTTCACCCGACTGTCCGCCAGTCCATGGAATACAGCCGAGAGGCCGGGTGGCGGCGCATCAGCTACTGCCTTTTTGTCAACAATCTGAGCGAGGCCATTCTGGCCTTAAGCGAAAACAGTCCCGGACTTGCAAACACCATGTGGCAGCAGGTCCGTCGCGAACTTCACCAAATTTCCCGCGACCTTCACGGCCCGCCCCCTGAGATTGATCAGTTGATTGCCAGCGGCGAAGTGGCCTGCAAAACCAACTTCAAAGTGCGACTGGCCGCCCAGGCTGATCGCAATGCCGGTTACGTCACATTGAAAGCACCGTGGCACAGCGAGGAATGCGATCATGAATAACACAGACATGTCCAGGACCGTCAGCGAAGCCGTGCTGAGCCGTTTCAAAGCGCTGGCCGAGGATACACCCGATCCTCTTGCCGCTTTTGTCTATGACCTGGAGGCACTGAAAAACCACGTAAATCAGGTCATGTCCGCGCTGCCCAAAGGGGTGGAACTTTACTATGCCATCAAAGCCAACAGCGAAACGGAAATTCTCGAAACCATTGCGCCACTGGTTGACGGGTTTGAAATTTCCTCGGGCGGGGAAATTGCCCGTATCGCGAATTGCAGCCTGACAAAGCCTTTCGTCTTTTCCGGACCGGGCAAGCTGACATCGGATATGGAATCCGCGATCAGAAAGGGCGTGGAATTCATTCATGTCGAAAGCATACATGAACTCGGCCTGCTGGATGCTGCCGCCCGTAAACTCGGCAAAACCCAGAATATCCTGATCCGCATCAATCCGGCCTTGCCCGAAAACATGCAGACAAAGCTGTCAATGGCCGGAACCGCAACGCCGTTTGGCATCGAAGAAGCCAGACTGCCCGAAGTAATCGCACTGGCGGAAAACTGCCCGAACCTTCAACTGAAGGGGTTCCACATTCATGCAATGTCTCATCAGACAGACTGCAGGCGTCATCAGACCCTGATCGATTTTTATCTGGGAAAATGGCCCGAATGGAAATCCCTGACACGCGATCCTGGCACCCTGACGCATCTCAATGTCGGTGGCGGTATCGGCGTCAATTACACTGAAGCTCAGCAATTCGACTGGACCGGCTTCTGCCGGCATCTTGAAGACAGCTTGCGCAAAACCGAAAACCCGCCCCAAATCCGGCTGGAACCGGGGCGGTTCATCACCGCTTTTTGCGGATATTACGGAATTGAGGTTCTCGATATCAAGGAAAGCCACGCCCGTCGTTTCCTTGTATGCCGCGGCGGAACCCATCAATTCAGACTGCCTGCTGCCCAGAACCATAATCATCCTGTTCTTCACTTCCCTGATGCGTTGTCACGCCCGGGAAACAGTCCGGCCCAGTCGGGTATATTCGACATTGTCGGCCAATTATGCACGCCCAAGGATGTGCTAAGCCGGGACCGGGAACTGGAAAACGTAAAGGTCGGCAGCCTGCTGGTTCTGCCAATGGCGGGTGCTTATGGTTTTAACATTTCACATGTCGATTTTCTTTGTCACCCCAAACCCCTGATCGACTTCATCCCGGTCGGGCCGAAGTCACAGACGACAGGAACCGCTCACACAACAAGGGACTACACGGCAATAGAAGTCAGCAACACCGATCTGTTGCAGCAACAGGCAAACCGTGAATCCAGTGCTCGTACCTATCCCCGCAGGTTCCCTCTTGCCATCCGGCATGCAAAGGGGCTGACCGTGACGGATATGGATGGCAAGGAATATATCGACTGTCTTGCCGGCGCAGGAACGCTGGCACTCGGACACAATCATAATGTTGTCACCGATGCCATCCGGGAAATGATCGATGCCAACGTGCCGCTGCATACCCTTGATATCACAACCGCCACGAAAGAAGCGTTCATTGACGAACTGCTCGTTTGCCTGCCCGCAAACTTCTCACGCGATGCGCGCGTACATTTCTGCGGGCCGACCGGCGCAGATGGTGTCGAGGCCGCGATCAAGCTGGCAAAAATTGCGACTGGTCGCAGTACTATCCTGTCTTTCCAGGGAGGATATCATGGCAGCACCCACGCAACCATGAGCCTGAGCGGCAACCTGCACCAGAAGGGAGCACTGGAAGGGTTGGTGCCCAATGTCCATTTCATGCCTTACCCCTATGATTATCGCTGCCCCTTCGGGCTCGGCGGCAGGGCCGGCGAAAAAGCCGGTCTCAATTTCATCCGTTCTGTCCTTGGCGATCCGGAAAGCGGCGTCACCAAACCGGCAGCCATCATTCTGGAAGCTGTTCAGGGGGAAGGCGGTGCCATCCCTGCCCCGGATGACTGGCTAAAAGAATTGCGCCAGCTCACATTGGAACACGACGTACTTCTGATCATTGACGAGGTGCAGACCGGCTTCGGACGCACCGGAAAACTTTTCGCCTTCGAGCATTCCGGCATCACACCCGATATCGTTGTGATGTCCAAGGCTGTCGGCGGCGGTTTGCCATTATCTGTTATCGCCTATCACAGGAAATACGATAAATGGCAACCCGGCGCCCATATCGGAACCTTCCGCGGTAATCAGCTTGCCATGGCCGCAGGCAGAAACACCTTGCGCTACATTCGCGAGAATGATCTTGCCGGGCACGCTGCGGCTATCGGCCAGCAACTTGCATCCGCCCTTCGAAACCTTCAGACAGCCTTCCCGCAAATTGGCGATGTTCGCGGGCGCGGCTTGATGCTGGGCGTGGAGATGATCGAGGATCGCACATCGGATATCCAGGGCTATCCGAAAGCAGATCCGGCTCTCGCCCGGTCCGTTCAAAAATCCTGCTTTGATCGAGGCCTTATCCTTGAGGTCGGAGGACGCCATTCCGCCGTTCTGCGGTTCCTGCCGCCTCTGATCATCAGCAATGCCGAAATGTTGAAAATCATCGACATCTTCAGCGATGCAATCGCCGAAAACTGCGCACAACGGACACTTAACGTTGCAGAATAAGATTGAAAACCTGCCTCCCCGGGTGGTGATGGTATCGGTGCTGCTGGGAACCCTGACGGTCAGCCTGAACAACAGTGCGCTCAACCCGGCCGTGCCGGAATTCATGAAGACTTTCGACACCGGCCCTCTGCTTGCAAGCTGGATCGTTGCGGGCTTTATGATGGCGATGGGATTGACGATGCCGCTTACCGGTTATCTGAGTAACCGGTACGGCAAACGGCGCCTGTATTTGATCGGGCTTGGCCTGTTCGTTTGCGGCTCATCTCTTGGCGCGCTTGCCCCCGGTATCAACTGGGTGATTGCGGCACGAATAGTTCAGGGTATTGCAGGGGGATTGATGATCCCTCTGTCGCTGCCCCTGATATTTTCCGTCTATGAGAAAGAAAAACGCGGCAGGATCACCGGCATCTGGGGCACTGCCGTCATGCTGGCCCCTGCTGTCGGGCCCTTTGTCGGCGGGGTAGCACTGGAACTGGCAAGCTGGCAGGTCCTGTTCATCATGAACATCCCATTCGGATTAAGCGCGTTTGTTGTCGCTCTCGTTGGCCTGCCGACAGGTCGGCAGGATGCAAATGACAGGCAGCCTTTTGACACCAGGGGGTTTCTGTCTGCCACGCTGGCGATTGCCGTGACAATGATGTGGCTGAACCTTCTGTCAGAAGAAATACTTCCTGTTTTGGCTATGTGGGGTCTGCCAATACTTGCTGTATTTGCATTTGCCTACTTCATCAGAACGGAACGCAAAAGCCCGGCCCCCCTGCTTGATCTCGGCCTGTTCACCTATCCCTGCTATCGGATCAGCATTGTGATCACGACCATACAATCGGTCGGCATGTTCGTAACGCTCATCCTGATCCCGTTGCAGCTTCAGACCGTGATGGGATATGGCCCCGTATGGACAGGCGCAGCACTTTTGTGCACGGCAGTTTCCGGCAGCATCTTTGTCAATATTGGCGGTCGCTGGCTTGACTGGCACGGCCCCAGGCTCACCGTCACAACCGGCCTTGTCATCACCTGCATTGCAGCATTTTTGTTGGGCGCAAGCGATGCAAATACTCCCTTGTGGGTGATATTTGCCCTGATGATCCTGCGCGGCATCGGACTTGGACTTTCCTACATGCCGGTAACGACCGCAGGTCTGAATGCCATTCCGGAAAACCGCCTTACGCAGGGTGCTGCGATGAATAACATTTCCAGACGAATCCTGTCTTCCGCCGGAATTGTCATCGCATCCGCCTATCTTGAATGGCACCGCCAGACACATGCCCCTGCGGCACAGGAAGAAATGGCGGCCATCAGTCAGGTTTTTTTGGCAACGGGTCTACTGATTGCGGGTCTTCTGCCTTTGGCATGTCGCCTGCCGTCAAAGGTGTTTGTCCAGGCACCAGTCTCCCCGAGGCCAGACCTCTGATCATCCTTACATGAATACTGCAAACGGGAAACGAGCCCATGAATGTCAACACTCTCCCCTTTCCCCGAGAAAGAGAAACCCGCGACACTGCCGTCTATTCCTGGATCAGCAGACAAAACCGGGATTGCTTTGCCAGTGTCGAGCAGCGGGTTCTCAAGCAACTGGTGCAAACGCTGATTTTCGAGAAAATCGTTCCTGTCCAAACGCGGGAAACTGATAACGGCATCATGTTTCTGATCGAAGGGCAGAAACGCAGCGGTGCAACTGTCGGCTACCTGTTTGAGGGGCAGTGCAAGGAAAGCTTCGGGCAAATCAAACTGTCCGGCATCGCCAGATGTCAGTCTGCCGACGCGCAACAGACGACCGATGCCAGCCTGACGGGCTTTATTGACGAGGTTCTTTGCCACATTCCCGGTACCGTCAATCTGACGCAGTTTATCGAGGAACTGGAGCAAACCCTTATCAAGGATGTTCAGTCCCTGAGCCAGCCCATTCCGGCTGATTTGTCGGCATTCAGGCATGACTACAATAGCTTGGAAGGGCTTATCATGGACGCCCATTCCTATCATGCATGTTACAAGTCGCGGATCGGCTTTTCACTTGCCGACAATGCTGCCTACGGACCGGAATTCCGTCAGGACATTCATCTTGTCTGGCTGGCGATACGGAAAGATCATGCCGATATCGGCCTTTCCCGCAGTTACGAATATGCCTCTGTCATTCAGGAACAGCTTGCCCCGTCCGATTTTGAACATTTCGAAACTGTTCTGCGCGACAACAAACTGACTTTCGACGATGTCCGGCTTTTACCGGTCCATCCGTGGCAGTGGGACAAAAAGCTTGTCACCGCCTTCCACCGGGAAATACGCGACGGTATTCTGATTTATCTTGGTCGTGGCAGTGACGCCTATCACGCACAGCAATCCATTCGTACACTGGCCAATGTCAATGCACCCGATCGCCCCTATCTCAAGGTGGCAATGCACCTCACCAATACATCAAGCACCCGAATTCTGGCCAATCACACGGTCAGAAACGGCCCCGTCATTACCGACTGGCTGCAAGATCTGATCGACAATGACAAAAGCGCCGGGGAAATGGATTTTGTCATCCTGCGCGAATTCCTTGGTGTCAGCTTTGATTACGAAACCTTGCCCGAACACCGGCGCACCACCGCCTATGGCGGTTTAGGCAGCGTCTGGCGGGAAAGCATGGCGAAATATTTGCGCCCCGGTGAGGCAGCAATACCGTTTAACGGGCTTACACACATACAACGCAATGGCAAACCGATCATTGATGACTGGATACAAACCCACGGTCGAGAGGATTGGAGCGCGCAACTGATCCGGGTTGCCGTTCGTCCCATAATACATTTGTTACTGGCAGAGGGTGTCGGACTTGAATCCCATGGGCAGAATATTGTTCTGATCCACAAGGACGGCTGGCCGGTGCGTATCGCCCTGAAGGATTTTCACGATGGCGTGCGCTATTGCCCGGATGCACTTGCCCATCCCCACAAGGCCGCGAAACTGCATGCAGCACCAGCCAGCCATCTGCGACTGAACAGGAATTCCTTCATTATCACTGACGACCTGAATGCCGTTCGCGATTTCACCTGTGATGCATTTTTCTTCATCTGCCTTGCCGAGATCGGCATTTTCCTCAATGCCAATTATGGGTTGGCGGAACAATGGTTCTGGAAGACAACCGCAGGCGTTATCCGGGAATATCAGGAACAAAATCCCCAACACGCAGAACGCTATCAATGCTTTGACGTCTTTGCTCCGACCATTCAGGTCGAAGAATTGACCAAACGCCGCCTGTTTGGGGATAGCGAACCACGCTTCATGGATGTCGCCAATCCCCTTTACGCATACAGGCCATAGCCATGCTGACCGAAAACCAATTGAAAAAGGTAATCCAGGCCGGGCAGCCCGCCTATGGTCTGTTCTGTTCAATCCCCTCGCCCACTGCGATAGAAATGATCGCCGAGGCGGGTTTCGATTTCGTGATCATCGATACCGAACACGTATTGGTCAATCCGGAAACCCTTGAAAACATGATCCGTGCCGGTGATGCCCTGCAGATCACCGTTTTGGTACGGGTGGGCGACACAGACCCGAAAGGGATCCTGCGTGTGCTTGACGCCGGGGCCAAGGGCATAGTGGTTCCAATGGTTGAACGCGCAGAGGATGTGCAAAACGCTGTTAGCGCTGCTCGCTACCACCCCAATGGCAGACGGAGCCTGAATGGCGGTCGCCCTGGTGCTTTCGGTAAAAACAGCCTGGCTGATTACATGACCTTCGCTAACCGAGAGGTCATGGTCGTTGCCATGATCGAGAGCAGGGCCGGGCTAGATAACATCCATGACATTCTGGCTGTCAACGGGCTCGACATGATCCTTGAAGGGGCAGCCGATCTTAGCCAGTCCATGGGCATGCCCTGGCAGATCAAAAACCCGGAAATACAGGAATGCCTGGATAATCTTCAACGTGAATGCAGCCGGGCTGCGATCCCTTACTGCGCCATACCGCGCGAACCCGACGAGCACGAAAAATGGATCCGTAAAGGTGTTCATACATTCGTTCTGGGTGAAGAACGAGGCATCGCCTTTCGAGCATTGCAGAACAAGCTTCAGACCACAAAAGCAGGGGCAGAGAAAAACCATGAACGCGATAGATGACAAGCTTGCCAAAGCAGATCGATTGATTTGCCAGGACCTTTTTGAAGGCCTCCACGCAGAAGAATATTTTGAGAACCAGAAATCCGATCTGATTGCCTTTTCCGATCTACCCGGAACACAGGAAACCAGCGAACTTTTGCAATACCTTGGTCTGGATAGGCCCCCCTCTTCTGGCATGCTCTGGCGCTGGACAACGTCTGACGACCTGTTTGTTTACGCAGCCGTTGAAAAAGCTGTCCTTTATCCCTTCCAGCTCATGCGCAACAGCCGTCTGGTTGGTAAGTCGGCAGACGGATTTTATCATCTGGAATGCCTGTCATTCCTTGATCTGGTATGTCGCAAACTGATCAACGAAAGCCCCGACAGCCGCGAAGGGATCGCCGTTTTTACGGACATGGTAAAAACCAGCATAGAACAGATGGCGCTGTCATTATCGTATCAGATCGATACCAACCGGCTTCTCTCAAAAACCCCGCAAGATTTTTTCCAGATCATGGAGCAATGGGCATCCCTGCGTGATCGCCCCTATCATCCTGTTGCCAAGGCAAAAATGGGATTGTCAAACGAGGAATATGCCCAATTCATGGCCGAATTCGACAAGGACATCTCCCTTGTTTGGATTGCGGTAAAAGCAGATAGTCTGATGCTGGGCGAAGGTGTTGAAAACAGCCGCAGCAAATCTATTGCAGATGCCTTGCTTTCCCCAGATTGCAACACCGCGCTCCAGAAAGAGATGGAGAAAAAAGGGCTGTCTCAAAGCCACATAGCCGTGCCTGTTCATCCCTGGCAGCTTGATCACTATATCAGGCCGCACTATGACCAGGAACTTCAGGACGGCACCTGCCACATCCTGGATTTTCAGGGTTACCGGGTAAAGGCCACATCGTCCCTGCGATCCATGGCGCCACTTTCCCCGACCCGAAACTATCTGAAACTGCCCATGCATATATTCTCTTTGGCAGCTTCCAGATACCTGCCTGCGGTCAAAATGATCAACGGCAACCTCAGTGAAGCCCTGCTACGTAAAGGTTTGCAGCTTGATACCGCGCTTGAAAGCCGCGTTTTTGTCTGTGACGAAACCAGTTGGTGGGCTTACTTCCCCGAAGACACAAGCCTGTTTGACGAACGCCCTCGCCATTTGTCTGCCATGGTTCGTACCTATCCGGAAATCCTGGAAGACGATCAGTATCGTCTGATCCCTATGGCGGCATTGGGAACTCCGCTGCCCGGAAGCAGGGTTCATTTCTTTGACGAATGGCTGAATTACCGCGATATGGCGAGGACGGAAAACAACATCCTGACCCTGTTCCGGGAAGTCTGCGAGACCTTCTTCGATATCAATTTCCGTATGTTCAAAATTGGTATGCTGGCTGAAATTCACGGGCAAAATGCAGTGATGGTCTGGAAGGATGGTCGGGCGCACGGATTGTTGCTACGTGATCATGACTCATTGCGCATTTTTGTTCCCTGGCTGGAACGCAACGGCCTGTCAGATCCCGAGTACCGTATCAAAAAGGGCTATGCCAACACCCTTTACCATGATCGCCCCGAAGATCTTCTGTTCTATCTGCAAACGCTTGGCATACAGGTTAATCTGCGTGCCATCGCGGAAACCCTTGCGAATATCTATGACATCGAAGCTTCAGAATTCTGGAAACAGATGAAAGGCGCGATTATCCACGCGCTCGATAATGCGAGTTTCAACAAGGAAGATCGCACAATGATTGCAGAACAACTGTTCGATACGCCATATTGGCCCTATAAGCAGCTTGTTCGGCCAATCATTGCCCGCGCGGGCGGACCGGGAAGCATGCCCTGGGGCAAAGGCAAGGTGCAGAACCCGTTTCAGAATATTGACCCTTAAGAAAGAACGAGAGACGAGGTTATGACCAAATTGTCCGGATTTACTTTCATCTGGAACGCCATCTACCGTCTTGCAGTGCCAAAGCAGCCCCGGAAGATAAAAACGCATTTCTCCAACCCGTCGCTTTTTATCGCGACGGGTTTGGCGGTTTTCTGCTGTCTTGTTTTTCAGCCCGCTCTGGCACAGCAGCAAAGCATTGAAACAACGCGCGTCATCCCCCATTCCATGGGGGAAACAAAGATAACCGGCACCCCCCAAAGGATCGTCACCCTTTTTCAGGGCGCAACCGATACGGCCGTCGCACTTGGGGTTATTCCGGTCGGCGTCGTTGAATCATGGGTCAACAAACCTGTTTATCCCTATCTTCGGGACGCGCTGAAGAACGCCGACATTGTAGGGCTGGAAACCCAACCTAATCTGGAACGTCTTGTCGCGCTCAAACCCGATCTGATTATCGCCTCGAAATTCCGCCACGAAACGCTCTATCAACAATTGTCGGCCATCGCACCCGTCATTTTTCTGGAAGAAATCTTTGATTTCAAACAGACACTTGAATTGATGGGGCTGGCCTTAAATCAGGAACAAGCGGCAGACGATCTTCTTGTTGACTGGAACCGCAGGACAGAACATTTCCGTCAGGTCCTGTCATCACGGGACAACATGGACTGGCCGATCGAAGTCTCCTTGCTTAATTTCCGGGCGGATCATCTCCGCCTTTTGTCTCGCAACAGCTTTTCCGGTTTGATCCTCAGTGAACTTGGATTTGAGCATTCCTCATTTGCCGATACCAATGGCTGGATTTACAAAAAGCTTACCAGCAAGGAAGCTTTGCCAACGGTGAATGCCGACACCTTCTTCGTTTTCCTGCGTTCCGAAAACCCCGCCGTGGACGAGAATTATGATAACTGGCGCAATCATCCCTTGTGGAAAACACTGAAAGCCAGCCGCTCAGGCCAGATTTACAAGGTTGACGAAATCGTCTGGAGCCTTTCTGGCGGGATCATCGGCGCAAACATGATCCTTGATGACCTTTTCAGAATTTACGATGTGCCGCCCCTGACAGAGTGAAGACAAGTATGACAATCAAGAAAACAAACGCGACATGAGTAAGGAATTCAAAGCACTTTTGTTGCTGGCGCTTTTGTTCGTGCTGTCTTTCAGTGCAAGTCTGACCATGGGACAATATCCGGTATCGCTAGGGGATTCCTTTTTGGCGCTCGTCCGGTTTGACGAAAACTCCGTCGAACATGTCATCGTGATCAGCAGCCGACTGCCGCGCACTGTTATTGCCTGTTTTGTTGGTGCCGCACTTGGAATTTCTGGCGTTCTGATGCAGGCCGTGACCAGAAACCCCATGGCATCGCCAAGCATTCTGGGCATCAATAGCGGTGCGATCTTTATGATTGTTCTGGTTTCTACCCTGTTTCCGTCTTTCGCCGGACATGGCCTGATATGGGTAGGCATGGCCGGCGCAACCCTGGCCGGAAGCATCGTTTATATGCTGGGCAGTCTTGGGCATGGCGGATTGACCCCGACAAGGCTGGTTTTGGGCGGTGCGGCCCTGACAGCCCTTTTCATATCCTTCACCCAGGCTATTCTGGTCATCAATCAGGACGGCCTTGACCGTATTCTGTTCTGGTTGGCCGGCTCCCTTGCCGGACGCACGCTTGATGCTTTCCTGCCCGTTCTGCCCTATATCTCGGCTGCTGTCGCGGTCAGTTGTCTCATCGGACGGCACATCAACATTCTCATGTCAGGAGAAGATATCGCCAAAGGTCTGGGACAGAATACATTTCTGTTGAAAACCCTGATTGCGGTACTGGTCGTCGTGCTTGCCGGCAGTGCGGTTTCTGCTGTCGGAAATATCGCCTTTCTGGGTTTGATTGTCCCACACATTGTTCGGCTTTCGACAGGCAGTGATCATCGCTGGCTCATCCCGCTAAGCGGTCTTGCCGGTGCGGTCCTGCTGCTGGTTTCCGATGTTATCGCACGTCAGATTATCATGCCTGAAGAACTGCCGATCGGTGCAATGACCGCAATTATTGGTGCTCCGTTATTTGTCATTCTTGCCCGGCGGAATTTCTCTTATGGATAATATTTTCACATCGCTTGGCAGACACAGGACCGACAACCCTGACCGTACCGCCTTGCCGGTCCTTATTCTGGTCATGCTGTTTACAGCCCTGATCGCCATCGTCGCCACGGCAGCGGGCCCGGAAGATATTCCGATCTTGACCGTCATTCACGAATTGTTCGGAGCCAGTGAAAGCCCGCATGGCTTTATCATCCAGAGCCTGCGTTTGCCCAGGATAGCTATGGCACTTCTGGTCGGGGCGGGTCTCGGAGTTTCAGGTCTTATCCTGCAAACCCTGGTACGCAACCCGCTTGCCTCTCCCGAAATCATCGGCATCACCGGCGGTGCTTCGGTTGCCGTCGTCATCTATTTCGGTTGGCTGGCGCCGATCGTCAGCGTGACATGGATGCCGCTGATCGCCTCAGCCGGGTCGGCCGTTGCCGCCATTACGATCTTCCTTCTGGCATGGAGCGGAACCGTAGAACCGGCAAGGCTGATCCTGATCGGCATCGGCATTTCTGCCACTTTCGGTGCCCTGACCACTTTGCTGATGGTTTTCAGCACCGAAATGACGAACCTATCGGCCTATATCTGGTTGACCGGCAGCGTCTATGGTGCAGATTGGACTGATGTGCGTCACATCCTTCCATGGGTATTACTGCCTTTACCTCCGCTGATCTTTTTGGGGCGAACACTGAATACCCTGCTCTTGGGCCATGATGTGGCCACCAGCCTGGGTATACCGGTACAAGTCGTTCGTCTGATCGCACTCGGGGCCTGCGTTATTCTGGCGAGTTCTGCAGTGGCCTATGCCGGTGCCATCGGATTTGTCGGCCTGCTGGCCCCGCATATCACACGCTGTCTTGTGAAGAACACCATCACTTTGCAAATTCCCGCGACGGCCTGCATCGGCGGCCTTCTGGTCCTGATCGCAGATACCGCAGGACGCACACTGTTCGGCTCGCTGGATTTGCCTGCAGGCATATTTGTCTCCGCAATCGGCACGCCATTTTTCATTTACCTTCTCTACCGCCAAAGATAGAGAGACGCTTATGTTATCGCTTGAAAGCCGCGCCCTTACACTTGGTTATGACAAAAACATTGTCATCAAGGAACTCGACCTTGCCATTCCAAAGGGCAAAATCACGGTATTGATCGGCAGCAACGGCTGCGGCAAATCAACGCTGCTACGTGCCCTTGCCCGACTTCTGAAACCAATCGCCGGACAGGTATTCCTTGCGGGCGAACCGATTTCTCAGATTTCCGGTTCTGACATCGCCAAACGTCTCTCCATTCTTCCGCAGGGTCCCGATGCCCCCGAAGAAATGACAGTTTATCAACTGGTTCGACAGGGACGTTACCCGCATCAAAGCTGGTTTCAAGGCTGGTCTGCCACCGATGAAAAAATGGTGGAACGTGCCCTGGAAGCAACAGAACTGACCGATCTGCGCAACAGGCCTTTGCAAAAACTGTCCGGGGGGCAAAAGCAACGTGCATGGATCGCGCTAACGCTGGCGCAAGACACCGATATCATTCTGTTGGATGAACCCACGACCTATCTCGATCTTTCCCATCAGATCGATATTCTGGAACTGCTGCACGAACAGAACAAGAATGCGAACAAAACCATTGTGATGGTCCTGCACGACCTGTATCTGGCTTGCCGCTATGCCGACCATCTTGTCACTTTGAAAGACGGCCGGATATATGATCAGGGCAAGCCGGACGATATCGTCACAGAAGACATGATCCGTGCCGTATTTAATCTGGAATGCCGGATCATTTCCGACCCGCTGAACGGCACACCGATCTGCATCCCCCACGGACGCAATACGTCAAGGCCGGAGGAATTCCATGCATGCCCTTGATGACCAGCGGATGGACGAGTTGCATTCCTTATGCGGCCTTAAATCGGCAACCGCGGGTTTACCCGGCCTTTCCGTGCATGGGCCAGAGATCCTCGACAAGGATATCTGCCGCGACATACTAAACGAGGTCGGACGTCTTCTGGGCTCCCGGTCGCGCAAAATCACGGCTTCACTTTTAAGCAAGCGCATTGCCTTTCTCACAACTTCTGCCGCCCTTTATCCCATGAGCGCCTACAATGACGGGCTTGATCTTTCGCTTGAGAATTGTGTGATTGATTACAGCCACGATTCAAAGCGATGGCAATCTTCCATGTATCTTTACAATCTGGAAGCAACCCTGCCAGCCCCCGGTGCGAGAGAAACCTGGCGCGAAGATGTATGCCGCAGACTTTTTTCCGACAATCTCGCCCGTCTGTGGCTGGCCCTGCACGAGGCGTCCGGCGTTACCCTTTCCATTTTATGGGAAAATACCGCTGTCAGGGTTTATTCTCTTTATGAACGTCGCCTTATGTCCATCGGTGACACGGACACTGCTCGGCAAATTCGGGAAGACTTCGCTTATCTGACAACCGAGGCAGACGGCGACCTCTTTGACTGCAAAGACAATCCCCTCCAGCGGTTCTATTTCGACAAAACACCAGCCGGAGAACGCGAAATCCGTTATCGCAAAACCTGCTGCTATTATTACCTAACCCCGCCGCAAGAATATTGCTCGACCTGTCCGCTTCTTTTGCCGTCCGGAAAGAAAAGAAAATGCTCGAACTAAATCCGTCTTGCCGAAGCATCCCGCAAGATCTTGTTGAACGGTATCGTGCTGTGGACACATCCTCCATCGGTCACCTGACCACAGAAGGATATATTCGAAATATCAAAGCCCAAACCAAATGCAGCAGGCTACTCGGACATGTGGTGACGGTAACCTTGCACGGGACGGACGGCAGTGCCCTCTATCATGCATTAATCAACAGTCGGCCCGGCGACGTACTTGTCATCTCGATGCCAAACCACGCGGAATATGCCTGCTGGGGAGAACTGCGTACCATTGCCGCCATGATCAAGGGTGTCGTCGGTATTGTAACGAATGCCTGTGTAACGGATATCCGGGCTCTGCAAGACCTGCCTTTCCCGGTTTTTGCCAAGGGCATGAGTTCTGTTACCACGCAAAAAAGTGACTTGGGCGGAAAAATCAACACCCCTGCCGTAATAGACAGTCAGGAAATTCACCCGGGCGACATGGTGATCGGCGATGAAGACGGCCTTTTCATCCTCTCCCCTGATCAATCCGCAAGGCTGATCGACCCTGTTCTGGAAAAGCAGGCACAGGATGAACGAAAACGGCTGGAACTTCTCGCAAAACTGGCTGAAAGCCGCAGATAGAAACCTGTATCCATGAAAATTCCCCGTGACCAGATAATCACGGGGAATTTTCAAATGCATTTATTTCGACCAGACAGCCTAGAAATCCACAGAATAACCGACTGTCACAGTGCGCCCGCGCCCTTTGAAATAACGGTCGTCATTTACCAGTGCACTCTGCGAATAATAGGTGATGTAGTCTTCGTTAAAGAGGTTTTCTATAGCCATATTGACCTTGCCCGTGGGCAGTTTGTAGGTGGCTGCAAGGTCAGTAATCGTATAGCCGGAGAACTCTTTTTCCGGATCGTCGAAGTTTTTGGAAAAGTTGTGCTGCACTTGCAGGAACGTCGAGAAATTATCACTCCACGTGCTGCCCCATGTTGCAATCAGGCGGTTCGGTGCCACATTCAGACCGTCCAGTTCGGCATCCAACGTTCCATTCTCATCACTGTCATACTTACCCTGGCTATAGGCATAACCGACACCGACTTTATTCTCCTTGTTCAGCCAATAGCCAACAGAAGCTTCCAGCCCCCGAATTCTGGTTTTCTGCCGCTCGACAAAGAAATCGTCTCCCACCTGTTGAAGTCGCGATCCAAGATCGGCGTTTGACTCATAAACACTGAATTCTGCATCCCAGACCGTGTCATCGTAACGAACGCCAACTTCGATGTTGTCGGTTACAATCGGCTCCAGATTCAGGAATGAATCGACATCCTGCCCCGGATCATTAATGCCACGCAGAACACGGCCAACATCGGGCATCCCAAACCCTTCGGAATAGTTCCCGAACAGCGAAACAGTCTCCACCGGGCTATATGTGATCCCAAAGTTGACAAGCGTTTCCTCGAATGACGGTGTCCCGCCATCCACTGTTACGCTATTGGCGTCCGCAACCGTCTGGAAGGTGGGAACATCAAGTTCTGCAACTTCATAACGCACGCCGGTATGAAACTTAAGCCCCTCCAAAGCCTCGAACTCAGCTTGCAGGAACGGCGCATAATTGAAATAGGTTGTTTCAGGGACCCAGCTACGATCCGTCAGAACCAGTTTCTGGTCAGTGGTATCGCTCAGAACATCAAAGCCTGTTGTCAATTTCAGGCGATCATCAAGCAGGCCATCTTTAACCAAAGTCACCTTGCTGCCCACTTTGGTCGAATCTGCCTGGGACTGATCATACAAGGTACCGTCCGGCGCAATGGAAGTATCTTGGAACGAATCAGAAATCGTCGCACCAAAACGCCCCTCAAAATCCTGATAATAAGCCTGGACCTTCAAGTCCATATCCAGAAAGTCCTTATTCTCGTAATCCAGGCTAGTCGTATAGACTTGGTTTCTCGGTGCCTTGCCAACCGGCGTACCTTTTTCCGAAGTTGTCGGAATACCGTTGTCGCGATCCCCCGTCACGCTGACATAGTTCTGTTTGCCTTCTGAACGGAAATAGTTGAATTCCGCGCCAATCGACTGGTCATCATCGATCCAGTAGGTTCCTTTGCTCAGGAAATCGTAGGTGCGGGAATCCATAAGATCGCCCTGCGTGTTATCCACCCCGACCGGATCGCCATTCGCATCAAGATACAGCCCCTGATCTTCAATAGTGGTGGAAACAAGGTAATCAAAATCTTCAAAGCCGCCATTGAAACCATAACCAAGCTTGTAGTTATCCGTTTCGTTACTGATTCCAGTCGTCGGCAATGTCGTCTGAACATTCATATGCTGATTGAAGCTACCGGCTTCCGGACGCTTGGTCACATAGTTGATGATACCACCTGTGGCTCCCAGACCATGGATGGCATTGGCACCATGAATGACCTCAATTCGCTCGACCATCGCCAGATCAATGGTGTGTGCTGACCGCCCTGTCGGACGAAGCGGGTTGGATTGCGGTACACCGTCAATCATGAAAAGTGGCGTGCGACCGCGAAAGGTTTCACCACTTCCGGTCAGTTTCTCGCGTGCAGGCGTGTAGGCAGGAAGCAAATTGGCAAGCGCTTTGGAAGAATCCGTCGTGATTGCAAGCTGCTGTTCAATTTCCTCTTTGGTGATGACCGTGATCTTCTGTGGTGATGATTTCACATCGGAATTGGTTCGACTGGAAGAAATGACAAGCGGTGCGGTCGTTATTTCATCTGCCGATTGTTGCTCTTCAATCGACTCTTCACTTTCGACTTTTTGTTGCTCGGTTTGTGTCTGGGCAAAAGCCTGCTGCACAAACAAAAAAGAACAACTGATGGCAAAAAGTGAAGTTAAACCGGGTTTAATCACAAGAGCCCCCTCTGCAATAAAATTTAGAAACCGCCGAAAAGTACACAACCCCTCCGATCATTGCAAATCATAATGATAATCTTTCTCATTTTTAATTTTACCCCTTAAAATCACATCGGCATAAGAAAGCCGGAACAGCATTTCTGCTATTCCGGCTTTCATCATTCAGGAGCCGACGGGAGGTTTCTGCTCCCTCATTAAACCACAGGCAATTCCCTGCAGCCGCGCTCAAGCCGTGTCGCCGATATCCCAGAACACACCGGCCATCATTTGCAGGGCCTGTCGGCTGAGGCTTTGCAGGATATGTTCGTTGGGCGCATGCTGAGAGCATGACGCATAGGAATGCGGCACCCAGACGGTTGGCAGATCAAGGATATAGGCAAATGTATCATTAGGCAGCGACCCGCCAAGATTGGGCAGGATTGCCGGTTTGGTTCCGGTGGTCTTGATGATTGAATCGCGTACACGCGTGACCCACGGATGGGATGGGTCAAGCCGGGTTGCCCGGAAAAACCCCTTTGCCGAGGGAATGATTTCAACATCCGTAAAGCCATGCTTATCAAGGTGGCGGCGCAAAGCCGGCAGAATGCCATCCGCATCCGTTCCGACCACATAACGCAACTGGCAATGCGCAATGGCTTCTGGCGCGATCGCATTGACCGGTTTTTCCGGGTTACCGGCCTTTGCCGCAAGTACAGCAAAGCTGTTCCAGCCATAAACCTTTTCCGCCAGTGACAGGCTTTCCTCGCCCCAGTCAGGGTTGATCGCAGGCCCGGTTTCAGGTTGGGTGATTGCACAATCCTTGAGGGCCTCACGGACTTCTTCATTCAGGCTATCGGGCCGCCATTCCGGTACCTGTATTTGTCCGCGACGATCAACGATGGATGCAATCGCATGCGAAAGAACAATCATCGGGTCTTTCAGCAAACCGCCCCAGTTCCCGGAATGATGCCCGCCTTCGCGATATTTAAGCGACAGCGCAAAATTGATCGCCCCGCGTGACCCCATGAACATGGTCGGGCGTTCTGCACTCAGGCGCGGACCGTCCGATGCAATCAGGACATCGGCGGCAAAAAGATCTCGATAATTGGTAAACAGTTCGGCAAGGCCGGGCGATCCTGCCTCTTCGCCCATCTCAATGATGACCTTGCAGTTAAAACCCAAGGCGCCACGTGTCTGAATGACCGACCGCAGGGCCGCCAGATTAATGCAATGCTGCACTTTGTTATCCGCCGTACCGCGCCCGTAAACCCGATCACCTTCGATCACCAGCTTGAACGGTTCAAGGCCCTCGCGCCATTCGCCTTCCTGTGCGAGGATCACATCGCCATGCCCATATGTCAGGACGGTCGGCAAATCGTTACCTTCACGGCGTTCGGCAAACAGGAACGGTCCGAAACCGGGCTTGGGATTATCGATGATGCGGGTTTCAAACCCCATATCGCGCACCATCGGAACAATCACATCGGTAAGATACCCATAAAGCGCTTCGAGATTATCGGGCTTCTGGCTTTCGGTTTTCTGTTCGACCATTCGACGCAGTTCGTCGATAAACTGCCCATCTTCAAAATACCGGGTTACATTTTCGATAGCATCAGCACGCGTTGACATTGATTGATCCTTGTTTTTTCCGATAAGCCATCAAATTCCCAAAGGAACGACGGAGCATTTTGTGTTTCACGAACCATCCCGGTGTTCCGCCACCGCATCGCCCCAGGGCGACATGATTTCGGTCATGCCCTGATTGATATTCCCCTGACGAAGAACCCCGGCCGGGCAGGCAAAGGCATAGGGGAAAGCGGTCCTGCGCGTGGTCACGCAACGATGGCGTTCCCCAAGGGCCGCAACGATATCGGGCGAAAGGCTTTGATCGATGATCACCGTATCGCCGCCGCTAAAATCGACCCGCGCCTGATGAAAGGCATCTTCTAGGGTCATATCGAAATCCATCAGGCAGGATGTCAGTTGCAGAATGGCTGGCAAAATCTTGCGCCCGCCGGATGCCCCGATGGCAAAACGCCGGTCCTTGTGCTGCCCGATTGCCGGGCAGACATTCATCAGGCATCGTTTGTCGGGTGCTAACGAGTTTGGCCGTCCCGGTTCTGGGTCGAACCACAGGATCCCGTTATTCATCAAAAGCCCGCTTCCGGGCAGCACGACCTTGGATCCGAAAATGGACAGCAATGTCTGTGTCACAGCCACCATGTTGCCATGTCGATCCGTTACGCTGAAATGCGTGGTGCAGGCGGGGGCGCGACTGTCATCAACGTCCCCCATATCGCGCAGCCGGCGTTTATAGGTCGTCTTAAGCGCATCGACATAAGCCCCATAGGCATCCGCCCCCGGTGACGTCCCCTCAAAATCCTGATGCGACAGGATTTCCAGACATTCCGCAAGGTTTTCACCCGCCGTCATCGCAGGCGGCGTATAGACCATCCCCCCGCGATAGGATGTCGCCAGCGGATCAGACAAAATAGCCTGATAGGATTTCATGTCATCAAGGGACAAACATCCCCCGGCGTCCCTGACATCGGCAACGATTTCCGCCGCAAGATCACCTTCGTAAAATTCACGTGCACCTTTATCGGCGATGCGTTGCAGGGTGGCCGCCATCCGGTCAAGATTGATCCGCTTGTCCGAAAGGGCCGTCCATCCGGCAATAGTCGGCCAATGCCCGTCTTCCAGAAAGGTCTCTGCTGCGGTCGGGTTTTTGGCAAGTTCGCGGGTACTAGACGCAATGATAAGGGCAGCATACCAGTCAACGGATAACCCACCCGACGCAAGCTTTGCCGCAGGCGACACAAGATCACGCCACGGCATCGTGCCAAACCGGTCAAAGGCAAGCCCCATACCGGCGACGGTGCCGGGTACCGCAATCGCGGTTGCGCCAATCTGGTTACGATCCCCGACAACACGCGCCCATGGGAACAGATCGCCTGCAACGCCCTCGCCCGATAACGGATAATCCGCAACATCAAGCCCGGCGGGTGAACGCATCCCGAAGGTAATGCAATAGGTCCGGTCTTCATCGGCGCGATAGATCATCATGGCACCGCCACCGGCCGGGCCACTCATCCAGGGTTCGACAACCCCCATGGCAAAGGATGTTGCAATCGCGGCATCAATGGCATCGCCACCGGCGGCAAGAATGTCAGCCCCGACCTGTGCCCCGTGCTTATGCTGGGCTGCCACCACCCCACCATTTTCGACGGTGACGACGTTTTTACGGACCGACTGCATGTTGGAAAAATTGTCGCGGATCATTGAACCGCCCCTTCGACCAGATGACATTCAACCCGCTTGCCCTGATGCAGGGTCGCCACCGGTGCCTTGGTCGAACAGATATCAATCGCGCGCGGGCAGCGCGGATGGAAATGACATCCACTGGGCGGGTTGATCGGATTGGGAAACACAGCCCCCAATTGCGTATCGGGCACGCCAAGGGTCGGGTCCGGTGTCAGAACGGATTCCAGCAACGCATTGGTATAAGGATGATCCGGACCAGCAAACAGCGAAGATGCATCTGCTTCCTCGACAATACGGCCCAGATACATGACCGCCACCCTTGTCGCGAGATGTTCGACCACCGCAAGGTTATGGCTGATGAACAGATAGGTCAGCCCGAATTCATTGCGCAAATCCGACAGCAGATTAAGGATTTGCGACTGTACCGACACATCAAGGGCCGAAGTCGGTTCATCGCAGATCACGATTTCAGGACGCATGATCAGGGCACGCGCAATCGCCACACGCTGACGTTGCCCACCTGAAAGCTGGCTCGGATAACTGCGCAAAACCCGTTTGGGCAAACCGACAACATCAAGAATATCGGCGGTCTGTTTGTCCCAGTCACGCGGATCGCCGACCTTGTGCACCCTTAACGGCAACGAGATGATATCGCCGATGGTCTTGCGCGGGTTAAGCGATGAATAGGGATCCTGGAAAATCGGCTGGATACGGCGCGCCAGATAGGATCTGTCATGGGTGGTGATATCTTCGCCATCGACCAGAACCCGGCCCTGTGTTGGCGTTTCCAGTCCCAGCAAAATACGCGCAAGGGTACTTTTGCCACAGCCGGATTCCCCGACAAGGCCAAGGACTTCTCCCTTTTGCAGTTTCAGCGTCAATTCATCAACCGCGCGAAGATCCTTGCGTTTGCCAAAGATGCCCTGCTTGATCGAAAAAATCTTGGAAACATTCTCAAGTTCAAGAACCGGAACGGACATTATGCTTCCCCCGATTTTGGCTGGTTCATGTCATAATCGTGAACACAGCGATAAAGATGCCCGGCGGGTGAAATCCGGGCCGGTATATCGGACGCACATTGCGCGGTTGCCTCGTCACAGCGGCTTCGGAAAGCACAACCAGCCACATCACCGATAAGAGACGGCACAATACCGGGGATCGAGCCCAGATGTTCACCAACCGCGGTTTTGCCCGGCACCGGAATGCAATTAAGCAACCCGCGGGTATAGGGGTGCTTTGGCGCGGTAAAGACTTCGGCGGCACTCCCGGCTTCGACCATTTCACCGGCATACATGATGGCAACCTTGTCCGCGACGCGGGCCACCACGCCCAGATCGTGGGTAATCAGGATCATCGCCATGTTCAATTCACGCTGAAGATCCTTAAGCAGACGCAATATCTGGGCCTGAATGGTGACATCAAGGGCGGTTGTCGGTTCATCCGCAATGATCAGATCCGGCTCGCCCATCAGGGCCATGGCAATCATCACACGTTGACGCAAACCACCGGAAAGCTGATGGGGATATTGTTTCATGCGGTTTGCCGCCGCCGTGATCCCGACCTTTTCCAGAAGTTCGATGGCACGATCACGTGCGACCGGCTTGGGGACCTTGCGATGAAGCAAAAGGGCTTCCGTCAGTTGATCGCCAATCGTGTATGCCGGATTAAGCGAAGTCATCGGCTCCTGAAAGATCATCGAAATCCGGTTGCCGCGCAGTTTGCGCATATCCCGATTGGACGCGGTTTGCAAATCGACACCTTCAAAATCCAGAATCCGCGCTGAACGTTGCGCCTGCTTGGGCAGAAGCCCCATGATCGCAAGCGATGTCAGGGATTTGCCACTACCGGACTCGCCCACCACACACAGGGTTTCCCCCCGCTTCACATCGAAATCAATGCCGCGCACGGCATGCAGCGTTCCGGCCGCCAGCGGGATATCGACCGTCAGGCCGCGAACAGAAAGAATGTTTTCCATGCTGATGCCCCTAGTTGCGGTTTTCAGGTGCGGAAACGTCGCGAAGACCATCGCCCAGCAGATTGATCGCCAGAACAAGGATGAAAAGCGCGACACCCGGGATGGCAATCATCCATGGCTGGAACAGAAGCATCTGTTTGCCCTCCGATACCATCAAGCCCCAGGACGGTGTTGGCGGCTGCACCCCAAGGCCCAGAAACGATAGGGCGGCCTCAAGCAAAATGGCATGCGCCATTTCAAGCGTCACAATCACGATCAGGCTGTTGGCGATATTGGGCATGATTTCGCTAAACAGGATGCGCTTGGTCGAACAGCCGATGGCCTTGGCTGCCGTAACATATTCCATCGATCGCAATTGCAGCGTGGCAGATCGCATCACGACCGCGAACCGATCCCAAAGCAAAAGGCCAAGAACCGTGATCACCACCTGAAGTGATCCGCCAAACAGCGCCACCACCGCCAGCGCCACCAGAACCACGGGCATCGCAAGACGCACATTGATCAGAAAGGTGACACAGGCATCGACACGGCCACCGAAATAACCGGCGGCAACCCCCATGCTGGTGCCGATGATGCCGGAAATCAGGGCCGCAATCGCCCCGATAGCCAATGAAATGCGTGCGCCATAAAGCAACCGTGAAAGATAATCCCGCCCCAGATGGTCGGTACCAAGGATGTTCTCCCAGCTGCCTTTGGCGTCCCAGACGGGTGGGATCATTCGATGCATCAAATCCTGCTGATACGGATCATAAGGCGCCAGAAGTGGTGCAAAAAGCGCCATCAGGAAAATGGTCAGAAGCACGATGGCCCCAAACATCAGCCCCTTGTGACCAAGGATTTTGGTCAGCAAAATCTGTCGTGGTGTCGGCCCGCTCAGGACTTCAGCTTCAACCTTGGGCGTCACTGTGTTGATGGTTTCGGTCGTGTTGGTCATGTCAGCCCACCCTCATGCGCGGGTCAAGCCACGCATTCAACAAATCCGACAGGAAGGTAAAGACGATATAGAACATCGAAAACACCAGAATCAGGGCCTGCACGGTTGGCAGATCATTACGACCAATGGATTCCCATGCCAGATAGCCCGCGCCATGCAGGGCAAAGATCAATTCAACGACAATCGATCCGCCCAGCATGAAGCCCATCTGCACGGCGGCCAGACTGACAACCGGAATGATGGCATTGCGAAGGGCATGCTTGAACATGACTCTGAATTCACCCGCACCCTTGGCGCGTGCAGTGCGGACATAATCCGCACCGAGCACGTCAAACATCCCGGCCCGGGTCAGGCGCATGATGGCCGGCATCGCGTAATAGCCCAGAACAATGGTCGGCATCACAAAATTCTGCCAGCTGTCCGAACCGGAAGGCGGCAGAAGGCGAAGCTTGATACTGAACAGGACAATCAGGACTAGGCCAAACCAGAAACTGGGCATGGCCTGCCCCATGACCGAAAGGAACAGGGCAATCCGGTCAATAATGCTGTTGGGGCGAACGGCGGCGGCAACACCCAAAGGCACAGCCGTCAGAAGCGCAAAGGAGATTCCGCAGACGCCAAGCAACATCGTGACGGACAGGCGTTCGGCAACCAATTGTGATACCGGCAGCTTGAAGTAATAGCTTGTGCCGAAATCCCCCCTGATCGCATTGAACATCCATTCGCCATACTGAACGACCCATGGTCGATCAAAGCCGTAATATATTCTTACAGCTTCGATATCCTCGGCATTTGCCGTTTCACCCGCAATAGCCGCCGCAGGATCCCCCGAAAGATAGAGAAGCGCGAAGCTAAGCATGGAGACGGCAAGCGTCACCAGCAAGGCCAGGCCAAGCCTTTTTAACGTATATACCAACACCGTTCTGAACCCCTGATCCGGAGGATTATTTCCAGCTCATCTGGAAGAAGCGCGGAATAGCATCCGTGGTCGGTGCATATTCCAGATCCTTGGTGAACACGTAGTTCGAGTTATAGGAGAACAACGGCAACCAATAGGCTTCTTCGGCAATACGCTTCAGGGCTTTGGCGTAGTATTCCTTGCGCTCGTCGGGATCGACGGAACTGTCGGCAACATCCAGCCATTCCTTGACCTGCTCGTCTTGCGCGCTATCAAGACTGCCAAGCTTGAAATACTGGCTGACGATCGCCGACGCATCATTGATCGAATAGGATCCCCATGTCTGGAACGACATCGGGACCTCGCCCTTCATGCTCAGTTCACGCAGTGCCGAATATTGCAGAAGCTTGAAATTGCTTTTGATGCCGACCGCTTCGAGATAACCGAGCATGGCTTCGGCATATTCGCGATCACGATAGGCATAGAAGTCAATTTCAAGTCCATCCGGATAACCGGCTTCGGCAAGAAGCTGTTTGGCTTTTTCAGGGTCATAGTCATAGACGGCAACGTCCTGTGCACAACCAAACTGCGACGGGAAGCACGCCGAATTGACGACGCGTGATTTTCCCTTGAGCATTGATGCAACGATGGCATCGCGGTCAATGGCATGCGAAATTGCCTGACGGATAAGCTTGTTGGTGAACGGATTATCTTCACCACTGCGTCCCGCGGCATCAAATTGCAGATAACCGATGCGCATGGTGCTTTCGTTGGCAACCGTGAATTCACCCATCGCGCCAAGGCTTTCAGCCTGATCTGGCGGCACCTGCCAGATCCAGTCCAGGCCGCCACTGAACAGTTCGGCTGCCTGGGTGTTGAAATCGGGAATGGTGCGGATATCGAGACGACCGATATTGGCCTGCCCCTTCGGGCTGTCCTTGTGATAATTTTCGTACTTCTCCAGCACGAAATGCTTGCCCGGCTCGACCGAAACAACTTTGTAAGGACCGGTCCCTACCGGATTAAGTCCCATGCCGGTCGGACCGGCTTCGGCATAATATTCATTGGGGTAAATCGATACCGGTCCGGCAAGATATTCAATCGCCGCCGGGAATGGCGCTTTCAGATGAATGCGGACCTTGAACTGGTCAATCTTCTCGGCACTTTTCATCCAGTTGACGTTGCGCTGGGTTTTAACCCCGTTCTTTTCATCCGCAACCCAGTTCACGGTCGCGACCACATCGTCAGCATCAAAAGGTTCGCCGTTGTGGAAGGTAACGCCCTGGCGAAGATTGAATTCAAGGGTTTTGTCATCAACCCATTTCCAGTCCGTCGCCAGATTACCCTGATACTCGCCGGTATAAGGATCGCGGTAAACCAGCCCGTCCCAGATGGAACGTTGCAGGATGACGCCTTCACGCGCCGAGTTGAAATAACTGTCGACATTTTCAAGTTCTTTGGAGAACGCGACATTGAGGGTATCGTCAGCTTTGTTGGCAGCAGCTGTTCCAGCAGCGGCCATGGCGAGGGCAAAGATTCCAGCCCCCTTAAGGATCTGTTTCATTATAGCCTCCTGATATGAATGCCCTGCTTCGCAATATTTGCGGCAAGACACATTAGATGTATTTAAAACACCTTGTATTATATTGTAATACAGCGTACTGTATATAACTACGATAAGGCAACTGGAAGCAGCATGTCAACCAGCACGTTTGCCATTAAAAAAACGAGGAAATGCGACCATGACGGATGCCAAAGCCCGGCAGCAGGACACCCTTTTTGTCACATCCCTTGAAAAGGGCATGCGGATACTCGAAGCTTTTTCAGAAGACAAAACCGAACTTGGCCTTGCCGACCTTGTAAAGGTTACCGGTCTTGAAAAGAGTGCGGCACAACGATATGCCAACACACTATACGAGCTTGGCTATCTGGAAAAAAATCCTGAAACCCGCCGGTTTCGGCCGGCCGTCAAATATCTGGAGATGGCATACAGCTATCTGTGGGCCGACTATCTGGCACAGTTGGCAATGCCGCGCCTGATCGACCTGAGCCGCCAGACATCCCAAACCATCAACATGGCCGAGCCAATCGGAACCGACATTATTTATGTCGTGCGCATGCCCAACCACCGCACCAATTTCGGGGCTTCGGCGATTGGCAGACGGGTGCCTGCACTTGTCGCATCTTCCGGGCGCGTCATCCTGAGCCGCCAGTCCGATCAGGCCATCCGTGACGCGGTCAGCAATTGGCCAACCCGGCAATACACCCAGCGAACAACGATGGATCGTGGCGCCATACTCGACAATATCCTGATGGCACGCGAAAAGGGATATTGCACCACACAGGGGCAGGTTTTACCCGATGAAGTCAACGTTGCCGCCCCGATCTGCAGCATTGACGGAATACCGGTTGGCGCCATCCACTGTTCTCTGCCATCGATCCGCTGGACCATCGAACGTGCAGAAGCAGAAATTGCCCCGCTTGTTGTTGAAGCTGCCCAATCTATTGTGCCATCAAGATAAACGGCGCCGACATTTATAGCAGAAGTGGTTACGTGGGCAGGATCAGTCTCCGCCCTTGGGGCTTCGCCAGCTCCGCAAATAACCTTTCAAACAGGCATTGGCCTGTTGCGGGTTCCAATCCATAAGCCCCCGGCAAACGAACATTAAAAAAGCCCGCCACGAGGGCGAGCTTTTTTAAAGTTGGTTGCGGGGGCAGGATTTGAACCTACGACCTTCAGGTTATGAGCCTGACGAGCTACCGGGCTGCTCCACCCCGCGTCAGGGTGTATTATAACCGGTGGGTTAAATAGATAACGCCGCATCATGATGTGAGGCGGCGTTGGATGTTTTGTGTGGTTAGGGAATATTTTGTGCTGTGTTTAGAAGGCCCGGCGGTGACCTACTCTCCCGTGCCTTAAGACAAAGTACCATCGGCGCAGGCAGGTTTCACTTCTGAGTTCGGGATGGGATCAGGTGGTTCCCGGCCGCTATGGCCAC
>NZ_CP136684.1:1792500-1887500 GCF_032921865.1 Thalassospira lucentensis
AACCGCGCCAAAGGGTGCGATCCTGATTGCCGAAGAAGTCAGTCCGGCCGATATGGCCCGCCTTCAGCCCGGACAGCTTGCTGCCTTTGTCACCGCTCTTGGCGGGGCGGAGGGTCATACGGCAATTATGGCCCGGTCACTTGGCATCCCCGCCATTCTGGGAGCGGCCGACATCATTCGCGGGGTTTCGGGCGGTGATCTGATCATTGTCGATGGTGGCCGGGGTGAAGTGATCCTGCGTCCGACCGAGGACGACCTTTCCCATTATACCCAGCGCCGGGAAGACTGGCGGGCGGCGCGTGCTAAACTGGCCAGTCTGCGTGATGTGCCATCGGCGACCCGCGACGGGGTCGAAATTGACCTGCATGCCAATATCGAATTGCCCATCGAACTGTCGGCGGCACTGGAAAACGGGGCGACCGGCATCGGACTTCTGCGCAGCGAGTTCATGTTCATGAACAAGGACTATCTGCCGGACGAAGACGAACAATATGCCGAACTGGCCGATATCGTGACCCGGATGAATGGCAAGCCGGTGACGATCCGTACCCTTGATATAGGGGGTGAAAAGCTTGCGGTGTCATTGCAGGCAGAAATCGGGTCCGGGCCAAACCCGGCACTGGGATTGCGTGGCATTCGTTTGTCATTGCGTAAGCCCGAATTGCTGGAAGCCCAGATGGCCGCCATCCTGCGCGCGTCCCTGCATGGACCAATCCGGGTTCTGATCCCGATGGTGGTCAGCGTTCATGAAATGAGCCGGGCGCGTCAGATTTACGAAGCCGTTGCAAGGCGCCTGCGCAAGGAAGGTCATGCCATACCGGATGTTTTACCGCCATTGGGCGCGATGATCGAAATACCAGCAGCCGCACTGGCGATTGATGCCTTGGCGCGCGAAAGCGATTTCTTTGCCATCGGCACCAACGATCTGACGCAATATACACTGGCGATTGATCGTACCGACGATCAGGTGGCGGGGCTTTATGATCCGTTACATCCATCGGTTTTGCGCTTGATCCGTGATGTGATCAAATCATCGCGGGATCGCGACATCCCGATCAGTGTTTGCGGTGAAATGGCCGGTGACCCGCGATATACACCGCTTTTCCTTGGCTTCGGGCTGCGCAATCTTTCGATGTCCCCGGTCAGCCTTTTGCCGGTCAAGCAGCGCCTGCGCCGTCTTGATACGCGTAATACCGAACATCAGGCCGCGCGTGTGATGGAACAATGGGATTCTGCACGCATCGCCATGATGCTGGATGATTTCAACGATCTTGCCTGACCGGCGATCATAATACCTAATAAATCAATCGGTTATGAAATGGGTCCATACAGCATGGGCGCTGTGTATTTGCGTTTATTTTTCCGGCATTGAAAATTCATCGAAGAAAAGACTTGAAATCGATATAAAGAAATCTTTATATGTCTTCCATCGCGAACGGGCAAACCGTCGCACAGGAATTTTCGGGCGTATCTGCAAGATCCATGTGGTCGGCGGTTGCGCTGTTTTTGTTTGATTGGAGACGACATGTCGAACTTTACCGATTGCAAGGTCGCAGACATCTCGCTGGCCGCCTGGGGCCGCAAGGAAATCGCGATTGCCGAAACCGAGATGCCGGGCCTGATGGCGTTGCGCGAAGAATACGGTGCGGCCAAGCCGCTTGCCGGCGCGCGCATCGTCGGTTGCCTGCACATGACCATTCAGACTGCGGTTCTGATCGAAACCCTGACCGCGCTTGGTGCAGAAGTTCGCTGGTCGTCGTGCAACATCTTCTCGACCCAGGATCAGGCTGCGGCTGCGATCGCGGCAACCGGCGTTCCTGTGTTTGCCTGGAAGGGCGAGACCGAGGAAGAATTCTGGTGGTGCATCGAGCAGACCATCACCGGCCCGAACGGCTGGAAACCAAACCTGATCCTTGATGATGGCGGCGACGTCACCCAGCTGATCCACGACAAGTATCCGGAACTTCTTGAAGACATCAAAGGTCTTTCCGAAGAAACCACCACCGGTGTGCATCGCCTTTATGAAATGGCGAAAAAAGGTACGCTCAAGGTTCCGGCGATCAACGTCAATGACTCGGTCACCAAGTCGAAATTCGACAACCTGTATGGCTGCCGCGAATCGCTCGTTGATGGCATCAAACGCGCAACCGACGTCATGGTTGCCGGTAAGATCGGTGTGGTTGCCGGTTTTGGTGATGTTGGCAAAGGTTCGGCTGCATCGCTGCGCAGCCAGGGTGCACGTGTTCTTGTGACCGAAATCGATCCGATCTGTGCGCTTCAGGCCGCAATGGAAGGTTACGAAGTCACCACCATGGAAGATGCTGCACCGGTTGGCGACATCTTCGTCACCACCACGGGCAATATTGACATCATCACGCTCGATCATATGCGTGCGATGAAAGACCGCGCAATTGTTTGCAACATTGGTCACTTCGATTCCGAAATCCAGATCGGTTCGCTGCGTAACTACAAGTGGGACAACGTCAAGCCGCAGGTCGACGAAGTCGAATTCCCGGATGGCAAACGTCTGATCGTTCTGGCCGAAGGCCGCCTTGTGAACCTTGGTTGTGCAACCGGTCATCCGAGCTTCGTGATGTCGGCATCCTTCACCAACCAGGTGCTGGCCCAGATCGAACTGTGGAAAAACCACGCGAACTACGAAAACAAGGTTTATGTCCTGCCGAAACACCTGGACGAGAAAGTTGCAGCCCTGCATCTCGACCGTCTTGGCGTGAAACTGACCAAGCTTTCCAGCGAACAGGCCGAATATATCGGCGTTCCGCAGGCTGGTCCGTTCAAGCCGGATCATTACCGCTACTAAGCGCAAACGCGTTTGTCATCAAAGCCGGTCCGTTCACTCGGGCCGGCTTTTTTGTGTTTTGTGGCGTTCAGTTCGGGTAAGAAAAAAAGACCACAACAGGGAAACGAGCCATGCCCCAGCTTGAAATCGAATATTCCGCCAACTTGCCGATTACCGAGCAGCTTCGCAGTTTGGCAATCAGCCTGCATCGCGAAATTGCCAAGACCGCCGATGCCGATCCGGCCAGTTTCAAGACCAGGTTGTCGTCGCTTGAAAATGTTGTCATTGCCGATGGTGGACCAAAGCATGGCATGGTGCATCTTGACGTGCGTCTTCTGTCGGGGCGTTCGGACAACGTCAAATACGATGTCGGGGCTATTGCCCTTGAAACCCTGCGCGCGCATCTGGAAAATCTGGTTGGTGATTTCGATGTGCAATTCACCGTGGAAGTGCACGATCTGGATCGGGCCAACTACCACAAGCATGTGACATCGGCCTGATATCAGCTTGGCTGATTACATCAGAAGTGCTTCGTGGATCGGGTGATCGGGGCCGTAACGATCATTCATCAGTTTGATCAGCTCGCGCGAAAACTGTTTTCCCGCATCCAGCAATGACCGGAGTTCCGCATCACTGCGATCATTCGGGCCGACTTTTTCCAGTCGCTTGCGAACGTCGGGATCGCTCAGTTCGCGCAGAAACCGATCATAAAGTTCAAGTGCGGGAAGGCTTTTGTTACCAAAGACAGTCTGTACGCGCGTGATCGGCGGAAGCTGTAAAAGTTCCGATAGTTTGGCGCGTTTCCCAACATAATCCCGGCCAGCGGTTTCTGCGGCTGCGATAATACCACCGAAATAAAGCATCTTGCGCGAGAAGACGAGTTTCAGCCGTCTGGGGGCCCATGCCTTGCTGGCGTCGCCTTCGCGGGTTTTGATTTCGAAATCGACGCTGATGGTTCGGTAATACCGAATGACGTCATTGACCAGAAACCGCGCGATGGATTCCCGTGTAACCGTTTCGGTGACGTAGTTGGCAATCAGTTCGTCAAAGAAGGCCCGTTTGCCGACCTCATTATAAAGCCATTCACATTCCAGCAGGAACAAAAGGCGGCGTGTGGTGATCGAATTGGTGTCACCATCAAGTCCGATACGGTTCACCAGTTCCTCGGCCGGGACATAGGATGAAAACGGGCCGTTAACGGCTGCCTTTTTGGTGACCATGGAGCCGAGGATTTCGGAAACATCGCGGTGCGGAGCCAGATCACGATCAACTTCGCGGCCGATGATGAAGTAATCAAGGTCGGATTGTTCCGATGCCTCGTGCCGCCCGAACGAGCCGGTCACGACCACGCAAAAGGCGCTGCCATGCAGCTGATTGGCCAGCGCGCTGCGCATCTCGTCCAGCCGGGCGGCGGTGTAGGCCTGATTGCTTGCGATCGTATCTGGTAACAAGATTGAAGCGGTTCCGATTGAAGTCACTGATAAATCCAGTATCGACCTAAAGCCGAAAGATTAAAACCGGGTTTATGGCGAAAGGTAAGGAACCCCCGCCAAATGTGAGGACAGGCACATAATTGCCATCACTTGCCGATAAAACGGCCTCAAACGTGAATGACCATGATGCCATACATCATTCGTCGGGGCCGTTGGCCAAAATACTGTTCGCATATCTCCCCGATTGGAAATCACCTCAGATTACGGAGAAGTCCGATCAAAAATCTTTATCGCACTCTGCTTGCCGTTCCGCTTCTTGGCCTGATGGCAATGCCTGCCTATGCCCAATCGCCCGATACAACATCACCCGAGGTGATGAAGGATATGGCCCCGGATGCGTTACGCGAGGGGATCGAAAACCGCCATCCATCGGCCTACTACATCCTGGCGGCCAAACTGTTTAACGAGGGCGAACGCGATGACGCGGTATTCTGGTTCTATACCGGGCAGTTGCGCTATCGCACGCTTCTGGGCTGCAAACCCGATCTGGCTCCCGATCAGGACCCGGCCCTGTTTGCGTCGCTGAACGAAACAGTCGGCAGGCCGCTTAACGGTTATGCGTTTGGGGACGTCGATGAACTTGGCACCACGATTGAGGACGTGCTGGAATGGGATGCGGAACATCCCAATGGTTATGTCAGCAAGGCCGAGTGCGAGCAGATCCTCACCGCCGAGCGTGCCGGGCTTGGCGAGCTGCGCGAGATGATTACCGAAAAGGCAGATGAAATCCGCAAACAGCGTGAAGAAAACGGGTTGGAAAACCGGTAAATTTGCCTGTCCGTACCTGAAGAAAGCCCGGCTCGAATGCCGGGCTTTTCATTGGTGGCATTTGTTGACGTTCAGGCAGGTAACGCGATAGCCTCGGTGCCATATTATCCGGTCCTGGGTGATATTTGCCTTATGAATTCCGCTGAAAGACACCCCAATGGACATTGCCAACCTGCCATTCGGGACGACCGACTGGTCGTCGATCACGCCAACCGAACATTCCGGCGATACCGGTATGGCATACTGGAGGACACAGCAATTCGGTCCGATCCGGGTGCGCATGGTGACATATACGCCGGGCTATCTTGCCGATCACTGGTGCAGGAAGGGGCATATCCTGCTGTGTCTTGAAGGTGAATTGGTCACCGAACTGGAAGACGGGCGGGTTTTCACCCTTACACCGGGTATGAGTTATCAGGTGGCAGACAATGCGGAAGCCCATCGTTCATCAACAGAGCCGGGTGCAACATTGTTTGTCGTTGACTGACATTGAATATCTGGCGGCCCAGGTTTGTCATGGCCGCCAGATATTTTCAGGTCAAATATTGCCCGCAGTTGCCAGGTGGCGCTGGCGCCTGCGTATTTGCAGTATCAGTGCCAGCAACGTCACGAATACAAGGACGATGCCGTATCCTTCGGCTGTTCTGACAAGGCCGAAGACGGATACCATCCTGCCGGCCAGCAGTGCCGGAATACAGAATGACAGATAGGACATCACGTAAAACGCTGCCATCAGGCCACCGCGTTCGTGCGGCTGCGCGCGGGGCAATAGGGTTCTGACTGATCCAAGGAAGCTGGCACCAAAGCCAAAACCGGCCAGAAGTGACCCGGCTAGAAAAAGCCAAAGCATTCCCAATCCGATACCCGAAACCGATACTGCAATGCCCAGTGTCTGAATGAATGTTCCGGCAAGAAGGGCATCAGCCGGTTGTCTTTTTTGCGCAAACAGAACGGACACAGCACCCGACAACATCAGGCAGGCGACCGCAATTCCGCCGCTTAGAGATGGTGGAGCATTGGTTGCGCTGGCGATGACGGATGGCGCAAGCGACAGATAAAATCCACCCAGTGCCCATGCACTGCCATTTGCCGGGGCAATTTCCAGCATGGTTGATCGTGCCGCAGGGGGGACAAAAACCCGCGGTGTCAGGGACCTTAGAACGCCAGGTCGGCGTGCAGCGGTTTCGGGTAAGCCCCAAAGAAACAGGGCCAGCACAATCATCATCAGCATCAAACCGATATAGCTTAGATGCAGGGGCATAGGGGCATATTCAACCAGAACGCCGGCAATGACAGCACCGCTGGCAAGGCCAAGCAGGGGGGCGATGCTGTTGGTGATTGGCCCTTTGTGGTGGTCATTGTCAAAAAGTGCCGCGCCAAGGGCGGCAGTGGCAAGACCGGTGGCAAAGCCCTGTACCGCGCGTGCGATTAGCAGCATCGTAAGATTTTCCGCCGTGATAAAAAGGGTCATCGCCGCGATTTCAATTATCAGGGCGGCGAAAATAACCGGCTTGCGTCCGACAAAGTCGGAAGATGATCCGAAGACCAGAAGTGAAATCAGTAACGTCAGAACATAGATCGCAAAGACCAGTGTCAGCATGGTTGGTGAGAAATGCCAGTTCTGTTGATAAAGCTGATACATCGGCGTGGGGACCGATGACGCAGCGGTAAAGATGATAATGACAAAAGCCAGAAACCATCTGGCCGGTGCATTTGTCGGTGGTGACGACGGGGCGTGCATGGGAACGTCCTTAAAGCGAAATATTTGCGTTTAATGCAGTTTGCGTGAAATTCTCGCTTAACGCAAATTATTTGTGTTAAGGTCGGTTTCATGAAAGTCCATAAAGGCATACGCACTGGTGGCCGCAGTGCTCGCGTCCAGAAGGCAGTTCATGAAGCAGTTCATGAACTGTTATCGAGTCATGATCGCGAGGCTCTTACGGTGCCGATGATTGCACAGATGTCGGGTGTAACACCGTCAACGATTTACCGTCGCTGGGGTGATTTGCCATCCTTATTGGCGGATGCGGCACTGGATCGATTGCGCCCGGATGACGATCCGGTGGATACCGGGGCGCTTGCGACCGATCTTAAACAGTTCGCAGAAGCCTATCTTGATGAAACCGGTTCCGAGCTTGGCAAGACGATGCTTCGTGATGTTGTTGCATCCGGGGATAACGGCACGACGATGCGTTGCGCGGAAATCGCGCGGTGCCGACTGGCGGTGATTGTCGAACGCGCGCAAAAACGCGGACAATGGACCCCCAGTGTCGATCAGCTGGTTGACGGTATTATCGCACCCATGACCTATCGCATTCTGTTTGATCGGCAACCGCCAACCACGAAAGAACTTTTCGTCATGGTTGATCGATGCCTGATCCGTGAAAAAGCCGAAAAACCGAAAGACTGAAGGTTTCGGGAATTACCCCAGATACACCTGACTTGACGGATAGGAAATGCGCGGCGGAACACGACGGGCAAGGAAGAATCCCAGTGTCAGAGGGCCGACACGGCCAATGAACATGATCAGTTCGATCACAATCCGACCCATTGTATCAAGTTCCCCGGTTGTACCGCGTGACAGTCCGACCGTGCCAAAGGCGGACGTGACTTCAAATACCAGATTAAGAAAATCGCCGTCATGTGAAAGGGTGATCAGGAAGATTCCGGTCATGACGACGAAGATCGAAATCATGGTCAGGGCAAGCACCTTCATGACTTCTTCAAGCCCGATGCTTCGCCCGAAGGCATGCAGCTGGCTGTGGCGTTTGAAGAAGGCGATGGTTGCCAGAACCAGTACGATAAAGGTGGTAACCTTGATGCCGCCTGCAGTCGATGTGCTACCAGCCCCGATCACCATCAGAAGAATGAACATGAGCGCGGTGGTATCGTGCATGGATCCGATATCGACCGTATTGAACCCTGCGGTCCGGGTGGTCAGTCCCTGAAACCAGCTGATTTGCAGTTTGTCCAGCGGGTTTGAGAATGCGCCAAGGGTTGCCGGGTTATTCCATTCCAGTACGGCAAACATCAATACCGACCAGATCACCAGAACAAGCGTACCGCTCAGCATCAGCTTGCTGTGTAGTGACAGATGGCGCCAGCCGCGATGGATGAAAATATCGGATATCACGCTAAACCCGATCCCGCCGATAACAAGAAGGGCGGGGATTGTCAGGTTCAGGACCGGATTGGTTGCCCATTGACTGAGACTGTCTGGCATCAGGGCAAAGCCTGCATTGTTAAATGCTGAAACGGAATGGAATATCGAAAACCAGAGCCCCTTGGCCCAGCCAAAATCGGGGACGAAGACTAAAAGCAACAGGATCGCGCCGATCAGTTCACAGATCAGAACGACCAACAGGATGGTTTTGATCAGCCCACCCAAATGATGCAGCGAGGTCTGGTTCAAATCTTCGCGCAGGAAACTGTGATGGCGCAACCCGATCGGCAGACCAAGAACGGACAGAACAAGGGCGGCAAAGGTCATCAGGCCAAGCCCGCCAAGCTGGATCAGGATCAGGATGACCGCCTGCCCAAACAGGGTGAAGTTTGATCCGGTGTCGACCACGGCAAGTCCCGTGACGGTTACCGCTGATGTTGCGGTAAATAGCGCATCGGAAAAAGTGATGGCTTTGGTTAGCGACACAGGCAGGCAAAGAACCACGGCCCCGATCAGGATCAGCACAAGATACAGGATCGCCAGCAAAAGCGGTGGCGCGATCCTGATCGGTTTTCCGGGGCGGTTCGGAAAATAGAACTGCATGCCTCAGATGCCGTCGCTGAAATCGCGCAGATTCTGGCGACGGCCAAGGATCAGGACCTTGTCGTTTTCTTCAATCGTGACCGATCCGGTTTCGCAACCGATAAATTCCGATCCGCGCAAGATGCCAAGGCAGCGCAATTCATGCGATGCCTCCAGATCAAGGGATTCAACGGTTTGACCGATAAGGGATTCGGGTACCTGCAGATTGATGACATGCATGCCGTTGCCAAGGCTTAGATAATCACGCACGGCGGGGTTATGCAGTTTTTGGGCGATATGCTGGCCGATTTCCTGTTCCGGCAGGATGACCCGGTCAGGTTCCAGTTTGGTCAGGATCCGATGATGGGTTTTGTTGATGGCTTTGACCCAGACCGTTTTCACGCCAAGCATTTTGACATTCATGGTGCAAAGGATATTCGCCTCAAGGTCTTCGCCAATTGCGATCAGGGCAACGTCATACTTGTCGACCCCGGCTTCGCGGAGTGCTTCTTCATCACGGCCATCGGCAATGACGGCTTCAGAAAGAATACCGGATAGGGTGGATACGGATTTTTCGTCGATATCGATACCCATGACGTGATTGCCATTGCGCGCAAGATCGGTGGCGACCGTGCTGCCGACGGTTCCAAGTCCGATGATGACGAACGTCCTGTGATGCTTACGGGCCATATCGCTGGCTCCCTTGTAAATGGATTGCCCGATGCAGCAATTTTCGCCCGGTCAATTTCCGGACCGGATGGCATGCAAATCAGTCAAACAGGCTTGCTGCAGCAGCCTGTTGTGCCGGGTCTGTCAGATTGCCGACACGTCGCAGGAATGAGTTCTTTTCCTCGTAATAGCGTTTGCCGAGATCGGCAAAGCTTTTGACTTCGGCATCTGTGTTGATGTGAAACTCGCGTTTGGGGACCTGGGTCGCATTGTGGTCCAGAATTGCGGCAGCAGCACTGATTTCAGGGTCGACGACCTCGGCAACACCGTCAAGTTCGATCCGGTTTTTCAGGCTGAACAGGAACTTCTTGAAAGCCGGGTGGCGTTGCAGGAAGGCTTTTTCGGTCAGAAGAAAATCGTTGGCGGCAAAATCCGGCGCATTTTTCACAACAAATTCGCGGCACAGATGATCGGTGGCAAAGCACATCGGGCCGAAAATGAAATTGCGATAGATGTCTTCTTTAAGCTGCCAGAACTTATCAAGTCGTTTCAGGGCGTCTTCATCAAGCTTTACCGCCGCCTCAAGCAATAGGCGCGGATGGCAATGGACATAGTTCGGATGCACATAGGTCTTGGTGCGGCTGATGCCTTCGAGTGTGTCGATATTGACCGGACCCGACAGCAGGCTGGCATGCGGGTGGGTCGATTTTTTCGACAGAAGGGCAATGACCTCGTCCGGATCAACACCGTGTTTCACCAGTAAATGATTGACCGAAAGATCAAGCTGAACTTCGCCGGTGATGATCTTTTCGGTCAACTGGTGATGGTTCAGGTTGAACCGCCGGGCAAATTCCGGTTCCAGCGTATGGGAAAACGGGCCATGGCCGATATCGTGCAAAAGGGCAGCAGCCCCCAGAAGGTCGCGGTCGGCTTCCGAAAGGCCCATCAGGCGGCAATATTGCTGCGACAGCAGGGCAACACCAATGGTGTGGTCGTATCGGGAATGGCGGATATTGGCCGGGCGTCCGTTGGGATGAAAAAGGTAATCAATGGCACCAAGGAACGAAATTTCGCGCAGCCGTTCAAACGCGTGTGACGCGATCAGCTTTTTATGCAGCGGACGATCAAAGGCCGATGCGATCTGAGAACGTTTGAAATGATAATTATATTGCGGGGCGTCGCGAAACAGCAATTCCCATTCGGCAATGTCATCGGCACTGAAGTTGGTGTCGAACAGATCGCGGATTTCCGGTCCCGTCGGTTTGGCTGCGACAGACTCCTTTTGGGGCGCGGCCGGTCTGGCTGCCACGCGCGGCGCAAAAAGGTCTAGCTGCGGTTTGGGACTCATTTTTGAAATGACGAGATCGTTATAGCTGTTGTTTCGACAATAGCGCAGACATAGCCCGATTTGGGGTATATGTCATCGCGGTTTTTCCTGCGATCACGGGCGTTCGACCGGGTATTGGGAAAACGTCGTGAAACAGTGGTAAAAGCCAGACGTTTTCACCATAATAATAGCTCATAAACACAAACGGTTAACAACACGTGACACGGCCTGCATCCGATCATCGACGGGGGAAAGAACCAATTGGTTCCCGCAAAGGGGAATCAAACAGGTTTGGTTTGTCCAGACTGTGGCAGTGGGGATGCTATGGCCTGACGTCGCTTTTCATCGCAGCCGACCTGCATGCGCAGGAAAAGTTTCGTGTTGGCAATGCTGCTGATGCCGTACCCGATGCGGCGACGCAACCTGCTGGCACATCGATATTTGGCGGTCTCGCGGATCTGAGTGACCGGGACTGGCTTGTTGTCGGCCTGGCGGCGATTGGCGGTGCGGCGATTGCGGGGGGAATCGGATGGCGATTATCGTTGCGCATGCGCCGCCATCTTGAAGAGGCGGAAGACCACGAATCCGAACTTGCGGATTCAACCGAACAATTTACCCATCTGTTCTTTGCCGGGCCCGACCCGGTTTATTACTGGAGCCAGGCCGGTTTTGCCGAGGGTGCCAGCCCGTCACTTAAACGTGCGTTCCAGCTTGGCAAGGATGGGCGTTTTCCCGATGTGCTTGACCAGTTGCGTGATGATGACGCAAGAGCACTCAAGGAACGTGTCCGAAACCTGAAATCCACCCACGAACGGTTTGAGCTTTGGGTGACTGCGGTTGATGAACGCAAGTTCCACGTTACCGGGGCAATGGCCCGCAAGGACCGCAATTCGCCGGTTCTGGCCCATGCGTTGTGGTTCCGCGATGAAACCCGCCATACCCGCGAACGTGAAAGCCAGTTTGGTGATTTTACAGCCCTTAAGCACGAGGTTAGCGGACTAAGGCTTTTGATCGACAGTCTGCCTTTCCCGGTATGGCGGCGCGATGGCGATTTACGCCTGATTGATTGCAATGCGGCCTATGCGGCGGCGGTGGAGCTTCCGACAGTCAGTGATGCGCTTGCCAAACAGGCGGAGCTTGGCACGGGCGTGATCCCCGATCACGGCAAATCGCTTGCAGCATCGGCATTGCGCAACAGCGAAACCATGACACGCGATTATCACATTGTGATTAAGGGCGACCGCAAGCTTCTGCGAATCACCGAATGTCCGTCGCAAACGCCCGAAGACCTTGATGGTCTGATTGGCTTCGCGATTGATTGCACCGCAATCGAGGAACTGCAATCAGACCTGTCGCGCCATATTCGTGCCCATGCCGAAGTCCTGGAAAACCTTGGAACCGCTATTGCGATTTACGGCGGCGACAAGCGGCTTATTTTCTTTAACACCGCTTTCACCAAGCTTTGGGATATGGACGAGGACTGGCTATGGGCAGAACCGTCGCTTGACGATGTTCTACGTCGGATGCGCGATGAACGAAAATTGCCTGAAGTCACCGACTTTACGCAGTTCCGCAATATCGAAAACCAGCGCTTTACGGATCTTCTGAAACCCGAAGAAGACCTGATGCATCTGCCAAACGGCATGACGTTGCGGCGCTTTATTTCGCCTCACCCGTTTGGCGGGCTGATGTTCGCCTACGAGGATGTGACCGACAAGCTGGTCCTCGAAAGCAGTTACAACACGTTGATCGCAGTACAGCGCGAGACGCTTGAAAATCTGCATGAAGCGGTTGGCGTGATCAGCGGCGATGGAAGGCTGCGGCTTTATAACCATGGCTTTGCTGATGTCTGGGGGCTTGAAGACAGCTTCCTTTCGGGTGCGCCCCATATCAGCGAAGTGGTCGAGGAAGCGCGCGAATACTGGCATGATCGCGAAGACTGGGACAAATTCAAAAGCCGGATGGTTGCGCGTATCACCAATCATGAACCCATGAGCGGTCGTATCGAACGTGCCGATAACAGCATCATCGATTTTGCCATCGTGCCGCTACCTGACGGGGCGGTGATGATGTCCTATATCGATGTGACCGACACGATCCGCGTCGAACGGGCGTTGCGTGAACGCAACGAAGCCCTGCGGACCGCCGATCAGATGAAATCGGACTTCATTTCGACCGTATCGCGCGAACTGACCCGGCCGCTTGACCATATCAATGGCGAGGCAGATCGCCTTATCCCCCATTTGCAGGGCAATGTCGCGCAGTCGGTTGAGACGATCCGCGCCGAGGCACAAAGTATGCTGGCACTGGTGGATGACATGCGGGACCTTGCAACGCTGGGATCAGGGCAGGTCGCACTTGAACTTGATACGGTCGATCCAAGGCGGTTGTTGCGCTCGCTCGAGGCGCTGACGCGGGCGCGTCTGGCGGAGCTTAACGTTTCGCTACGCCTTTACTGTTCGCGCAATATCGGCTGGATGATTGCTGATGAGCGCCGTTTGAAGCAGGCATTGTTCATTCTTGTGACCAACGTGCTTCGTACCGCCCCCGAAGGCAGTGAGGTTTCCGTGGTTGCCCGTCGTCGGGGCGAGGATATCGATATCAGCATTTCACTGTCGGACGAGGCACCGCAACCGATGCTGTTTGAAGGATTGCGCGAGGGCGAATCGCCATCTGCGCGGCGTGCGCTTGGCATGGCAATGGTGCGCGCGGTGGTCGAAATCCACGGTGGCCGGGTCAAGGTCAGCCGGGATGGTCATGAAATTTCCTGTATCCTGCCCGCGGGCGAGGAAAGCGATCTGGAATGAAAAAAGGCGCCCCACCGGGCGCCTTTCGCATTCTGGATATACCAACAGTCATCAAACCCTGAACGGCACTTCCTTGCCGGCAATGAAGGCATCGATGTTATCAAGGGCTCTGAACCCCATGGCGTTGCGTGTTTCCACAGTTGCCGACCCCAGATGGGGCAACAGGAACGTATTGGGCAGATCGCGATAGGTCGGTTCGATATTCGGTTCTCCGGCAAAAACATCAAGCCCGGCGGCGGTCAGTTTGCCCGATTTGAGTGCCGCGATCAGATCCTTGTCATTGACGATATCACCGCGTGCCGTATTCACAATGATGGCCCCATCGGGCAGCCTGGCGATAAAATTGCGATTGACCATACCGCGTGTTTCCGGTGTTGACGGGCAATGCAGCGACAGGAAATCGCAATGGGGGAGCAGGTCATCAATGGATGGGTGATAGGTTGCGCCAAACTCCTGATCTTCGGGGAGCTGTCGGCGGTTGAAATAATGGACTTCCATATCAAAACCGCGTGCACGCTTGGCAACCGCCTGTCCGATCCGGCCCATGCCGATAATGCCCAGTTTCTTGCCGGTAACCTGCGTGCCCATCATATGCGTCGGGCGCCAGCTTGACCACGTGGCATTGCGGACCTCGGCCTCGCCTTCACTTGCACGGCGCGCGGCACCCAGAATAAGAAGCCACGCAATATCCGCCGTTGCATCGGTCAGAACCCCGGGGGTATTGCCGATCACGAAGCCGTTGGCCTTGGCTGCGGCCAGATCAATATGATCCGTACCGACGGAAAAGGTGGCAACAATGCCGACCTTTTGGGGCAGGGCTGCAAAAAAGGCCGCATCAATCGGGTCACCGACCGAAACCAGCGCGGCGTTCGCGTCCTTGCACAGGTCAAGGATCTGGTCGCGCGACAACGGGTCATCACCGTCCTGCATGCGCAGATCGTAACTTTCGCGTGCACGTTTTTCGACGGCATCCGGCAGACGTCTGGTGATGGCAAGTACCGGTTTCATTCTGATCTTTCTCCCTGAATTTTCTGGCTTATTTGCCGATTGTGTCAGAATAGCTGGCCAAGGGCGAGCCGAATGCCGATTGTCGTGATGGTCAATGACAGCAGGAAGTCTGCCGCCACAATCGCGCTTGCCGTCATCGTTGGAACCACAAGGGTCAGTTTTGCGATATAAACCCCGTAAATCAGCATTGCGATAACCGCGACAAGCACAAAGCCGCCCGCACCGAGCATCGGGAAGATTGCGCCCAGAAACAGCGCCAGCAAATAGACCCCCATTTGCAACACGCTTGACCAGTTATAAACGGTGATGAATGCGATGTAACGGTTCGACCGGTCGATCATCGGTGCGACATGCAGCATCAGCAGCGGAAAGGCGAACCATTTCATGACATAGGCGATGGTTTCCACCAGCATGTAACGACCGACCGGGAATTCATCGGGAACCGTGTCGAGATCATGCCAGCGCAAAAGCGCAAAGGCCGGAAAAACGATAAAGGCGGCAAGGAAAGAGCGCCAGAACGCCTCGATGGAATAGTCAAAGAAGGCAAGGCCTTTGGCATCGCCACGTGCAATACGCCAGGTTCCGTAAAGAGCGCGCAGGGTTTCAGTCGACATGGTCATGGGTGGCAGTCGTTTCAAACAAAATGGATCAGATAAAGGGGCGAAAGTTCGGAGCCGGGGCATGGCCACTTGGCCGGTTTGCAGCTTATCCCCGTTTGACCCTGCTTCACAAGACGGGTACGTGTCCGTCTGTTAACCGGCGCACTTTGATCCCGGAATTCAGGCAAAAGCAGGAAACAGACATGTCGGACAAACTTGCCGGATATTTGCCGCGTTTGTCATTCCTGCAGACGACGGAGCCCGGCTCGTTAACGTTGGCGCGTCTTTATCTTGAAATGGCAACCGCACTCGACAAATCCGAACGGATGATGGCCCTTTCCCTATTTGACGAGGCAGATCATCTGTTTGCCGCTCATCTGCAAACGGCACCGGATGCCGCGCGTGCCGGGCTGGCCCATAGCCTGAACAATCGGGCGGCGCTTGAAATTGATGGGCAACAATGGGCGGACGCGGTTGATGCCGCCCGACAGGCTGTTGAACTGCGTCGTGACCGGTTGGCGAATATGCCATCGGGCCAAAGCGAAGCCGCCCGCCTTGATCTTGGTTATTCGCAGGGCGCACTTGTTCTGGCATTGCGGGGTGCCGGGCGGTTCGGGATCGCACGGGAAACCTGCGCCGAGGCGCTTGGCAATCTTGCGATATTCGCCGGAAAGAAAAACCAGCAGGCATTTATCCTGCTGGCGAAACTGATCTGTCTTTATACCGAGCTTTGCAACAGAACCGACGAAAATCCCGATCCGGTTCTGTTGCTGCCGCTGGCGAAAGCCTTTTACGACAGCAATCAGACCGGATAATGCTTCCGACGTGACACTTAGCGGGTGCTTTTCACTGACCAGCTCAGATTGACTTCCTTACCGGCAGGAACCTCTATCGTCCAGACGATCAGGTCTGGCTGCGGTTTGGTATGTTTGTGATCTTCGCCGGTCACAACCCAGTCGGCCGGGACATTTTCGCGGATCGTGACGGTTTCGGTACGTTTGCCACCATTGGTGATCGACCATTCCATATTTGCCGTGATTTCATCGGGCATGTTCGGTCGTGCCTTGCGATCAAACGCCGTGACTTTACGGGTCCCTGAAATGTTGCTGGCATGACCAAGGCGAATGGTCGCCTTGCGCCCGACCGGGGTCAAAGACAGATTGTCTTCGCCAAGGAAGCCGGTCACGCCACTTTCAGATTGGCCAAATACACGTACCGTGCCAGCGGGCCACGGGCTTTTTTCGTCCGGCCCGCCATCATTCTCGATCTCGATTTCAAGGTCCGGGCGGCTAAATTCAGACACGTCGCTTTGACCAGCATAGTAAAGATTGGCGCTGCCGTTAAAAATCACCTTGCGGGTCGCGGGCAGGGCCTGGGATGCGATCAGCGGCATCATAACGACATCGCCATTGCGCATTGAAAGCCCATCAAACGGGCCGTAAACATGCAGGTTTTCCATGGTTTCACGATCCGGTGCACTCCCGCCCGGCGCGCTATCGGCCATGGCAGACATCATCATTTCACCGCGGGCCGCCTTCGCCATTGGTGTGTGCGTTACCCGGTTGGGATCCCCGGCAACCAGACGCAGTTGGGCATCGTTGATCGCGGTGCCGGTCTGGTTGGTGATGCGTGCCATTGCCGACAGGTTAAGGACATTCTGGGCACTGTCATATTGTCCGACATAGGCTGTTTGCCAGGAAACGCCACCCAGAAGATAGGCAAGCGAGATGTGATCAAGTGCGGCATCCGAGCCGATGGTGGCCTCTATTGCCGGGCTGGTGGCGAAGTTACCGGGCAGGTCGGAAATAATGATCTGTTCAACAGGAACCTGTTCGATACCATCAAGGGTGCGAACCAGTGCGCCACCGTCAATCGATAGCAACGTGCCTTCGACCAGTTCGTCATCCTTGCGCCGGATGGTAATGGTTTTGCCGACCTGATCCTGCAGCAGACGATACATCGTTGCCGGACCGTTCGCGGTATTGCGCAGCGAATGCCATACAAGGTTGGCATCTTTCTGCGCGCCCATCAGGAACGTGTCGTCCATGATGGTTTGCGGCAAATCTTCGATCCGAAGCGTTTTTACCCCCTTGGGGATCGTCCCGTTTCGTTGCTCGGCAATCATGCCAAGGTTGCCGGGGTAAACGGTCAACTGCATCTTGCTACGGTTTTCACCAGAAAGCGTGATGGTTTCTTCGGTTTTTTCGTCACCGGACTGTGCGGACGCCGGTTCGATGACCGGGCCAACAAAAAGGGCCGCGCTAAGAAGCGTGGCCATGGCAAAACGGTTGCGCATTTCTGATGACATCTCGAATCCCTTGTGTCGCTTGTTGCGTATTGTTCTTGAGCGAGCTTTACGCGAAAAAGTGGCAGGATCAAGGACGTATGAAGGTTTCGGAAGGACCATTCCCGCAAAAGGTCCTTCCCTGATCGGCTGGCGAAAAGTTATCCGCCCAGTGTCTGATGGTAGGAATAACTCGTATCGGGTAGCAGATGCTGGTAGGCGGCCTGACGGGATGTATCGATGATGATTGGTGCACGCAGATTGACCGACATGCTGGTCTCGCCACCGTCTTCCGGCTTGTGCAGAGTGACGATAAGCAAAACAGCACCTTCGTTCTTCTTGATACCATGAATGGTGAAAGCCTGTGCGAGATGCTCCGGCTTAATGCTGTTGCTTTCCATATTGTAGGGGGCAACGATAAAGGCCAGTTCCGGCTCTGTCAGGCTTTGCATCAGGATAAAGGTATTGTTGCTTTCGCCCGGAAAATTGGCGAGGGCAAAGACGTTGTGATCAGGAAAACCCTTGATTCCTGTCGGGAAATAAATGGCCTTATCCCACAAGAATTCCTTGTCTCCGAACAATGTGCGGATTGTAACAGAAGTCGGCACGCTGCCCGCTTCTGGTGACTGCGGTGTTGCGGAATCCGCCATACCGTCCTCCCTTATTCTGATGCTTTTACGAGTAAATGGCATTTTGGACCGGTTTCACCAGAATTCAAGGGGTTGGCATATCCCGACGGTCGAATTCTTCAAGTGGCTGATCGGGATTGAAAATGAACCGTGACCGGTTGACTGAAACCTTTTACCCGGATGGCATCCTGTTTTGCGAAGCTTCGCAGCAGGGCGGATCCTGCCGAAGATGTTTCTGACCGGAGTTTTCGCGCAAAACTGTCGCTGATGATGATGTCGGTATCAAGCGTTCTGGTCGCGCGTTCAAGACGGGCGGCCAGATTGACACTGGCACCGATGACTGCCGGTGTGACGGCTTCTCCTTCGCCTATATCGCCCACAACCGCCGGGCCGAAGTTAAGGCCGATACCGATCTGAAGTGGTGTGGTGCTGTCCGTCAGATCACTGTTTTGCCAGTCGCGGACATGGCAAACCATTGATTGGGCCGCGGATAATGCATTTGCCGCCGGGCAATCCATATCGTCAAATGCGCCAAAACTCGCCATGACCGCATCGCCGATATATTTTTCAACAATACCGCCATAAGCCCCGATTTGCGTCGTCATGATCTGGTGAAACTGGTTTAGCAATCGCATGACATCCTGCGGATCGCGTTTTTCCGCATAACCGGAAAAACCGATAATGTCGGCAAACAGGATAACGCATTCGCGCCTTGCACCGATCCGGATCGGCTCGTCACGATCTGCCAGTTGATCAGCAAGGGCAGCAGGGAAATAGCGGGCCAGATTGCCATGTGCACGTTCGGCGGCCGCAAACTGATTGATCAGAACCCGTAACCGCGAAACCATCACCGCACATGCCAGCGTAAAGACAACAACAATCACAACCTGCTCTGCCAAAGCAGAAATATCGATGAATTCGGGCAGATTATAGGTGGTAATGATTTCATCCTGGGTTGGCGCCCAGTCATCCCCGAAATGCTGCGAGATGATGACACCCGGGCGTGTCATCAACCAGACGATGCTCGTGCTCCAGGCAATGAACAGCCAGAAGCCGAACCAGATGATCAGGCGCGGCGAAAAGGTCATGATCACCAAGGCCATCATGATCATGGAAAACACCACGCCGCGATCGCGAACGACAAAGCTGTACATCCATGCCGGATGATCGGTTAGCGGGCTCAGAGGATCGGGAACCACCGATACATAAACGATCAGGACGGCATCAACGATGGCCAGAACATAAAGAAGCCAGCGCCAGCTTCTGCCCCTAAAAGCTACAAAAAGCTGGATCAGGACCCCGGGGATGAACCAGCCCAGAACTTCCAGAAGAGAATAGAGCTCGCCAGTCGGGGAATCCGGTTTGGAAAACAGCAGCAGGATAAAGGCGAGCATGCAGATGCGCAGAAACGCAACAAGTATCAGGCCACGCTGCTCTTCGCGGGCGACCAGCCGGTCAAACAGGGAACTGGGGGAAGGATCAGCTTTTGATTGCATCGGCGAGAAGGTTTTTCAGGCCGTCCCTGTCACGGATAACCAGACGGCCATCCCGGCGCGTGATCAGATCGCGTTTTTCAAGGTCACGCAGCTTTTTGTTTACCGCTTCGCGTGTTACGCCCAGCATAAGGCCAAGTTCCTGTTGCGAAAGCGGAAGCGCGATGCGGATTCCTTCCGGATCAGGACCGCCGTGACGTTCGGCCAGCCATAAAAGACGTTTGACCAGTCGCCCGGTCAGATCAAGGAAATTGGCATCTTCCAGAAGGTCGCTGACCCAGCGCAACCGCCGACACAGAAGTGCCGTGATATGGCGGCGCAACGGTGCTTCGCGATCAAAGATTTCAAAAAAATCGTCGCGTGAAATGAACAGAAGCCGTGTCGGACCAACGGCACGCGCGGTTGCGGTACGGGGTTCGCCATCCAGAAGGGCGATTTCGCCAAATACAGCGCCGGGTGCCAGTACGTTCAGAACAATTTCCTTGCCGGTATCTGAAACGGTTGAAATGCGGATTTTGCCGGCTTCGACAGCATACAGTCCGTCTGCCGGAGAACCCTTTTCAAACAGCAACTCCCCATCATCCATCCGCCGAACGCTTGCCTGGTTTGAAAGTTGGGCGAGCAGTTCGGGATCAAGGTCCTCGAACAGGAAACTGCCTGCAAGAATGCGTGAGGCAATTTTGGCCAGTTGGGGTGTTGCGGTACCGGTAACGCTGTTCACTGAATTCACTTTTGAAAAGGGCGTCGTTTCGATCATCGAATCGATGCGTTGCTAGGCCAAAGTAGCATGAAATACCGGCTGCATCGCAAGTGTTTTACAGCAAATTCCATTGCGAAGGCAGGGGGATGGCTGTGAATTAGGGTGAATTGATCATGCTTTTGCCATGGAAGATCGGATTGTTGGTCCCGATATCGAAATGTACAAAAGCGTTCAGGCGTCCAGGTCTTGGTGTGGTTCCGGTTTCGGGAGTTCAGGCGTCAACATGCTCTAATTTATACTGATTCTAGAATGTTTGACAAAATCTCCTATATTTTTTAAAGTCTCCCTATTCCGTAAAGGTCCGATGCAGAAGATCATGAATAATATCGGGCTGTCGGGATTGTTTTCATTCGGGAGGAAAAAATGAAATTCGTCTCCAAAAGTGCACTGCTGGGTGCTGTATCGCTCGCAGCTGCTTCTTTCGCCGCACCGGCACAGGCTGCGGACATCACTTTGAATTTTGCCCATGTTGATCCGGCGGAATGGACGACCTCGAAAAAAGGGGCTGCCACGCAGGTCTTCAAAAATATTGTCGAAGCTGAATCCGCAGGCCGCATCGCGGTCGAACTGTTTCCTGCCGGTTCGCTCGGCGGTGAAACCGATCTGATCCAGAATACCCAGGACGGTACATTGGCAATGTCGATGGTATCTGGCCCCTTTTCCCAGGTTTGCCCTGAGGCTGCCGTCCTTGATGTGCCCTACATGTTCCCGAATGCCAATGTGGCGTGGAAAGTTCTGGATGGGGACTTTGGCAAGGAACTGGCCGCACACTGCCTTGAAAAAACCGGACTCCGCACGCTGGCTTATGGCGAGACAGGCTTCCGCAACTTTACCAACTCCAAACGTGCCGTTGCCGAGCCGAAAGATATGGATGGGCTTAAAATCCGTGTGATGACCGTTCCGCTTTATGTGGAAATGGTCAAGGCACTGGGCGGTGACCCGACCCCGATTCCTTGGCCGGAAGTCCCGACCGCCCTGACCACTGGCACAGTTGACGGGCAGGAAAATCCGATCAGCGTGATCTATGCCAACAAATTCTACGAAATGCAGAAATATCTGACACTGGACCGTCACGTCTATGGCACGGATTTCATTCTGATCAACGAAGATATCTATAGCGGTCTGTCTGATGGTGATCAGGCGTTGCTGCGTCGAGCTGCCGGAATTGCCGCCAATGTTGGTCGTGCCATTCAGCAGTTCAATTCTGCCGAAGGTGTTGCCAAACTGGCTGAGGCGGGAATGGAAGTGACCACACCGACCGCCGAACAGCTTGCAGCTTTCCGTGATGCTGCTCAACCCGCTGTAATTGAATGGCTTTCGGGCGAAATTGATGCACAGTGGATCGACAAGCTGAAAACAGCCGTCAGCGACGCTGAAACCTCGATGTAACTGGCTTTGGCAGGCCGGGTGGGACACCGTCTCGTGGTTTTCCCTCCTTTGCCCCCGGCCTGTCCTTTTTCTCTGAATAACGTCTTGCCCACCGGGCAGCCGATTTTCCCGTGATCACCCTGGGGGTAACCATGCATCGAGCAGAGACAGCATTTCGCCATCTGCTTGCCGGACTTTCGGGGATCAGTATCCTCGTCGTTTTCGGCGTTGTTTTTGCCGGTAGTGTCAGCCGGTATGCCTTTTCTGCTCCGCTGCAATGGAGCGAGGAAGTTGCCAAATATGCCATGATTTATGGCTGCATGTTTGGCATCGCCTATGCCTATCTGCAGGACAGGCAAATCAACTTTACGCTTGTGACCGATCTTTTATCCAAGCAAATGCGTGCGCGGCTGACCGTTATCGTTGACGTGTCCACTTTTGTTCTTGGGGGAATACTTGCCTATGCCGGGCTGATTTTTGCGGGAAAACGCGGTGGCATTATAGCATCGGGTCTTGGCATCCCGATGTATTGGGCGCAGATCGCCATGACAGTTGGGGGTGCTTGTCTGGTTCTGGCAGCCCTGTTCCGACTGGCCCGCCTTATGAATAAGAATCGCCCGGAGTATGAAGCATGATCACAGGTTTTGGCCTTTTGGCACTGCTTGCGATTGGTGCACCGGTGGCCTTTGCCATCGCGCTGGCGATTGCGATTTACATCAGTGGTGCAACATTTGGCATTGATTTGCTGCCCCAGCGTATTTTTGCCGGGCTTGACAGCTTTACTATTTTGGCAATTCCGCTGTTTGTTCTTGCCGGTGAACTGATGAACGCCAGCGGGATCACCAACCGGGTTATCAATCTTGCCAACGCGTTGGTGGGGCATGCGAAAGCCGGTCTGGCACAGGTCAATATATGGTCGTCCGTGATTTTTGCAGGCCTCTCGGGGTCGGCGGTGGCCGATACATCCGCGTTGGGGCGTATTTTTATTCCCTCAATGGAAAAGGAAGGTTATCCGCGTGATTTTGCGGCATCGCTGACAGCGGCATCCTCGGTAATCGGTCCAATCATTCCGCCCAGTATTCCGGTGATCATCTATGCGCTGATTACCAGCAATGTATCCGTTCCTGCGCTGTTTCTGGCCGGGATCGTTCCGGGCATTCTTATTGCGATTGCGCTGTCGGTTTATGTCCGCATATTTGCGGGCAACTATGCCACGCCGCGTGACCGGATGAATATGCGCGAAAAACTGCGCGCGCTTTGGGATGGTCTGATCCCGATTTTCATGCCGGTCTTTGTGATTGGCTCGATCCTGGCAGGCATTGTCACTCCGACCGAAGCCGCAAGCTTTGCCGTGTTTTATGCGCTGGTTGTCGGGCTGTTCGTTTTCCGTGAACTCAAACCATCGGAACTGCCGGGCATTTTCGCCAATTCGATGCGCGATTCATCAAGCATCCTGATCATTATGGGATCGGTTGCGGCGGCAAACTGGTTCATGACCTTTGCGGGCATTCCGCAGGCTGTCAGTTCATTCGTTCTTGGCTATGTCGACAGCCCGGCGATGTTCCTGATCCTGATCAACATCATGCTGCTTGCTGTCGGGCTCGTGCTTGAAGGCATTGCCGCAATGCTGGTTCTGGTGCCGATCCTCCATCCGATAGCGATCAGCCTTGGTATTGATCCGACCCATTTCGGCATCGTCGTGATCTTTAACCTGATGATCGGTCTGATCACACCGCCGATGGGGCTTTGCCTGTTTGTTGCGGATGCCATCGCCAATGTCGGTATGGCCCGGATGATCAAATCAATCATGCCGCTGTTCCTCGTGGAACTGGCGGTTCTGATCCTGATCACCTTTGTGCCGCAGCTCGTCACCTTTATGCCCAACCTGTTCGGATTTTAGGATTTCGCCCCATGTTGAAACTCGGTCTTATCGGTAAAGGCATATCGCGTAGCCAATCGGCCAGACTGCATGTCCTGCTTGGCCGGATGTGCGGAATTGAAGTGACCTATGATTATCTCGACAGTGAAAAGATCGCCGATTTTGATCTGATCGGGCAGCTAACAGTCTGTGCCAAGGCCGGTTATGCCGGGGTGAATGTCACCCACCCCTACAAAACCGAAGCCCGCAAGCTGATCCAGCGCCGTAAACGTCTTCCCGAAGCCCTTGGTGCGGTGAATACGGTGGTGTTCCGCGAAGATGGCTGGCGCGGGGACAATACCGACTATGTCGGTTTCATGCGCGGCTATCGCGGGCAGTTTGGCGATCAGGCACCGGGGACGGTATTACAGATGGGGGCTGGTGGCGTTGGCCTTGCGGCTGCCTTCGGATTGCACGGGCTTGGCGCGGACCGCATCCTTATTCATGACAAGGATGCCGACCGCGGTCATGAACTGGTTGCGACCCTGAAGGCCGGCGGGGCCAACGTTGCCTTTATTGCGGAGGCCGATCTTTCCGATGCGATCCGCAATGCGGACGGCTTGATCAATTGCACCCCGGTCGGCATGAACCAGTATCCGGGCAGTCCGATTGATGCTGCTTTGCTGGGCGGACAGAAATGGGCGTTTGACGCGGTTTATACACCGGTTGAAACCGCGTTCCTTCATTCCGCGCAAAAGGCGGGGCTTTCTGTCATGACCGGCTTTGAACTGTTCTTTTTTCAGGGTATTGAAGCATTCGAGGTTTTCAGCGGTGCGCAGATCGACGGTGATGCTGCCCGGATCGAATATTTCAATGCCTATCCCGAGGCATTGACGGGGTAAGGGGAAAGTCCATGAGCAGCACAGTTGCCGAGACAGTTTATAACGAAATTCGCGATGACATCCTGTATGGCGAACTCCAGCCGGGCGTGAAGCTGAAGCTTGATGCGCTGCGTGACCGTTATAATGCCGGCGTCAATACGCTCCGCGAAGTGCTGAACCGTCTTGTCGCGTCGGGATTTGTTTTTGTCGAAGGCCAGAAAGGTTTTCGGGTTGTCGAAACATCGCCCTCGAATTTCAAGGAACTGACCGCGATGCGGTTGCTGCTTGAAACAGATGGGCTTGGGAAATCTATCGATGCCGGGGATGTCGAGTGGGAGGGCCGCGTTGCCGCCGCCCATCACAAACTTTCGGCGATCGAAAAACGAATGCTGACCGAGGATAGCCGTGAACTGACCGTCCGCTGGAGCCAGTATGATCGCGAATTTCATCAGGCACTGATTTCGGCCTGCGGATCAGATCTGCATATGCGGATGCATCGCGAAATCTTTGACCAGTTCCGCCGCTATGTGGTGATCGAACTGAAAACGCATGGTTTCCGTGCCGAAGACATCATCGATGAACATCGCAGCATCTGTGATCTGGCGCTGGCGCGCGACAAGAATGCCGCGCTGGCAAAACTGACCGACCACATTGAAACCTATCGGCGCCGTTCGCAGGACTGATCGCATGATCTTGCCGGGTGGTTTCCGCCCGGACATCCTTCCGAACCTGTGCGCCATGATGCCCACGACCATCCCGGAGGGATAAAATGCTGACTTCCATCGCGACCGTATCGCTATCGGGCGATCTTCAGGAAAAACTTGATGCCATTGCTGCCGCTGGCTTCGACGGGGTCGAGATTTTTGAAAATGATCTGCTGACCTTTGATGGCTCCCCCGAAGATGTCGGCAAGACCATCCGAGACCTTGGTCTGAAACTGGTAACATTCCAGCCGTTCCGCGATTTTGAAGGCATGCCCGAACCCCAGCGCACCCGGGCCTTTGAGCGTGCGGAACGCAAGTTCGACCTGATGGAAGAACTGGGTACCGATCTTTTGATGGTATGTTCGAACGTATCGCCGCATTCGCTGGGCGGGCTTGACCGTGCGGCAAAGGATCTGGCCGAACTTGGCGACCGCGCGGCCAAGCGCGGGCTTCGCATCGCATTCGAAGCCCTGTCCTGGGGCAAGCATATCAGTGATTATCGAGATAGTTGGGAAGTGGTGCGGCGGGCCAATCACCCCAATGTCGGTCTGGTGCTTGATACCTTCCATATCATGGCACGCAAGGTACCGCTTGATGCGATTGCATCGATCCCCGGCGACAGGATTTTTCTTGTGCAGGTTGCCGATGCACCGATCCTCGAAATGGACCCGTTATCCTGGAGCCGCCATTTCAGGTGTTTCCCCGGACAGGGCGATTTTCCGCTCGATGACTTCATGCGCAATCTGGCGCAAACCGGGTATGACGGGCCGCTATCACTTGAAATCTTCAATGACCAGTTCCGGTCAAGCTCGACCAAAAACGTTGCCAAGGATGGCTTGCGTTCGCTGATTTATCTGGGGGATGGCATTGATGGTGTAAAAGTTGGGGAAAAGGCGGTTGCCCTGCCGCCAAAGGCGCATGCCCGCAATGTCGAGTTTGTTGAATTCGCGGTCGAAGAAGAAAACGCCGAAAAACTTGCCGCCCTGTTTGTCGGGCTTGGCTTTGAAAAACGCGGCAGCCACAAATCCAAGGCCGTCACATGGTGGAAGCAGGGCAATATCAATCTTGTCATCAATTGTGACAAGGATGGCTTTGCGCATTCCTATAACATCGTGCATGGCCCGTCGGTTTGTGCGGTGGGGCTTAAGGTTGATGACGCAAATGCATCGCTTAAACGCGCACAATCGTTGCTGGCGTCGCCCTTTACCCAGCCGGTGGGGGCGGGCGAGATCGAAATGCCCGCCATTCGCGGTGTGGGCGGCAGTCTGGTTTATTTCCTTGATGATCAAAGCGAACTGGCGCGCATCTGGGATGTCGAGTTCGAAGCATCGAAAACTGCCGACAAACCGGCAAATGACGCCAGCCTGAAGGCTGTTGATCATGTGTCCTATTCGATGCAGTACGAGGAAATGCTGACCTGGGTGCTGTATTTCACGTCGATCTTTGACCTTGGCAAAATGCCAACAGTGGATGTGCCCGATCCCGGTGGTCTGGTGCAAAGTCAGGTGGTTCAGGGTGATGATGGCGGGGTGCGGCTGATCCTGAACGGATCGCAAAGCCCCCATACCCAGCATTCACAATTCCTAAGCGAATTCTTTGGAAGCGGCGTCCAGCATATCGCACTTTCAAGTGGCGATATTTTTGCCAGTGTTGATTTTTGCCGGAAAAATGGTGTTGAAGTTCTGCCAATACCGGAAAATTACTATGATGACATCGAGGCGCGCTTTGGGCTTGATCCCGATCTTCTGGATCGACTGAAAGCTGCCAACATCCTTTATGATCGTGATGATGACGGCGAGTATTTTCAGGTCTATACCAAGACCTTCGCCAACCGGTTCTTCTTTGAACTGGTCGAACGTCGCGACTATCGCGGGTTTGGCGCGGCCAATGCACCGATCCGGCTGGCATCGCAAACCCGTATGAACCGGCGCAGTCAGACGTCGAAATAACGAACTATTTCAGGGGATAAGGAAACCATGAGCGTTTCGGAAATTCTTGTCATTAACGGCCCGAACCTTAACCTTCTGGGGCAGCGTCAGCCGGAAATCTACGGCTATGACACTTTGGCAAGTATCGCGGATAAATGCGCATCCCTTGCCGAGACGCTGGAGGTTTCTGTCCGGTTTGAACAGTCAAGTCACGAAGGCAGCATTGTCGATTTCATCCATGATGCACGGCAAAAATCGGCTGCGATCATCATCAATGCCGGGGCCTATACCCATACATCGGCCGCCATCCATGACGCGCTGAAAACATTCGACGGATATATCATCGAGCTGCATATCTCCAATCCGCATGCCCGTGAAGAATTCCGCCATCACAGCTGGATCAGCCCGGTTGCCAATGCCGTGATGGCAGGTGCCGGTGCCTATGGCTATGAACTGGCAACACGTCTGGCTGCGGAAAAAATTTCTCAGACCAAATAGGGTGATGGTACCCGGGTCCGAAACAACAAAGGCAGCATTGAATGCTGCCTCGGACTGCTGATCCGATCTGATCATCATTCCCGCAAAGCCTGCCCCCGTGAAAGCGGGGCGGCAATCCCGTCTCCTGCAACAGGGCATGGATTCCGGGTCTGCGCTCTGCTCCGCCCGGAATGACGATTTTGATCAATCGCCAAAGCCAACCCCGTCAGCCAACCACGGGCCGCTGACAAAGCCCTCCCAACCAGATCGTCATTCCCGCGACGGCGGGAATCCAGTCTCTTTCAACGGGGCATGGATTCCGGGTCTGCGCTGCGCTTCGCCCGGAATGACGGTTTTGGTCAATCGCCAAACCAATCCCGCCAGCCAACCAACCCCTCTGCCCCCGGCATCGCCAAACGCCACCGACCGGACGGACCACGTCCCGGACGGCCCCCGCTGCCCCGAATGACGCTCGCTCTCGGTTGCCCCAAAACGCACCTCACCCCAAGGGCCACAGCGTTGCCGAATGGCAGGCACACAAATCCCGCCATCGATGACCGGCCTTTCGGCATGTCCGACGCACCATCGGCCCGCTGACAACCGATCCTGCCAGCCGCTCCCCGCCAGCCACCCAGGCAACCCGGCCAGCCGATCCCGTGCCGATCCAATCCGGGCGCAATTCGGGCCCGCTGATTCTCGGCATTGTCACGCTTCACTGACCGGACTGGCCCCGAACTGGACCCGGACTGGACTGAGCTGGACCTAACCAGCTTCACCTCGCCCCGGCTATCCCAGCCCCGAACAAACACCCTTGCCCCAGGGACACATCTCTCCCGTCATGATATACACCCGTTTTCGTAAATATCGCATGGCCTCACGGCCCGGACGCACCACCGCCGTAATGACTTTTCCATGCGCCAGTGATGCTCCTTTGGCGACGCCGCCCCCGCCATTTCATCCCGTCAGATCGCTGCCCTGTCATCGTCTCATTCCTGTTTTGCCGCCCGAAACGCAAAAACCCGCAAAAGCGGATCACGCTTTGCGGGTTTTGTCTCTGGACCTATTTGTCCTGTTGACTTTATCTTTATGCCACAACCAAAAGAACAAATCAAGAACTTTTTTCAAAAAAGCCGGAAAAAGTTCCCGGTCGATGCTCTGCGTGACCGAAAAGGCATATTTATCAACATCCTGAGGCAGCATTGAATGCTGCCTTTCTGTTTTCATGAACGGTTTGCGATCAAACTGCGCTGCGTGATCGAAGGGCTGCGGCCAGCGTGCCGTCATCAAGGTAATCAAGTTCGCCGCCAACCGGGACCCCGTGCGCCAGGCGTGTAACCTTGACCCCGGTTTCGATCAGGCGTTCGGTAATGTAATGTGCGGTGGTCTGGCCATCGACCGTGGCATTGGTGGCAAGGATTACTTCCGTCACAGCCTCGTCACGTGCCCGTTCAATCAGTTGATCGATGCGCAAATCATCTGGCCCGACCCCATCAAGCGGCGACAATGTCCCACCCAGAACATGATATTGCCCCTTGAACGCCCCGGCACGTTCCAGCGCCCAAAGATCCTGAACTTCCTCGACCACGCAAATCGCATCGTGGGTGCGATTGCGATCAGCACAAATATGGCACGGATCGACAACATCAATATTGCCGCAAATGCCGCAATTGGTCATGGCATTCGCGGTTTCTTCCAGTGCGTGGGACAACGGGATCATCAGGGTTTCGGGCTTTTTGAGCATCTGCAAAACCGCACGCCGTGCTGACCGCGGGCCAAGCCCCGGTAGGCGTGACAGAAGCTTGATCAGATTTTCGATTTCCCGTCCGTTCATGATGGTCCCGTCTTGCGGTTGATCTTTTGATTGGTGTCTCTGGTAGCTTGTATCAAAAACAAAGGGCGGCGCAATGCCACCCTTTGATTTATGCGGCATGACCGCAATTTGATATTGGTTTTGCCGATCAGAACGGAAGTTTGAAACCTTCGGGCAGGTTGAGCCCGCCGGTGACGTCCTTCATCTTGTCCTGGACGGCGGCTTCGACCTTGACCTTGGCATCGTTATAGGCGGCAACGATCAGATCTTCGAGAACTTCGGTGTCCTCGGGATCGACGATGCTTTTGTCGAGTTTCAGGCCACGCATCTCGCCCTTACCGTTCAGCATGACCTTGACCATGCCCGCCCCGGACTGGCCTTCGATTTCAAGTGCCACAAGTCCTTCCTGCATTTCCTGCATTTTGGACTGCATTTGCTGGGCCTGTTTCAGCATCCCTGCAAGGTTCTTCATAGCTCGTCGTCTCCTTCGAGATAAAACGCATCATCGTAAACGGAACCGCTGTCATCCTGCTCGCCCTCGGTTTCTTCCTGTCCCGGTGGCAGATGGACGGCAACGATTTTTGCCTTGGGTAACCCATCAAGGATCGCCTTGACCAGCGGATCAAGCGATGCATCCGCCTTGCGCTGCTCAAGGTCCTCAAGTTCCTGTTCCTTAAGCGTCGGCGCACCTTCTTCGCGTTCCGAAACGCTGACCATCCAGCGATGACCGGTCAGATTGTTCAGGGTCTTGATCAACTGGCTTGCCAAATCCGCACGCGCGCCGCGCGCAGGACGATATTCAATGCGGCCCGGTTCATATTTCACCAGATGCATATAATTTTTAAGCTGGATCGCAAGCGCTGTTGTTTCGCGCTCTTTCGACAGCAATTCGGCAACTTCGGCAAAGGTTTCGGGCAGCTTGGCATAAGCCTGCTGCGGGGCCTGTTCGGGCTCGCCCAGTGGATCGGGACGCGCATGGGCAACCGCGGCACCGCCGCCATTAACCACCTGCATGCGCGGACCCGGTCCGCCACCACCATTGCCACCACCCCCGCCTTGCGGGGCATTGCTGGATTTATTCAGATCACTGCGCAGTTTCTTGATCAGATCGCCCGGGGGCGGCATTTCGGCGGCATAAGCCAGCCGGATCAGGATCATTTCGGCGGCCTGGATCGGGCTTGGCGCGATACGTGTTTCTTCCAGCCCTTTAAGCAGCATCTGCCATGCGCGGGTCAGCTGCGGCATGGCAAGCTTGGCGGCGATTTCCTTGCCGCGATCGCGTTCGATCTGCGACACGCCGGGATCATTTGCCGCCTCGGGCGACAGCTTCACCCGTGTTAGCCAATGGGTCAGGTCAAGCATATCCTGCAACATCACCGCCGGATCGCCGCCTAGCGCATATTGCGCACCCAGCAATTCCAGTGCTTCGTTGATCTCGCCCTTCATGGTCTGATCAAACAGATCAAAAATCCGCGACCTGTCGGACAGGCCCAGCATATCGCGGACCTGCTGGGTCGTGACTTTGCCTGCACCATGCGAAATCGCCTGATCCAGAAGGCTCATGCCGTCGCGAACCGATCCATCGGCAGCACGCGCAATCAGGGCAAGCGCCTCGTCCTCGATATCAGCATGTTCAAGGTCGGCGATGCGTTTGTAATGGGCGGCCAGTTCGTCGGTTTGAACCCGGCGCAAATCAAAACGCTGGCAACGCGATAGGACCGTAATCGGAATTTTGCGGATTTCGGTGGTCGCAAAGATGAATTTCACATGCTCCGGCGGTTCTTCCAGCGTTTTCAAAAGCGCGTTAAACGCACTTTTCGACAGCATGTGCACTTCGTCGATGATGTAAATCTTGTAGCGGGCCGATGTCGGGCGATAACGAACGCCTTCGATCAGTTCGCGAATATCGTCAACACCGGTACGTGACGCGGCATCCATTTCCAGAACGTCGACATGACGGTCTTCGGCAATCGCGCGGCAATGTTCGCAAACACCGCATGGCTCGATGGTGGCATTGCCTTTGCCATCCGGCCCGATGCAGTTCAGCGCGCGCGCAATGATACGGGCGGTCGTGGTTTTACCGATCCCGCGCACCCCGGTCAGAACAAAGGCATGCGCCAGACGACCGCTTTCAAGCGCGTTCGACAGCGTCTTGACCATCGGCCCGTGACCGATCAGCTCGTCAAAGGTTTTCGGGCGATATTTGCGGGCAAGAACCTGATATTCGCTTTTGGGCGCTTCTTCGGCCTTTGCGGCAGGCGCAGAGACGGGTGCCGCCGCGGCGGGTTCCTGTTCCATATCAAGCTCTGGCGCCTCAGCCTCGGGCGTTTCTGGTGCTGACGTTTCGGTGCTGTCGATCTGATCCGTCATTCATCCGGTCCGGCATGTTTCAATGTGCTTTGGTTTTAGCAGCTTCGTCCCCGCATGGGAAAGACCAAGTGGGAAATTTCCCACACAAAATTCCATGGCAGGCAGGATGCTGCAAAGCATGGCGGAAACGTGTGATTTTGGGGGATGCAAAGGGTGAGAGACTGAACCGCGACCCGGAAAAACTCGTTACGGCTGCTACCTTCCGGTCCTGACCGGGTTGGCGAGCGGTCCGTCCACGGCCAGCCTCTCGCCCCCTATATCGCGCAAGGAACCATAAAACGCAAGGCCCGGCTTTGATTTTTTCATAAATCGCGTGATCGTGGCTTTGATGGCGGGTTTGGTCGGGTTAATGTCGGTGCCCGTCACTTGAATATGCTGATCCGCCATGTCGAATACCGGGACTCGGTCCCGCTTCTGGCGGCACCAAACAAGGAATTGCCCCGAAATGGACAGGCTGTTTTACGAAGCAACCGATCTGGATCGCGATGCCCGGTTGCGCACCCGGGAAAACTGGCGTGAACTGCTGCTGGCCGAGGAAAGCGTTAAAATTCTGATCTGCCATGCTGGCGACCCTTTGTTTGCGTGGCCCGAAGACATGAACGAGCACGAGCTTGTTGTCGTCGGAGGTCCCGCCTTGCCGTATCTTGATCTTGAAATCGAACGGGCAAATTGGATCTATATCGGTCGACATGGCGGAGAGGCCGTCATCGCGATTGATATCGCGCCAATCATTTCTGATCGCGATGATGCCATTCGTCGATTGGGTGGCGGGTTTGGCGATATGCGTAGCCGTATGGCAGCTCTTTCCGAAGACGAGGCCGCCCTTGCGGCCCAGGCCCGCGCCATTTTCAACTGGCATCAGAAACATCAGTTTTGCGGTGTATGCGGGCATCCCAATCAGGTGATGGAAGCCGGTTACCGCCTGCAATGCAGTAACCCGGAGTGCGGTACCCCACATTTTCCGCGGACTGATCCGGCGGTAATCATGCTGATCCATCACAATGACCATGTCTTGCTGGCACGTTCCCCGCAATTCCTCCCCGGTACCGTTTCCGTGCTTGCCGGGTTTGTCGAACCGGGTGAAACGCTTGAACAGGCCGTTGCGCGCGAAGTCTTCGAAGAAGTCGGGATACGCATCAAACGTGCACGCTATATTGCATCTCAACCATGGCCTTTCCCCGGATCCTTGATGCTTGGGTTTATCGCCGAGGCAGAAACGACCGACATCGTCATTGATGAAAAGGAAATTGAATTCGCGATGTGGGTGCATCGCGACGAGGTTGCCGCCCTGCCGGAAAAAGGCGTCAATCTTCCCCGTCCCATTTCTATTGCGCGCTACCTTCTGGAAAACTGGTGCGAAGGACGCATATAGAGAAGTATTCACCGTACTGTGATGGTTTGGAATGCCGTTGCATCTCGGTCAATAAACGGGTGGGAGAAAGGATAAGTCTTCGGATGAAGCAAATGTTTCGGTGGTTTGGCAATCTGATGGGATCGGCATGCTTGGCGATTGCCTTTTCAGCAGATGCCAAAGCAAAGGATCCGATAAATGTCAGGGTAGGCAGCTATGAATATGGCGTTGTCTATTTTTATGACGGCGATCAACCAGCCGGATTTGCGCCCGAACTGATCGCGGCTCTGAACGCGATCCAATCAACCTATTTTTTTCAACTTGTCGAAACATCCTCGCGCCGTCGATACAGAGATCTGGCTGCGGGCATGTTCGATATGGTTCTGCTCGAAAGTTCCGATTGGGAATGGGACGATCAGAATGTTGTGTTTTCCGATCCAATCGTGACGGAACATGACCTGTATGTCGCACGGAGAAGGGACATTCCCGGGCCAAGCTGGTTCGACGAGGTAACCTCGCGCAATATTCTGTGCGTGCTGGGTTTCCATTATGGATTTTCCGGCTTCAATTCCAACCCGGATTATCTTCGCGACAATTTCAATGTTTCGCTGCTTTACAACGAACAGCAGGTACTGGAAGAATTGCTGTCTGGTTCTGGCGATGTTGGTATCGTTTCCGCAGGATTTCTTGCCCGAACCTTTCAGGCGCAGCCTGAACTCGCTGAACAGGTATTCATCGGGCCAAAACCCGATTCAAGCTATGATCTGGTTTCTGTGATGTCAGAAAAATCGGTGATCCCGGTCAACGAGTTCAATGACCTGATTCGCGTTCTGCACACCAGTGGAAATATTGCGAAGAACTGGCGCGAATTGCATCAGAACCTTTCCAAACCGTGATCTTTCCGCGGTGAATTTCATGATATTCAGTCTAGCGGCGGAATACGCGCGATAACGTTGCGACGCAGACTTTCAGGTCGTTCGCGCCATGGGACGATACCGTCATTTGTCCCGGCATAGCGACGGCCGAGTTCGCAAAGATCGTCGATCATGCCGGTATCAAGATTGCCATAAACATATCCCCATTTACCCGGCCCGCTAAGCGCAACTGAGCAGCCCGATTTGCAATTGGTCAGGCATTCGACGGCTCTGATATCAAATGGCATATCTTGCTTGGCACAGCTTTCGACCATTTTATCAAACAGCTCCCGGCCATGACGGGGATCGGTAGCTCCTTCGGCCGAGGAAGCAGTGCAGGTCGTGCAGATATTCAGGCGCGCTTTGGTAGTCATGGCATCCAGTAAGGTTAAGGTGGTCACGGGACGCGCATCCAAACAGTTTGCCCGTTGTCCGGTCAAGTCATCTTGTTATGCCTAACGATCCTGAAGGCCTCTCCCTTCCATAATGCGCGGCACACATTTCTCGATTCGGGATGTGCGCGTGGCCGATTGTTTGGCACCGGAAAAATGAAGGTTGTATCCCCGTTGCCGACCCGGTGTCAGTGCATTGAAAGCACGTTCTAGATCTGGATTTTCGACAAATTTTTTCAGAAGCTCTGCCGGAAGTTCAAGCTTGTTCTTTTCGCTGAACTCGATCTTGAGTCCCGATTTCTCTACGGCGATTGCTGCCTTTATGTAGGCCTTCAGAATGTTTTCTTTGGCAGTTATTTCTGGAACCGAAGCGAAATGAATGCGGCGCATGGCCTGCGAATTTTCGCCCGGTTTGGCAAGGATACCCTCTGGATCATCCATCAGTGCACCCTTGAAAAATCCAAGCGCACAATCATCCTTCATCCCGTAAATCATCAGGATATTGCTACCCTCGAACGTGTAGCAAAGGTTGCCCCATTTGACATCTTCGGTCAGTCCACATTCAAGAATGATTGATCTTAGCGCTTTGCGTTCTTCGTGCCACTTCTCCTGCGCCAGAAGCGCATCGACCTTTGCTGCCAAACTCGTCATTTATTGAAACTCCGGCGACCCTTTTTTCTCTATCCCCTATTCAATCAGCCGGTTGCGCGGATGGTCAAGTTATCATCATTGATATATTCGCTCACAAAACTCTGGATCGTTGCGGCAAGCTGCCGATCCACAAGCGGATGCGACGCATCCGACAGCATCAGGGCTACCCCGACCGCGGGTAATGGCGGGAAACCGTCGCGACTTTCAAGAATCTGAAACTCATCCGTGACACTTGCCGCGGCAAGTGCTGCTACGCCAAGTCCGTCACGCACCAGATGCAGTAACGATGCCGCCTGTCTGGTCGTTGCAAACAGGGTAAAAGGACGATCCGCCTTTGAAATGGCATCAATCGCCCAAGCATGGAATTTGCAATCTTCGGCAGGCAGAACAAGCGATAGTGGGTTCGCCAGATGTTGTCTGTGGATCGGCGACGAAACCCAGACACCGGGTTCATGGCGCAGGAAATATCCCTCTTCGCCTTTTTCTGATCGGCTGATGATGGATATATCAAGTTCGCCCTGATCAAGCATCCGGTGGAGCAATATCGTCGGATTGACGGAAATAAAGAATTTGGCATCGGGATAGGTCTTGCGTATGGCGCGCAGTACCACCGGCAGGATTTTCTGGGTGTAATCGTCCGGGCATCCGATCCGGATCGGACGGCTGCTATCCTGCCCGCGCATCTTTCCCATGGCCTCGTCCTGCAGAGACAGCATACGCCTTGCATATCCGACAAAAGTGATGCCATCGGCCGTCAATAGAACATTGCGGCCTTCCCGTTCAAACAGTGTATTGCCAACAATATCTTCCAGTCGTTTCATCTGCATGGAAAAGGCCGACGGGGTGCGACCTATTCGGTCTGCCGCACGATTGAAACTGCCGCATTCGGCAAACGCAACAAAACTTCGAAGCAGATCGGAATCCATGAAACATCCTTTGATCAGAAATAATGATCAATAAATTTGAACTGTCTGGTCAAAACTATTCGATTGTTTGCCAGTCGACCAGCGCCAATTATCTGCGCTGGCCGGCCATTGCTGTTTGCAAGTGCCAAAGGAATATCGAAATGATCCTTCATGATTTTTTACCTTCGGGAAATGGTTACAAAATCCGTTTGCTGTTAACCCTTCTCGGCAAACCGTTTGATCTGGTCGAGCATGACATCACCAAGGGTGAAACCCGCACGCCCGAATTTCTGTCGCGGATCAATGCCAATGGCAAAATCCCGGCGCTGGAATTCGACAATGGTCGGGTTCTGGCCGAAAGCAATGCGATTCTGATCCACCTTGCCGAAGGAACGCCCTATTTGCCGACCGATGCGTGGGAACGTACCGAGGTCATGCAATGGCTGTTCTTTGAACAATATGATCACGAACCGACAATTGCCGTTTTGCGGTCATGGGTCGGGATCAAGGGCATGCCCGAACATGCCGATATTCTCGTGCCGATGAAGCGTGCAGGTGCGAAAAAGGCGCTTGATCTAATGGAAAAACGCCTGTCGGGGCATAACTGGCTGGTGGGGGATGCGTTGACCATCGCCGATATATCCCTTTACGCCTACACCCACGTTGCCGAAGAGGGGGATATCGATCTGTCGATCTATCCGGGCATCCTTGCATGGCTTGACCGAATTGCGGCCCTGCCGGGATATATTCCGATTACGTGGAAGCCCTGATTCCATCCGTGGAATTAAAAAACAGCCGCCCCATCATCGGAAGGCATATTGGCGTATCCTGATCGGGGCGGCTGCAAGAACCGATGCGCGATCCAGGTAGCGCATCGGCGAAAAGAAAAAGATGGTTAGGTGTCCCTATGCCGACCTTAAAATCCGGTCGGGCAATAACGGATCAGTTGCGGCGGCTGAATGGCGGGCCTGAAAATTGTTGAAAGCGGCATTGATATTCGGGACTGCTGCCAGAATTTCCGGTCCGCCGGGCATTGCTTTCAGATACTGGATCATCGGCATGATCAGCATATCGGGAATGGTAAAGCGCGGACCGAACAACCAGCCATCGGCATAATGCGGATCAAGTACCTTTAGGTCGCCGGCAATCAGGTCGCCAATGCGGCTCATGCGTGTGGCAAAGCCCGGATCGTTGCGCTGTTCTTCATCGGCAAAGACCATCGGGATGACAAATTGCCGCAGGATATGCGGATCAAGCCGCGTAAGCGCGACACTGATCCATTGTTCCATATGCGCGACCTTGTCATGACGCACGGGGCGTAACAGCGGTCCGTCAAAGGCATCGTCAATATATCGGCAGATCGCGGCTGTTTCGTACAGTACCAGACTGTCATGTACCAAAACCGGTATCTTGCCAAACGGGTTGAAACGCAGCAATTCGGGCGTAGGGGATGAGCCGGGGGTTTGAATGCCCTTGGTGCGAAACGCGAACGAAATCTCTTTCTCGATACAGGCAATCTGGACAGTGCGCGACAGGCTGCTGCGCGGCATGCCGTAAATAATCACCTCGGACATCGCAAAATCCTTTGCATCTGTGATACGCGCATGAAACCAAAACAGGGCTTTGACGCGCGAAACTTGCCAACAGGATTGCGGACCACATAATATGTTCAAGAACATATTATAAAAATGTGCGAGCCTTGTTTCCAGCCACACCAATTGGAGCCAAAGCATGCCTTACAGTCCGGACCACAAGCCAAAGACGCGGCAAAAAATCATCCGCTCGGCGGCCAAGCTTTTCAAAACGGTCGGCTATGAAAATGTTACCATTGATCAGGTGATGGCTGATGCCGGGCTCACGCGCGGCGGGTTTTATGCCCATTTCAAAAACAAGGAAGACCTGTTTGTCGCTACCGTCGAAAGCGGCATTGATCTTCTTGGCGAACCGGTCCTGTCGCGTTTGCGCAAGGCCGAAAAATTCGGACTTGATTGGACCACTACCTTTGCGGAGCTTTATCTGTCCAATCAGCATCTGCATCACCCCGGAAAGGGGTGTGCATTACCAACACTCTCAACCGAAGTTGCCCGTTCGGGCGAACGTGCACAGAAGGCTTTTTCCAAGGTTATTCGCGGGGCATGCGGCAAGCTTGCCGCGAAACTGGCCCTTGAGGAACGGGGCATGGCACCGATGACCCGCGAAGAAGCCAATGCCTGGTTTGAAAGTCCGCCACTTGATGAAATCGGTAAGGAACACCGCATCAATGCAACCGCGATGCTCTCAATGATGGTAGGTGCGATGGTGCTTGGCCGGGCTGTTGATGACGAAACGGCCGAGCTGATCCTGAACTCCGTGCGAAAAACCGTGCCACGGCTCAAATCACCACAAGAAAGCGTGGGGAATGCTGCGCGCCAATCCGCTGAAAGCCCTATCTAACGATCGATCAGCCGATTAGCGTTTCATCGCAAGTGGGGCAATCTGGCCTTGGCGTTGGGCGATCATTTTTTGTTCCGCGATTGCGCCGGCTTCGTCGGTCAGAAAGGTGAAAATTCCGAACCGGCGGCCTTGGGTCACCGGCATTGCTTCATGCAGCAGCGAACAGGAAAAGATCACGGCACCTCCGGCAGGTGGTGCATAAAGGCTGCGGCCATATTCCGGAAACCGGACCTGCCCGCCTTCATATGTGATCGGGTTCAGGTTTAGTGATACGGCAAATCGCCGATGAGCTGTAAACGCAGTGCGGTTATCCCGATGGCGGCCAAAATGGCCCTGATCGGCTGCGTCATAACACCCGATGCGCAGGGCTTCCATGCTGGCCGTTCTGAACTGGAAGGCCTTGAATAGTTCCGGAATGACGCGCGTAACGATACGGGTTTTGACTTTCTCGAACAGCATTTCATCCAAAAGGACAACATCGTTGCGTTTCTTGATATCGGATTTTGCCGTGCTGCTGTTTGCTGCCCCTTGGGACACGCCGTCCGCCCGTTTTTCCCCGGCCTCCCAATAGGTGATCAGGGCATCGCAGAGTTCGGGCTCCAAAATGTCATGCAGCAACATCACCGGCGCCTGACGATTGACCACATCGGATTTACTTGCGGCGTGAATTGCCTTGCAAACGTCAATGCCGTCATCAACATCCGCAAACGATGCATTGAACACCAGCCGATGATTTGGATCGATCAGAAGCATTGAGGAACCAGTAACGCCAAACAGCTTTTTGACCGCGTTTTCCGCGTCATAAAGCTCCGTTGCTTTGGCGTTTGATTTCGCGGCTTTCCTAGGGCTTTTCTTGCCACCGATGATCAGAAAAGTCAGAGTTTCGCAACCCGTGACCTGATTGAGAAACCGGTCGATTTCCTGCCATGTTTCCTTGGTCGGTTTGTCATCTAGCAGCCAAAGCGCAAGTGTGTTTCCCGCGATCAGCTGATCCGTCAGGTCGGTCGGTTGTCCAGCGGTGTCGGGTAGGACGATTTTCGGGACAATGTCACCTTTGGCAATCCGAATTGAACTGGTTGCTGCCTTTGGTGTTTCTGACATTTCCCTGATCCCCCGATCCGTTTAAATCTGTCCGGCCTTTATCAGACTTTCACAAAGTACCCTGAAAGAATATCGGCGTAAATCACGACCAGTTTTTCAATGTCTTCGACCATGGCATGCTCATCGACCTTGTGCATGCTTTGACCTACCAGACCGAATTCCGCGACTTCGCAATATTTGTGGATAAAGCGGGCATCCGATGTGCCGCCCGTGGTGCTCATATCCGGTCGATGGCCCGTGACCTTTTCCGAGGCATCGGAAATCAGGGCTGCAAGCTTGCCGGGCTCGGATACAAACGCCTCGCCGGAAATCTTGACTTTAAGGTCATGGGCACCGGCATGTGCGGCACAGGTTTCACGGATCCATTTTTCCAGATCGACACCCTGATGCAGGTCGTTGAAACGGATATTAAATGCGGCACTGACCTTCGACGGCACTACGTTGGTCGCGGGATTTCCGGCATCAATGGTAGTGACTTCCAGATTGCTTGGCTGGAAATGCGGAGTGCCTTTATCGAGTTCGTGCGTGGTAAGGGCATTAAGGACCTTTAACATGCGTGGTACAGGATTATCGGCCAGATGCGGATAGGCAACATGCCCCTGTGCGCCATAGATCGTCAGCCAGCCGGTAATGGAACCGCGGCGACCGACTTTCATCATCTCGCCCAGATATGTTGGATTGGTCGGTTCCCCCAGAAGGCAGACATCAAGTTTCTCGCCATGTTTGTCACACCAGTCGAGAAGCTTGATCGTGCCGTTCACCGCATCGGCTTCTTCGTCGCCGGTAATCAGGAAGCTGATGCTCTCGTCAAAATCGGGATGGGCTGCCAAAAAGGCATCAACGGATTCAACGAAACAGGCAATATTGGTTTTCATATCAACCGCGCCGCGTCCAAACAGACGGCCATCCCTGATTTCGCCACCAAATGGATCAACCGTCCAGGCCGCGACATCGCCCGCCGGAACCACATCAGTATGTCCGGCAAAACAGAAATTGCGCCCTTTGGTTCCCAGCCGGGCATAAAGGTTGTCGATGCTATCCCAGCCGTCTTCGTGAAATACTTTGCGTTTGCACTCAAAGCCGCGTGCTTCAAGGGCAGCCTGCAACACATCAAGGGCACCGGCATCCGCAGGCGTGACGGACGGGCAGCGGATCAGGGACTGGGCAAGGTCAAGGGCGGCGGACATTTGATATTCTCTTGGCTTCGTGATGATGGACGAGGATTTGCATCCCATTATCAATGTTTCACTGGAAACATTTGACGAGCAAAAAAGGAGCGAAACGGTTTTCCGCCTCGCCCCTTATAAATCATTGGCAAATCGGGTGACAGAAATCAGTCACGCAGCAATTCGTTGATCGAGGTTTTCGAACGGGTTTTTTCATCAACTCGTTTGATGATGACCGCGCAATACAGGCTTGGCCCCGGCTTGCCATCGGGCAACGCTTTGCCCGGAATGCTGCCCGGAACCACAACCGAATAGGCCGGGACACGGCCGACAAAGGTTTCGCCGGTGGTGCGGTCAATGATCTTGGTCGATGCACCGATAAACACACCCATCGAAATCACGGCACCTTCTTCGACGATCACACCTTCAACGATTTCCGAACGCGCCCCGATAAAGGCGTTGTCTTCGATAATGACCGGACCGGCCTGCAGGGGTTCAAGGACGCCACCGATACCTGCACCACCAGACAGGTGAACGTTTTTACCGATCTGTGCGCAGGAGCCGACGGTTGCCCAGGTATCAACCATGACGCCGGTATCAACGTAGGCACCAAGGTTCACAAAGCTCGGCATCAGGACGGTGCCCGGTGCGACATAGGCCGAACGGCGCACGATGCTGCCCGGTACGGCGCGGAAACCGGCATTTTTGAATTCGGCCTCGCCCCACCCTTCAAATTTCGACGGGACCTTGTCCCACCAGTTGGTGTTTTCGCCGGGGCCGCCGGAAATGGTGGTCATGTCATTGAGACGGAAGGACAGAAGAACCGCCTTCTTAGCCCACTGATTGACAACCCACTTGCCATCGGTTTTTTCAGCAACACGCAGTTTACCGCTATCAAGTGCGGCAAGCGTCTGGTCGACGGCCTTGCGGATTTCACCCTGGGTGGCAGAGCTGATTTCGTCGCGGTTTTCCCAAGCGACGTTGATCACGCCTTCAAGTTCTGTTCTGTCCATTTTCAGAAGTCCTTGCGGTCAGCTTTAATTTCATGTCGGGCGGAGAATGGTCAAAGCCTGTAGTGAAGTCAACTCCGCCAGTTTACTTAGGGGTTCCCTGATCCTGACCCGCGAAAGAATTACCCGATCATGAGGCCGAGCTCAATCTTGGAACCATGACAAATTCGCTCGCGAACGGTTTTATACCGGACTGATGGCCAGTTTGCGCAAGAAATGCACCAGATTGTCGGTTTGGTGATCAATCCGGGGGTCATCGCTTTCGGCCTGCGCCCATTCCTCGTCCGTGTGGACCCAGACGGTGGTCATGCCCATATCCTTGGCCGGAAGCAGGTTTTTGGCCATGTCTTCGAAATAGATCGCGCGTGCCGGATCAATCGCATCACGCGCAAGAAGCCGATCATAGGGCTGGCGTTCAGGCTTGGGGATATAGTCGGCATCAACGATGTCAAAGATGGTTTCAAAATGGCTGGCAATGCCAAGGCGGTCCATCACCCGTTCAGCATGTCCACGTGATGCATTGGTGAAAATCACCTTGCGGCAGGGCAGTGCATTCAACGCTGCTGCCAGCTCCGGCGCAGGATCGACCACTGACAGATCAATATTGTGAACCTTGTTCAGGTAGTCCGCGGGATCAATATCATGTTCGGTCATCAGACCACGCAGCGTTGTGCCATAGCGATGAAAGTAGCTTTTCTGGATGACATAGGCCTCGTCCGCCGGAAGGTGCAATGTGTCGCGCACATACTGGCCGATCAGATTGGATACCTGCGAAAACAGGTCACATGCCGACGGATAAAGCGTGTTGTCGAGATCAAAGATCAGGACATTGTCGGGCGCAATGCGCGGCATGGCGGTGGCAGCAGAAACGATCGGCGACATGTTGAATCAATCCGGTTGTGTGCAGTGGCGACGAGAATTCAGACGGTGGTCATTACGCTTTTGGCTGTTCTTTCTTATGGGATTACAGCCGGTTTGCAAAGGCACGGCGACGTATTTTGCAGTGCATCATTGTAGGCATGCGGTTTTTGCAATCATTTCAGGCTCGAATAATTCGGGTTTGGGGTTTAAAAAGCCCCGCCCGAACAAAGATATAATCAATCTGCGTTCGGAACGTGACGGTGCCAAGGGCGATGTTCCGGTTTACGGAAGCATGATGCACCCGGAAATATGTTCGCCAGGTTCGAAATCTGCTGGTGCTGTAAAGGCGTTATTAAGGGTGCCATGCAGATGATAGGCGAATTCGTCTTTGCGGATGATGTGACTTCCTGAATTGGGGGCAGGAAGGCGCAAGGATTTCGAGGCAGCTCAAGAGGACCCTTTGGAAAAGCTTCTCAAAAGTCGCACGACGGAACTGCGCAACGAACGAAACCGCTTCGCAGCACTTGCGTTTGTGTGGGGGGATCTTCTGCTTGAACTGGATGACGATCTGAGGATCGTGTTCGCATCCGGTGCGGCAGATGGAATGATTGGCCGTTCGGCAGCCGATCTCGAAGGCCATACCTTACAGTCCGTGCTGGCCCCGCAATTTAGACCGCTGGTTCAGGAAATGTTGTATGTGGCGCGCCGTCGTGGCCGGATGGACAACATCCAGGTGCGGTTTATTCGCCCGGACGAACAGCTAAGCGCTCCGGTTTCCATGAGCGGTTATTTCCTTCCTGATCTTGGCGATCATTTTTTTGTCGCCCTGCGCGTTGCGATCAACACATTGCCTCATGATGTGGCGCGATCGATCAAGCGCGATGATGCAACCGGCCTGATGGACGAGGAAAGCCTTTCCCGGGTGGTGACCGAACGTCTTATGGCGCAACGCGAAACCGGTGCAGAACATAAATTTACCCTGATGACGCTGAATGCGTTTGATCCATTGTGCAAACGCATGGAGCAAATCGAACGTGATGAAATGCTGGCCAGTATAGGTGCGTTTCTGCGTGCGCACTCCGTTGCCGGGGATACCGCGGGTCGCCTGAATGGCAATCAGTTTGGCATGTTACACAGGCCGGACGTGCCGGTTGGCGAACTTGAAAACCGGATTGCCGACTGTGCACGGGATGCCGATCCGTCGGGCAAGGGTGTGGATATTTCGACATCTGTTACCGATTTCACCGCCGAGATGATCCCGCCGGGCGATCTGGCGCGTGGCGTGCTTTATTCCATCCGCCGGTTCTGCGACCGGCAGGAGCACGGATTCACATTTTCCCGCCTGATCGGACAGGCCCCCAATCTGGTAAATGACACATTCTCGGCCATGCGCGATTTCGGAATGCGGGTCGATCGGCTGAAATTCGATGCGGTTTATCAGCCGATCGTGCGATTGCCATCTGCGGAAATTCACCATTTTGAGGTTCTTGCACGTTTTTATGATGACGAAGGCAAGCTGATTCCGACGGATCGTCTGATCACTTTTGCCGAACAGGTCAATATGATCCACAGGCTGGATCTGGCTATGATGCGCCGGACGCTGAAATGGATACGCAATCAGCTGGACGAGGGTATTGATGCCCGCGTTGCGGTTAACGTCTCGGGCCACAGTATTGAAAATCCGGATTTCTGCCGGTCGGTAATTGCTCTTTTTGAACGCAACCGCGATACGATGGGGCAGTTGATGATCGAGATCACCGAAACGGCTGAAATCACCGACATCGATACGGCTTCGACCTGGATCACACGTTTTCGGGATTTCGGCGTTGAGATTTGTCTGGATGATTTCGGTACCGGGGCATCGAATTTCCGGTATCTGAGTGCGCTCGATGTCGATTATGTCAAGATCGACGGGGAATCAATCCGCCAGTCCCTGAAATCATCCAAAGGTCGTGCGTTCATGAAGTCGCTGGTTGATCTGTGTCATGAACTGAAGGTCGAAGTGGTGGCGGAAATGATCGAAACCGATGCCATGCGTGAAATGGTGACAAAGGTCGGTTTCGACTATGCGCAAGGGTATCTTTTTGGCAAACCTGAAAAGGATATCACGCTTTACTGGCGCAATATTCACGATCCCAAGCGCCATTAGAATCAACCCGATAGTCACTGCAAAGGTCGCCACAACGGCGGCCTTTTTTAATGTCGGAAACGCAAATAATTTCGCTTGGGAAACGCTGAAAACAGTCATTTTGGGGCAGGTTTCGGCAAGTGCGGAAAAAAAACGCCAAATGCATCGCCAGTTTTGCCGCTTGTCTGCGTGGATATGGATACCGGCCCGTTTTGGTCGGTTGGCAGGTATGTCAGTTCCATTCTTCCATATAGGAGATCCAGAAAATGGCGAGCATTAACACCAATATGTCGGCGACACTGGCAGTGTCGAACCTGAACAAGACCACTGACGAGATGACTTCTGTTCTGACGGCAATGTCGAGCGGCAAGTCGATCAACTCTGCATCGGATGATGCTGCGGGTCTTGCCGTTTATACTGCGATGTCTGTTGACTACGCCGCTTGGGAACAGGCTGGTGATAACGCCGAAGTCGCAACGGCCATTCTTGAAACCGCTGACGGCGGTCTTTCGGAAATCGGCGATATTCTTGAACGTATGTATGAACTGGCATCCGAAGCATCTTCGGGTTCGGTGACAGATACGGAACGTGCCTACCTTGACGCGGAATATCAGGAACTGGTTGCACAGGTTGATTCTATCGTCAACTCGACGACCTATTTCGATACTTCACTGCTGGACGGCACCTATAACGAGAACTTCACCGTTTCGGCCGATTCAAGTGTTGCTGCAATTGCCGTTGACCTGTCTGCACAGGCCTATGACGCAGCAAGCCTTGGCCTGGCCGGTGATTTGACGTCCTCGACCAATGCAGCGACCGAGCTGACGGCAATCGAGGCGGCTGTTACGACCGTTTCTTCTGGCCGCGCAACGGTCGGTGCGCTGATGTCGCGGTTTGATTATGCGTCCGGCAACATCGAAACCGCACAGACAAACCTTGAAGCCGCAATGAGCGTCTATATGGATGCCGATATCGCGGAACTGAGTGCTGAACAGACGGAACTTGGTGTGAAGATGGATTCTGCCATCCAGGCTCTGTCGGTTTCCAACGAAAATCTCGAGAAGCTCTCGCGTTTGCTGAGCTAACTCGGCGTGGGGTCATCCGGTTTTAGAGCCGCCGGGTGGCCCTGTTCTGTTTCGTGTCGCATGAAAGGAAGGGCAGGATGTCGACCGTCAATTCGTCTACTTCGTCGAGCTACGTATCCTCGTCCTATGTTTCGGGGCTGACGGACCTTGATACGGCCCAACTGGTTGAAGACGCCTATAATGTAAAGATGGAAGTCGCCGACACCATCGAGGCAGAGGTTGATGAGCTTGAACTTGAAATTGCGGCGTTTGAAGATCTGCAGGACTTGCTGGAAGCGCTGGAAGATGCTGCCGAGGCGCTGACGGCATCGGCCGAGCTTGAAAGCCTGCGCGACGATGTCTGGGTCGGGAAATCGGCCTATCTGTCATCGTCGGATGCCAACACCACTGCATCGGATGTGCTGGGTGTTCTGGTAGACGATGAGGCTGCTGTTGGCAGTTATACGATTGAAATCAAACAGATGGCGACTGCTCACAAATTGGGCGGCGACACCTATGCCGATGCGTCGGCGTCGGCAGGCCTTTCAGGTACCCTCAGTCTTGTGGCCGGGGATGATTATACTGCGACGGATATCGAGATATCCGGTGACATGTCGCTTGACGATATTGCGGATGCCATCAATGACCAGAGCAGTGCAACCGGTGTACGCGCCAGTGTGCTTCAGATATCCGACGATGAATATATGTTGGTGCTATCGGCCATTGATACCGGGCAGGAGATCACCTTTGATACAGACGGAGCCGATACCACGATTGCAGCATCGCTGGGTCTGATTAATGCCGATGGCAGTTATGCCAACGAACTGGTAGCAGCCGATCAGGCGATCTTTTCCGTCGATGGGGTCGAGGTAACGCGCAGCAGCAACACGGTTGATGACGTGATTGATGGTGTCACGCTTTATCTGTATGCCGAGGAAGCAGGCACGGAAATCACGCTTGAAATCGATGAGGATGCGAGTTCGGTCTATGATGCGATCGAGGCTTTTGTTACCGCATATAACGAACTGCGCAGCTTCGTAATCACCAATCAGGCCTATGAGGCCGGTGAAGGAGCGAGCGAGGATGCGGTCCTGTTTGGCGATTCACTTTTAAGTTCTGTTGTTTCGTCGGTTTATGACGCGCTGTCCTTTACCGATGACAGCGACACATATGCGTCCCTGTCATCGATCGGCATCACCTTTGATGAAAGCAACTATCTGGTTATTGATTCCGAGACACTTGAAGATGCGCTGGTTTCGAATTTTGACGAGGTTGCCGATCTGTTTTCACTGTCGACCGATACCGGTTCGGGCAACCTGCTGGTGTCAGAAGCCGATGGTACCTATACCGGCACCTTTACCATCGATATTGCGGTTGATGCCGACGGCAATATCACGTCGGCCAGTGTCGGCGGTGATTCCAGTCTGTTCACCATCAGCGGCAACAATATCATCGGGGCTCAAGGGTCGGTCTATGAAGGTGTCGAGCTGTATTTCGGCGGGGACAGTTCCGAAAGTGTCGATGTTACGATTTCCAGCGGACTTGCCAATGAAATGGTCAATGCGCTCGACAAATATACCAACAGTTCGGATGGCCTGATTTCCGCCCGGATCGATCGGCTCGAAGAACAGACATCCGATCTTGAGGATGAAATCGACGAGGTAACAACCGCTGCCGAGGCTTATGCCGAAGATCTGACAGAACGCTACTCGGCGCTGGAAACCAAGATGTATCAGCTTCAGCTGCTGCGCGAACAACTTGAAGCCTTGTGGGGTGATGATGAATAAACATTCGCAGACGACTGCACAGCAGGCCTATCGTTTTGCCGGTGCAAGCGCACAATACAACAATGCATTGCGTACAACGTCACCGGTTGCAATGATGGTGATCGCCATCACCCGTACGCGCCAGCATCTGCGGGCGGCCAAACAATACCGTGAAGAAAAACATTTCGATCTTGAACGTCAGGAAAAGGCAATTGCGGTCAATCGATTGCGAGCATTGCAGGCAGTTGTCGCGCCGAAGTCGGCACCGGAATTATCCCGTGATCTGTATGCATTCTATGCACGGATGATAAAACTTCTGGCTCGAAACGGGCGGAAAACACCGCTTGAGGAACGTTATGAAATAGTCGACCGGAACCTCGAAGCACTGGCAAAACAGTGGGAAAGTTTCAAATCGGTCAATCCGCAGTCCGTCGGGCCACAACAGGTTCGCGGGACCCGTCATATCGTGGAACAGGTGTTGTGAGGGGCAGTTGAGTGTAGGCATCCGTCGCGAAATGACATCGGGATCGCAAGCCTCCGAGGCGGCAAAGCAGACGGCTGCCCTGTCGGAACTTGCTGATCAGGACCTTGTGGCCCTGATGGTTCGGAGCGACAAGCGCGCCTATCGCGTGCTTGTTGAACGATACTATCGTGGGATCATCGGGATCGCGCGGCGCATGGGGCTGACCGCTGGCGATGCAGAGGACGCGGCACAGGATGTTTTTGTCCGGGTCTGGCTGCACCGGGAAAAATGGCGTCCTGAGGGTGCCAGTTTCAAAACCTGGCTGTATCGGGTTGCGGTTAACCGGGTAATCGACCTGAAACGCAAACCGCAATTCGTGGACGGCAGCGATCTTGAAAGCATGCCGGATGATGCGATGTCACCGGTTGAACAATTGGCACAACATCAGGAATTCAAACGGCTTCGAAGTGCGATCAAGCTGCTGTCAGAGCAACAACAAATTGCCATCAATCTGTTTTATGACCGCGAGCTGTCGAACCAAGAAGCGGCCGCGATTATGAGTGTTTCCGTCAATGCGATGGAATCACTATTAAAAAGGGCACGAAAGCGACTGCGTGAAGAGTTGAAAGCGATGGGATAGATCGTTAACTTCAGTTGCGTTCGAACAGGTAGGTTCGTCCTAGAAAAAAGCGGTGTGCTGTGAAGATCGAGAAATTTGAAGAATTGCTGGATCAGTACGGATGGGACATATCGTCCTGGCCCGAGCCGCTTCGCCATGAGGCCAACATTTTCGTTGCCCGGAATGACGAAGCAGCAGAATTGCTCCGGTCCCTGAAATCTGTTGAAGATTTTCTGGCTGATGATCCGTTGCCGATGGGCAAGCATCGCGCTATTGATGATATATTCGCGGCAATTGAGGCCGAAGAAATTGCAACCGAACCACGGCGCCACGACGCCAAAAGCGATGTCTTTTCCTTTAGCGACGAACGTCCCGGACATAGTGCCGAGCCGCAAATGGCAGAGCACGGGGACGATCCCGCTCCACAACGACGGACATATCCATCCGAAAGGGCGCCAAATCCGGTGAGCGGTATGGCCGGACCGACAGACCCGATACGAGCAAAATCAGGTATCCGGGTCAAGTCATCGCGGGCATTGCTGCGCTATTCCGCGACCTTTGCATCAGCCTGCGGGATGGTGCTGTGTGTGATGTTCGGTTTTGTTGTCGGCGTTGTGTTTACGTCGGAACAGGCAATTCAGACTGACGTCCAGGCAACCGAAATGCCGATGGTGCAGGCGTTGGAAAATCACGTTTTTGACGAGGCGTCGCAAGGCATGGGAATTGGTTTGAATGGCGATAACACACAAAAGGGGCGGGAATGATGGTTTTTGATGATCGTCGCAAACCGAATGCCACCCGAAAGTTTTTGTGGGCCTCGCTTGCGCTGAACCTGTTCCTGATCGGGACGATTGCCGGAAGTATTGCCGCAGGCAGCACGATCCTTCACAGTTTTCTTGGAGCTCCGCCACCGATGCCGGGGCAAGATAATGACCGACCACCAGGTGTTCGTATGCTTGCCGATGTGCGCGAAAAGCTCAGTCCTGACGGGCAGGCAGTTTTTGATGCCGAGTTCGCGCCCGTGATAAAGGATTTGGTGAAGCGCCGCGACGATCTGAAAAAATTCAGGGAATTGCGCGAGGTTTTGTTGCGTGACGACGCAACGGACGCCGAGATTCGCGACGTCTTTGGCAGAATGAAAAACGGTATCGGTGATGATATCGGTCGTATCCTGAATCATATGGCCAATGTCGCGGTCCGCTTGTCGCCCGAAGATCGGGCTGAATTGGCGTTGCATCGTCCGGGACCGCCGCGGCCACCGCGATAACATCGACGTCAACTGAACGGCGTGTGATTACAAGGGAGTGCTTGGGCACTCCCTTTTTGTTTTTGGATTTATTATTCAAAAAAAATGAATTTGCTGCGCCAGTTTTTCCGTCGTCCAGCGTGAAACGAACATAGACCCGATCAATGTTCGCTTTATGGAGGCGGTGATGAGTTACCTCAGCGGCCTGACATACGATAACCTGACGGCTTCGACGACGTCATCGTCAAGCACATCGACCTCGTCGAGTACGAGCGAAAGCTCGACCTACGAAACCTATATGACGCTGATGCTGACGACACTTCAGAATCAGGATCCGACCGATCCCGAAGATGTGTCGGAGATGACCACGCAGCTGGCAACCTTCGAGCAGCTCGAACTGGCTGAACAGAATAATGCTTTGCTGTCCGATCTTTCGGAATCGCTTCTGACCTTGCAGGGCGTGATCGATAACAGTGCGGCGCAGTCCTATCTTGGTACCGATATTGTCGCAGTCGGGGACACCGCGCCGCTCGAAGATGGCGAGGCCGAATGGTATTTCGTTCTTGATGATGATGCATCGAATGTCAGCATCGAAATCACCGATGAAGATGGAAATGTCGTCTATGAGACGACAGTGACCGGTGCCGAGGGGGCGAATAATTTCACCTGGGACGGGACGACTGGTGGCGGTAGCACGCTGACGTCGGGCACCTATACCCTGTCGGTCGAGGCGACCGATGCGGATGGAAATTCCGTTGATTCCGAAACTCTGATGACCGGTGTGGTGTCGGCAATCGACCTGACCGGCGATGAAGCCGTGCTGTATGTCAACGGGGTCGATGTTTCGATCTCGGGCGTTCAGGGCACGCAAACAGTTTCCTGAAGTGAAGGATCAAGGTCATGAGCTTAAGCAGTGCACTGAATTCCGCCGTTCTGGGGCTGAATGCGCAATCAACATCGCTTGGTGTGATTTCGGGCAATATCAGCAACAGCGAGACTGTCGGTTATAAGGACAGTTCGACATCCTTCTCGTCACTGGTAACGACCCCCGGTTCGACATCGACCGGCTATTCGAACGGTGTGACGACATCGACCCAGACTAATATCAGCTCGCAAGGACTGATTCAGGCAGATGATACAGCGACCAGTCTGGCGATTTCGGGTGATGGTTTTTTTGTCGTGACCGATGCCAATGGCGACGTCTACTATACGCGCGCCGGCGATTTCGATACGGATTCCGAAGGAAACCTGGTCAACAGTTCGGGCTATTACCTCATGGGTTATGCCCTGGATGATGATGGCAATCCGGCAAGTGGAACTGTCCCGACAAGTACGTCGGCTTTGACCACCATCAATCTTGAAGAGCTGACCGGTACGGCCGAAGCCACGACTGAAGTTTCGATGGTCGCCAATCTTCCGGCAGATGCGGCCGTTGGCGATGTATTTTCCGTCGATGTCGAGGTTTTTGATAGTCTCGGAACCAGTCATACGGTGACTTACACTTATGAGAAGACCGCAGCGAACGAATGGGAACTGACCTATTCTGATCCGGTTCTGACATCGGACGGGACGACGGTTACCGGTACGTCATCGGGTGGACCGTTGACTATTACCTTTGACGGTGACGGCAATCTGTCGGCGATCACGGATGCCGGTAACACCGATGTAACGGACAGCGCTACATTGACCATCACCGGCTGGACCACGGGTGCCAATGACAGCACGATTGTTTCCGATCTCGGAACGGCGGGCGACGATGACGGCTTGCAGCAGTTTGCTTCGGACGAGGAAGATGGCGACATGACGCTGTATTCTGTCGGTCAGAACGGTTCAAACTACAGCGAGATCGCCGAGATATCGATCTCGGACGACGGAGTTGTTTCGGTCACCTATGAGAATGGTGAAAGCGAACCGGTTTATCAGATCGTACTGGCGGACTTTGCGAATGCGGATGGTCTGACTGCCTATAGCGACACCGTTTACAAGGAAAGCAACACATCGGGAAGCTACGTGCTGAAAACCCCGGGTGACGGCGGGACCGGGACGCTTGCGGATTATTCGCTGGAAAGTTCAACGGTCGATACCACCAGCCAGTTTTCCAAAATGATCATCGCACAGCAGGCCTATTCGGCGGCGGCACAGGTCGTTTCAACGACCAGCGATATGTATGACACGCTCATTTCGGCAGTGAACTAAGTCGTGATGCAAGGGGAATTGAGGTTATGACAGCAATGGCTTTGGCACTTCCAAACGATAGCGACGCCGTCACGCAGATCATTGCGCGTCTCGAAGAACTTCTCGATGTCGAATGGCGGATCCTTGAACAGGGTCAGTATGACCTTTTGCCTGATATCACGGCGGAAAAGACTCTGCTGGAAGATGCACTGAAGTCCGAACTGCGTGCCCAGAAACAGATTGATCCGGAAAATCCGCTTGCTGGCCAGATCATCAATTTTGAGTTGGTGCGTAGTCTTCGCAATAAGCTTGATCGCAATAATATCCGCCTTATGGCCAAGCGTGATGCCTGCCTGAAACGTATTCGTGCCGGTTGGGCTGCAACGGCAGGTGATCAGGCAACTTCATATGACCGCGATGGTGATCTGCATGGCAAATCGACACGCGCCATTCTGAATTTGAAGATGTAACTGCACTTTTGACAACTGACAGGTCAGAAAAATGTCGATCCGTGCTGCCCAATCTGCTGCGTTCAGCGCATTGCAATCAAGTCAGACCGGGATTGCCGTATCTTCGAACAACATCGCAAATGCGTCGGTCGAAGGATACACAACCAAGTCGACCAGTCTGGCCAGCAATGTCAGCGGCGGATCGGCTGTGGGCGTTTCGGTCACTTCGGTGGGATCAAGCGTTGACAGTTATCTGATCAAAGCGATTAACGAAGCCGCGTCGGAAAGTGGATATGCATCCGTGTTTGCCGACCCGCTTGAAATCGTTTCAAGCAATTTCGGATCAGTTGGCGATGATGACGCGATATCGACCCTGATTACCGATCTTGAAACATCAATTGCGTCCCTTGCCGCCAGTGCGGACAGCCAGTCGGCCAAGTCGCTGGTTCTGACCGACGCGGAACAGATCGCAAGCGAGCTTAACAGCCTTTCAGCCAGTGTGCAGGATCAGCGGGCGGCAGCCGATCAGTCGATCGAGGATACGATTGATCAGATCAATTCGCTTCTGAATGAAATTCAGTCCTATAACGAGCAATTGACCGGAACGGATGGAACGACACTGGCTTCCAGTGAACTTGAAGATGCACGTGCGGTTGCCATTCAGGAACTGTCCGAATTGGTTGACGTGACCTATTACACCAGTTCGTCAAACCAGACGCAGGTCTATATCGGTGGCACGCTTGTCGTCGGAAGCCAGGTGCAGGAACTTGAATATAATGCCGTCGGTACGGTCAATGCCGATACAGTATTTGGTGACATTACGGTGAACGGCAAGTCGATCTCGGATGATATCAGCGGTGGTGAGCTGGGTGGGCTGATCGATTTGCGCGACGAAACCCTGCCGGGCATTCAGGACGAGCTTGATGCGTTGGCCGTGACCCTGATGGACAGCATCAATGCCGTCACCAATCTCGGCACGTCCTATCCCGGCCCGACCGAGCTGACATCAAGCGAGACAACGGCATTGACGGATGCCTTTTCGGGAACGGGTACCGTGCGGTTAGTGGCGACGGACGAGGATGGCAACGCGACTGAAATCCTTGATATTGATCTGACGACGGTGACGACGGTTCAGGATCTGGTCGATCAGATCAATGCATCTGCCAACATGACGGCGACGGTAAATGCCGATGGCACGTTAACGATTGCCAGTTCCGGCGATGATTACGGTGTTTCGATTATCAATATGGATGCCGAGGTTGGGGCAGATGCGCAGGGTTTTTCCGACTATTTCGGTCTGAACGACATGCTCACCGGAACCGGAGCTGACGATATTTCGGTCAATGCCGCATGGCTTGCCGATTCCAGTCTGGTGCCAACCGGATCGGGATCGGATGACGCTGCTTTGGCCGTTGGCGACAGTGTGATTTCGTCGGGAAGCTCGGATGTGGCCGAGGCGCTGGCGAATGTTTTTGATACGAATGTCAGTTTCGATGCGGCCGGAAACCTTGGCAGTACCAAAACAACGCTGTCAGATTACGCATCGGAAATACTGTCTGATGTTGCTCAACAGTCATCAAGTGCCGAAACCAAAGCCAGTGTCGCCAGCACGTCCTATAGCGATCTGGTTGAAAGTTTTTCCAATCAGTATGGCGTCAATACCGACGAAGAGGCCCTGACAATGGCCAATCTTGAAAGTGCCTATGAAGCGGCTGCCGCGATCCTCGAAATCACGCAATCGCTGATGGACACCTTGCTTGAAGCTGTCCGGTAAAGGGTAAAGAACATGAGAGTTTCGACAGCCGCCATGCAGCAGAACCTGCTGAACCAGATGCGAAGTGTTCAGTCACAACTTGCCGACGCGACCAGACAATCCAGTTCGGGAATGAAATCGGATTCCTATTCTGGCGTTTCGGATAATTCCTATGTGATCAGCACGCTGAGTGCTGAAATATCGGAATCGTCGGCTTACGCCGATCTGGCCGAGCAGATTCAGAGCCGTGTCGAAATGTATTATTCGACACTGAACGATATGGTCGATTTGTTAAGCGACATGCTGGCCGATATCTCGGGCGCACTTAGCACTGGCAGCACGGATGTTGCAGGGATCAACGAGTCTGCGTCGGCGGCACTTTCCACCATGGCATCTTTGCTTAATACCCAATATGAAGATCGCTACCTGTTTGCCGGGTCGGCCACAAATACGGCCCCGGTTTCTGTCGATGTGGCTGATTACCCGGCCATGACAACGCCCAGTACAGCCGATACCAGCTATTATTCCGGCAATAGTGATATTGCATCGGCCAAGGTCGCGGATGGCACCATCATCGAATATGGCCTTACCGCCGATCAGGAACCGTTCGAGCAGGCATTGCGGGCGTTGAACCTGACAGCTTATGCATCATCCGATCCGATTGATGAAGCCGCCCTGTCCGAGGCAATGGCCTTGATTGAGGACGCGGTCGAGGGAATTGCAGATCTTCAGACCCAAGTCTCTTTGACCCAGGATGAGCTTGAGGCGATTGTCGACATGCATACCGACTTCCAACTGACCGCCGAGGGTATCGTGACCGACCTTTCCGAAGTCGACCTGGCTGAGGCCATGGTGAATCTTGAAACCCTGTCAGTACAGCTTGAGGCATCCTATTCGGTGGCCGGTCAAATCGTTGATATGTCGCTGTTTGAGTATTTGCGTTAGGGAACAAATAAACGCAACGCACTTACTTGCTTCTTTCTGGTTCGATATCGTCCTTTCCAAGGGCAGAAATTCCGTATTTTTCAAGAATGTCGTCATAAACGCCGTTTTTGCGCAGCACAGAAATCCCGTGGTTGAGGCGTTCCACCAGAAACCCGGCATTGTCAGCCTTGCGCGAGATGCACGAATAATATGGACTGTTTGTCAGGTCATGATAAGCCAGATTTACGTTTTGTGCGTATTCCTGATTATAGGTACGAATGACATCATCCATCGGGGCCTTGAAATTATAGATTGCGTCAAGTCGACGAGATAGCAGAAGCCCCAGCAGTGCACGTTCGCTATTGGCGGAAATGATATCGATATCAAGTCCAAGTCCTCGTGCACGACTTTCAAGCGCGTAGCCCGAAACAACACCGATGGTGAGTTGCTTGGCATCTGTAAGGTCTTTTACCCCGTCCAAGGCTGCTTCGTTCATCGCAAACAGGCCGATATGTTCTCGACCAAGCTCATTAGAATACAGAAAAGCGGTTTCGCGTTCAGGAACATAGCTGCAGGAACATAAACCGTCGGCATCCCCTCGTTCTGCTAACAGATAAGCGCGCTTCCAAGGATAAAACGGGGTATTCACAGCGATATGACTGACGGCAAAGGCCGCACGAAGAATTTCGACATCATATCCCGGCATCATCGGTCGGTCGGCGATTTTTGACGGTGGAAACGGGTTGCACATCATCGTGACATTCTGACGCGGAGCCTGTGCTTGCAGGATCGTATTGTCCGCTGCGACGGGCGAACTGCCGGTGATGAGAGCAGCATGTAAAACCAGAATAGCTGCCAGACTATGGAACAGTCGCCAGACCAGTGCAGGTGTCACGGTTTGATCTTTTCCCGAGCATTTTTCTTAATCACGACGCCTGAGCCATTCCGCTGTGACCGGATTTCGCGATAACTATACACGGAACAGATATGGCTGACATGGTCAATCCGCGCTGGTATTGCAGTCAAACAAAAAAGGCCGGTGCATGCACCGGCCTTTTGATCGATTTTCAGTCGCCTTATTCGGCGGCTTTGACTTCGGCATTGCTGCGGATTGCAGCATCGCGAACATCGCTGTCGACATGTTCTTCGAACTTAGTGAAGTTCTTTTCGAACAGGCTGGTCAGGTTTGCGGCGGCCTTGTCATAGGCAGCCTTGTCCGACCAGCTGTCGCGAGGGTTCAGGACTTCAGCAGGGATATCACCACAGGCGGTTGGATATGCCAGACCGAAATACGGATCGGTCGCGAAGTCGGCATTTTCGAGTTCGCCATTGAGTGCCGCGTTCAGAAGACCGCGGGTATATGCGATCTTCATGCGCGAACCAACGCCATAGCCACCACCGGACCAGCCGGTATTAACCAGCCAGCAATTTGCCTGATGTTTTTCCATCAGTTCGCCAAGCAACTTGGCATAAACCGATGGATGACGTGGCATGAACGGCGCACCAAAGCATGCAGAGAATGCCGCAGTCGGTTCTTTGACACCTTTTTCGGTGCCAGCAACCTTTGCGGTATAACCCGACAGGAAATGATACATCGCTTGTGCCGAGGTCAGCTTGGCGATCGGCGGCAGAACGCCAAACGCATCACAGGTCAGCATGATGATGTTTTTCGGATGGCCGCCACGACCGTTCTCCGATGCATTCGGGATGAATTCGATCGGATAGCTGGAACGCGTGTTTTCGGTGTGACGTGCATCGTCGAGGTCAAGCTCGCGCGACTGCTTGTTCATCACAACGTTTTCCAGAACCGTTCCGAAGGTTTCGGTTGTGGCATAGATTTCCGGTTCGGCTTCTTTCGAAAGCTTGATTACCTTGGCGTAACAGCCGCCTTCGAAGTTGAAGACGCCGTCTTCGCCCCAGCCATGTTCATCGTCACCAATGAGCGTACGGGATGCGTCGGCCGACAGGGTGGTTTTACCGGTGCCCGACAGGCCAAAGAAGATCGCGGTGTCGCCGTCCTTGCCCATATTGGCCGAACAATGCATCGGCATAACGCCCTTGGCCGGTAGAATATGGTTAAGAACGGAGAAGATCGATTTCTTCATTTCGCCAGCATACCAGGTGCCGCCGATAATGACCATTTTGCGCTCGAAGGAAACAACGACGAATACTTCGGAACGGGTACCATCGACTTCCGGATCAGCCTGCAGGCCCGGGGCATGCAGAACGGTGAATTCCGGAGAAAAATCGCGCAGTTCTTCCTTTGCGGGCTGGATGAACATGTTGCGAGCGAACAGGTTGTGCCAAGCATTTTCGTTGATCACGCGAACCGGCAGGCGGAAACGCGGATCTGAACCGGCATAGCAGTCCTGAACAAACAGTTCGGTACCCTGGAAGTAAGCGCGCACTTTCTGGTACAGGCGCTCGAATACTTCCGGGCTGACCGGGCGGTTAACGTCGCCCCAGTCGATGTCGTTCTTGGTGCCTTCCTCTTCGACGATGAAACGGTCCTGCGGGGAACGGCCGGTATGTTCACCGGTCAGCGCAACAAATGCGCCACCCTTGGCAATTTTGCCTTCCTGACGACGGATTGCATGTTCGTAGAGGCCGGCAGCGTCCAAATTCCAGTGAACGGCGCCAAGATTTTTGAGGCCATGGGTTTCAAGGCCTACACGGCTGACAACGGGTCCTGATTGCAGCACGGATCTCTCCTGGTGGGAATTGAGTCTGGGGGTTAATAGTCAATTCTACACAATCGGCATGTGGGATGGCCGGTTGCGTCGCGACATATTGTTACAAAGGTGTCTTAAAAGCAACCTGTCCTTTGGCTCAATACCAAGGAAAACGTAGACGTTTTTGCGTTTGCGAAAAGTCACCTTTCGAAAGTGACAATTAAATCTTCGTTGCCCAAATCAGGTCATTTGACCGCGCGCTTTTTTACACATTTCGACCAGAATATCGCGCGCATCGCCCGGACTGCGAATTGTTTTGGTGAAATCGACGCGCAAAGGACGGGAATCGGCAGAATTGCATTCCAAATCCATTCCATCACAGTCAATCGCCACCATTTTCCACGAGTCATTTCTGTTCTGACCGGTGAAATGTTCGACAATGTCGGCTATGGCATCGGCATGGTCGGTATTCATATGTTCGATCACGTGGTCATGGCCCGTGATCAGCGACTGACAACCGTCGACAATGAACTGGTCGCCTTTCACTCGTCGCTGTTTGCCAAAACCGCCGACCCAGTAAACGGCTTCGACCGTGACATGATAAAAGCCGAAATCGGCGAAATCGGCATATTGGGCGGCATCGGGATGGTATTGCAGATAGCGCTGCCGGGTTTCGAGTGTGTGATCGGCAACTGTTCGGCCAAAGATCGTCAGTCTGGCGTTATCCGAATTGATCCTCTCGCTTTGTCTGGGATCGATATTACCGTCAGTAAACAGCAGGGACATTCGCGGATCACTTTGCAAATGACGGGTATGATCCGCCAGATCGGAAATCAGCAGGATGGGGCTGCCATCAATATGGGCGGCAGGAACGACCATTGATGTTACCGGCCATCCATCGCCAACCTGTTTGTGATCGCAGGCGGTTGTGGCCATGACTGCATGTGCGGCACGTCGTGTCATACGCCGGAGTTCTGCTGCGGCATTTCCGTTGTGCTGTGCAATGTCCGACATGCAGTGTGTCCCCTTGATGAACAGGGTTTTTATTTGGGGTTGGTTGTCGCCGTCCGCAATGTTTGGTCTGCCTTGATTACAGGTTGCCATTTCCGGTCGTGATGAGCGGTGCGGTCGTGGTGGAAAGACGACGTTTGCGGATGGTTTCCAGCACCCGTTTTTTACTGCCGTCGCTCATGCCCATCCATGCACCAATTTCGTCGCTCGTACGAAAGCATCCGGTGCAGTAGCCAGCGGCGGGGTCAAGAACGCAAACGCCAATACAGGGGGATTTGACAGGCATGATTTTCCAAATCTGGTAACGAGATTGATTGTGTGCATAGAAAACACAAAGCCCGCCAGGATCAAGAGGGTAATAATCCGGCGGGCTTTAGTAATGTGTGGTAATTTCGGGACGTGAACGTCCTAGAGGCGGTCAAACCAATTGCGGACCTGCCGGTCGGCCTCTTCGCGTTTAACGCCGTAGGCTTCCTGAACCAGCCCAACCAGTTTTTCCTGCTGGCCTTCAATCTGATCAAGGTCATCATCGGTGAGACGGCCCCACTCGCGTTTGACGTGACCACGCATCTGTTTCCAGCGGCCTTCGATTTGGTCCCAATTCATCAGGTATTCTCCTGTTTCTTTCGGGTTGTTTGCTCGTTTGGTTCGGAAATTTTATTTGCGTGCCGATGACATGCTTCTCTTCCGGCTGTTTGGTCATAAAACGGTTCGGAGTGTTTTTTGTTCCAAGATACCCGAATTGCTTCCTCTGCCAGGACAGGGTTGCGGCCCGCTGACTTGCCATATTCGCCTGTCAGGGGTATAGCCGAGCCAGTTTTTTCATTGGAGTGTGTGTGAGCGCACCATCGGCGTGCAGCACGGAGGACAATATGCGCGGATATTTCGGGATCGGGATCGAGGGGGCCAGCAAGCCTTTTAACGTGGGCACGCTTTTTCGTTCCGCTCATGCGTTTGGTGCCAGCTTTGCCTTTACTGTTGATGCGGATTTCCGTGATGAACGGGCCAATGTGGCCGACACATCACGTGCATCCGAGCAGATGCCCTACTACCACTTCCCCGATCACGATCATCTGTTTCTGCCTGATGGGTGCCGGATGGTTGGTGTTGAGCTGACACCGGATGCAATTGAACTACCAAGTTTCAAGCATCCGTCGCGCGCGGCTTATATCCTTGGTCCGGAACGTGGCAACCTGTCACAGGAAATGCAGGATCAGTGTGATTTCATCATCAAAATTCCGATGAGCTTCTGCGTGAATGTCGCGATCGCCGCCAATATTGTCATGTATGACCGGCTGATCAGCCTTGGCCGTTTTGCCCCGCGCCCGGTTCGTGCCGGTGCCCCGACCGAACCAAAACCGGAAGCCTTTTATGGCGGCTGGATTTCGCGCACGCGTGACAAACGCAAAGCCGATCCTGAAAAGTTCCGTCAAGCCCCGCCGCCGGATTACAGCGTGATAGACGGAACGCTGGATGACGACGATTAAGGTATGAAAATGAAGCAACGGCCGCGAGGGAGGAGCGCGGCCGTTGCGGTTTCCTGACCCGGTTTCATCGACAGGGGGAGGTCGATGGCAGGGGGCATGGGTCAGGCAATCGGGTTCACTATGTCGTTTCAGGCAACCATTATCGCCGTTTCATCTCGCTCATCCCCGTCATCAGCGTCGGAAATTTCGGCCTTTTCAGGGAAAATTCCGAGCGGATTGCGCAGCAGGTTGGCAATCATTCGCATCCCGACATCACCCTGCAGGGTCAGCAGGCTTTCGGGATGGAACTGTACCGCGCTGATCGGAAGGCTTTGATGGCGTATACCCATCACCACACCGTCATTGCTGCGCGCGGTGACTTTAAGATCAGTCGGCAGGCTTGCCAGATCGGCAAATAGCGAATGATAGCGACCGACGACAATTTCATCGGGCAGGCCTTCAAACAGCGGATCAGACGGGTCCAGTTTCACCTTAGACGGTTTGCCATGCATCGGTGTGTCGAGTTGACCAAGTGATCCCCCGAAAAATTCGACAATTCCCTGTAAACCAAGGCAAACACCAAAGACCGGAAGCCCAGCGGCAAGGGCACGCTCGATGCTTTGGCGAAGCCCGTAATCATCGGGGCGTCCCGGCCCCGGGGACAGGAACACCAGATCGGGTTTGAAATCGTCAAACGCCTCATCGGGGAAACCGGGGCGCAGGGTCAGGGTTTCTGCACCGGTTGCACGGATATAGCTGGCAAGGTTTTGAACAAAACTGTCTTCGTGGTCGATCAGAAGCACGCGTTTACCAACGCCCGAAATGGTCGGATCAATGGTGGCTTCGTCTTTGGCATCGCGGGTGACGGCATCAATCATGGCCGATGCCTTCAAGACGGTTTCGGCTTCTTCTGCGGCAGATTCACTATCAAACAGCAATGTTGCACCCGCGCGAACTTCGGCGACACCCTGTTTGAGGCGCACGGTGCGCAATGTAAGGCCGGTATTCAGATCGCCATTGCACAGAACCGCGCCAATGGCCCCGCCATACCATGCACGCGGACTGCGTTCGACGGTTTCAATATGCTTCATGGCGGCCCGTTTGGGGGCACCGGTTACGGTAACCGCCCAGCAATGTGTCAGGAAAGCATCAAGTGCATCAAAGCCTTCGCGAAGGCGGCCTTCGACGTGATCGACCGTGTGGATCAGGCGGGAATACATTTCGATCTGGCGACGGCCAAGAATACGGATGCTTTCGGGTTTGCAGACGCGTGCCTTGTCGTTGCGATCAACATCGGTGCACATTGTTAGTTCGGATTCTTCCTTGGCCGAATTCAGAAGGGTACGGATATTTTCCGCATCTTCAATCGCGTCGCGACCGCGCGCGATGGTCCCCGAAATCGGGCAGGTTTCAATACGCTGACCGGTAACGCGGACATACATTTCCGGCGATGCGCCGATCAGGTGTTCACCGTCCCCCAGATTGATCAGAAAACCATAGGGTGCGGGATTGCGGCGTTTAAGGCGGCGGAAGATTTCCGATGGGGCCGTTTTGCATTCGGTCCGGAACACACGGCTTGGCACGACTTCAAACAGCTCTCCGCGGGCAAATCGTGGCTTGGTTTCATCGACGACGGCGGCGTATTCGCCGTCTTTCATGTCGTTTTCGACGATGCCGTTTGCACCATGTGATGGTGGGTGATCTTGGGCAATGCGGTCGAGCCCGACGGTGCTGTGGCCATCTGGCGCAATGAATTCATATTCAAAAAGGGTGGCGACCTTGGATGCGTGGTCGACCGTGATCATTTGGTCGGGCAGGTAAAGATGGACGTCTTTATGATCGCTGCTGCGGTCCTGAGTTAGTGATACCTGCTCAAAATGAAGAGCGATGTCGTAGCCAAAGGCACCGTATAGGCCCAAACGCTCCTCGCCTTTGTGGGCAAACAGATCGCGAATGGCCCGGACAACAGAAAACAGGCTGGGCTGTTGACTGCGTTCTTCTTCGGGGAACCATGCAGCCGCTTTGCCGACATAGCCGTAAAGTCCGTCATCGCCCCTGGTCAGGCCTTCGATATGGGCATGACCTGTAAGGGCATGTTCAATCATGGGCAAAAGCACCCGGCCGCGATCATTGAGTACACGGATCGCAAAGCCGCGTTCGCGTCCGGTAATTTCCAGCGGTGGTTTGGCAAAGCCCATGTCCCAGCGCGAGTAACGACCCGGAAACTCGTAGCTGGACGACAGCAAAACACCCTTGGTTCGATCAAGCGCGTCGATCAGGCTTTCAGTGGCATTTTCATAGGTGATTTCTGTCTGGCGGCGAATGACGGCGATGCCGCCATCGGTGGTATATCGATATTCGCTACTGATTTCAGAAGTCGGGCTGGTCACGTCAAATACTCCGTTTGCGGGGCGCTGCCGCAGGAGCAATGTGACTTTTCAGCAAGTAGGGAGAAGGTCTGAAAACACAAAGCCGCCTGCGAAGATCAGGCGGCCGGTTGTTTCAGGGCATGATAATTGGCCGCCCGCTTATGCGGACCACCACCAACGATTGGAAATAAGGATCGGGTTCATGCCGTGTGTTTTCATGCGTCAAACTATGATCAGCGATCCGGCGGGCGTCAAGCATTTTGATCAGATGATCATTCGCCCGGTTCGGAAACCTCAAAACGCAGCGGTTTGTGGCAATGTGGGCAGGACAAAAGATCGTCTTCGTGATCGTGATGAATGTCGCGGATATCGGAAATGATTGACTGGGCTTGCTCATCACTGATGCCAAGTTCGTCCTGATGGGATCGCAACCTTCTTCGCACGGCCTCGGTCAGGCGTTTTCCCGAAAGCTGATGGGCGGCTTGTTGGCGATATGCATCTTCGCGGCGGCGCAGTTCACTGGAAAAGGCCGATGCCAGAATACCGGCGGGCACCGCGACGATGCCGATACCCGTCAGTGAAATCAGACTTGCGATGACTTTGCCCAATGCTGTGATCGGTACGACATCACCGTAACCGACGGTGGCAAGTGTGATGACGCTCCAGTAAAGGGCACTGGGCAGGTTGCCAAATGCGTCAGGTTGGGCTTCGTGTTCCGCAAGATAGATGGCGCCTGCACTGAAAACCAGCATGCAGGCCAACGCTGCGCTTGCGGCACCAAAGATACCCATCTGCTGACGAAACACCATTAGCATCAGCTCAAGCCCGGTGGAGTAACGGGTGAATTTCAAAAGCCGAAGCAGACGGACAATGCGGATGAACCGGAGATCAATCGACGTGAAAAACAGCAAGAAGACTGGCAGGATTGCGATCAGATCAACCATTGCCATCGGTCGCAGCATATAGCGTAACCGGCCCCATTTTCCGGAAAATTCCGGGTTGTCGGGTGCGGACCAGACACGCAAGCCGTATTCGATGGTGAAAATGGTGGTGCAGATCAGTTCGATGACCAGAAACAGGACGAAAAACTGTTCAGCCAGTTCATGAACGGTGTCGAGAATGACACAGACAACATTGATCACGATCAGGGAAGCAAGGATCAGATGTATGGTCAATGACAGCCGCGATTGGCGATCAACCCCATGCAGCAAATTCTGAACCTTTGATCGAAGCGTTCTTTCCATTTGACCCCATATGCTACCGGGGCCAGAAAGACTGCCCGCAATCGCTCGATGATTGCCGGTATCGCTTCAGAAATGGTTAAAGAAGATGCTGATCTGGAGCCGCAGGGCGTTAGTAACCCTTTGCCGCACGAATGAAATCGGCAATTTTGCGCGCGTCTTTCACGCCTTTGGTTTTTTCAACACCAGACGATACATCGACCCACGGGGCACCGGATATACGGACCGCGTCGGTGACATTGTCAGGATCAAGTCCACCGGCCAGCATCCAGTTGCTTTTGAAGCTGCGCCCGGTAAGAAGACTCCAGTCAAAACTAACGGCATTGCCTCCGGGCAAGTTGCTGTCTTTGGGCGGTTTGGCATCAAAAAGCAGGAAATCGGCGACGCCATCGAAGTTTGCCGCAGCAGCATCAATATCATCGGATGTGCTTACCGAAACGGCTTTCATGACGCGCAAACCGAATTTTTCTTTTACTTCCGCAACCCGTTCCGGGCTTTCCTTGCCATGCATCTGGATCATATCAAGGCGACCGGCCTTGATCGCATTTTCAAGGGCCTCGTCACCGGCTTCAACAAACAGGCCGACTTTAAGGATGCTGTCAGGGACACGCTCGGTCAGCGTGGTGGCACCGTTAAGTGATATGTGCCTCGGGCTTGGCGGGAAAAAGACATAACCCAACGCATCAGCACCGGCACTCATCGCGGCCATTGCGGCGTCTTCGCTGTTGATTCCACAGATTTTGACCATGCAGCTCATCGGGGTGTCCTGTCTTGTAGCCAATTCAAACTTCCGTCCAAGTCATTTGGTCCTAGCAGAAAGTGATGTGGACCAACAGGATATTTACGAATTTGCGTGGCTTTACACTGGCGAGATGGCGGTTGCTGCGCTATTTTCCCGGCCATGAGCAAGCACACAGGCCCAGCCGGGGGCGAAAACGGCGAAAAGACAACCCATTTTGGTTTCCGGGACGTTCCCGAAAGCCAGAAGGCATCCATGGTGCGCGAGGTTTTCGATACTGTCGCGTCCAAATATGACTTGATGAACGATCTGATGAGCGGCGGTATTCACCGCTTGTGGAAAGATACGTTCATCAACGAGCTGAAGCCGCGTCCGGGTATGAAGCTGCTTGACGTTGCCGGTGGTACCGGGGACATCGCGTTCCGTTTTCTGAAAAACGGCGGTGGTTCGGTAACCGTATGTGACATCAACTATGAAATGCTGCATGTCGGTCGCGATCGCGCGGTGGATCACGGGTTGCTGAAAAACATCAACTGGACTGTTGGCGATGCTCAGAAATTGCCGCTGCCCGATCATTCGGTCGATGCCTATACGATTGCCTTTGGCATTCGCAACGTGACGCGGATTACCGAAGCGCTTTCCGAAGCCTATCGTGTGCTGCGTCCGGGCGGAAAGTTCCAGTGTCTTGAATTTTCCAAGGTGGTGGTGCCGGGGTTCGATAAACTTTACGACACATACTCGTTCAAACTTCTGCCTGAAATCGGACGCTTTATTGCTGGAAACCGTGAAGCCTATCAGTATCTTGCTGAGAGTATTCGCCAGTTTCCCGATCAGGAAACTTTTGCATCCATGATCCGTGATGCCGGGTTCGAGCGGGTGAAATATCGCAATCTTTCGGGTGGTATTGCCGCGATCCATTCCGGCTGGCGGGTGTAAAGGTGGCGACTGAATGATACGGTTCGTTCGCAACAGCTTTCGCTTGCTTGGAATGGCGCGGACTTTGGCGCGCTACGATGCGCTATTCCCGCTTGCCCTTGTTCCGGGTGGCAAGGTTCTGGCGTTTTTTGCCCGCCTGACCGCTCCGTTTTCGAGACGGTCGGATTTGCGGCCGGGGCGGCGGCTGGCCCGCGCGCTTGAAGAATTGGGACCTGCTTTCATCAAGCTTGGTCAGACACTGGCGACGCGTGCCGATCTGATCGGGGATGATGTCGCGGCCGATTTATCAAGCCTGCAGGATCGCCTGCCACCATTCTCGGCCAAGATTGCCAAGCGGATCATTACCGAACAGCTTGACGGGCCGTTTGAAACCCTTTTTTCCGAATTTGACGATACGCCAGTTGCCGCCGCATCCATTGCGCAGGTGCATTTTGCAACCACGTCTGATGGGCGCGAAGTTGCGGTCAAGGTGCTGCGTCCGGATATCAAGGCCCGATTTGCGCGTGATCTGGATCTGTTTTACTGGGTATCGGAAATTGTCGAACTGACCCAACCGCGCTTGCGCCGTTTGAAGCCGGTTGAAACCATCAAGACGCTGGAAGACAGCGTGCATCTTGAAATGGATTTGCGGTTTGAAGCGTCGGCGGCCTCCGAATTCCGCGATAATTTCGAGTCTGATCCAACCTATTACGTGCCGCAGATCGACTGGGAACGCACAGCCGAGCATGTCATGACCATGGAACGGGTCAAGGGTGTGCGTATCGATAATGTCGAGGCGCTGGACCGGATGGGGGTTGATCGCTCCGCCCTTTTGGCCAAGGCGGCCGGCGCATTTTTCCAACAGGTTTTCCGTGACGGTTTCTTCCATGCCGACATGCATCCGGGCAACCTGTTTGTCGACGAAGCTGGCAAGGTCAGCATCGTTGATTTCGGGATTATGGGACGTGTTGACCGTCAGACGCGGCTTTACCTTGCAGAAATGCTTCTGGGTTTCCTGACGCGTGATTATCGACGTGTCGCCGAGGTTCATTTTGAAGCTGGATATGTGCCTCGCAACCAGTCGCTTGAAAACTTTCAGCAGGCTTGCCGTTCTATCGGGGAGCCGATCCTTGGCAAGGAACTCGCGGATATTTCGGTCGGGCGTTTGCTGGGGCAGCTTTTCCAGATTACCGAAACCTTCGGGATGGAAACCCAGCCGCAGCTTCTGATGCTTCAGAAAACCATGATCGTTGCCGAAGGGCTTTCGCGCATTTTAAGCCCGAACGAGAATATGTGGGAATTGTCGCGTCCGTTGATCGAGGAATGGATGCGCGAAAACCTCGGCCCGGAAGCCAAGATCGCCGAAGCCACCCGACAGGCCGGAACAATGTTGCGCCGGTTGCCCCGTGTTCTTGAGGCCGCCGAACAGGCATCAGCGGTATTTACCGATCAGGGATTGCGTCTGCATCCCGATACCGTTGCCGCGATGCGGGGCCGGTCTAACGGGCAACGCAGTTCCGGCGGTATCTCGAAACAGTCAGTATTGCTTTGGGTGGCGATTGCGGCGCTGGCCGTTGCGCTGTTCGTGAAATAGAGATCGGTCATGAGCGAAATTGAAATCAGTTGTGACCGCGCCCGGCTTGATCTTGAATACTGCTATGATTTCATTGCCAATTCCTATTGGTCACGAGGGAGGTCGCGTGGCGAGTTTGATCGGTCTGTTGAAATGTCGGTGCCGGTTGGCGCCTATTGTGATGGACGGCAGGTTGGCTTTGCCCGTGTCGTGACCGACTTCATCGCAGTTGCTTATATCGCTGATGTGTTTGTTGACCCCGATTACCGTCGTCGCGGAATTGCATCCATGATGCTTGATGCCCTGCATGGTCATCCCGATATTGCGCGGGTCAAACGTTGGATGCTGGCGACGCATGATATGCAGCCGGTTTATCGCCAGCATGGATATGAGGAGCTGAATGAAACGATCATGATGCGGCTTGATGCCGAATCCGATGATCGGGAACCTTTGCTCTAGGCGCGATTAAACCCGACATTCTAAAAAAACGCCGCCTCGGTCAGACCGGGCGGCGTTTTTGATTTTGGCAAGTTCGCAATCAGCTGGTGCGGACTTCATCAAGAAAGTTGCCGACTTCGCTGCGCAGCGTTCCTGATTGGGCACCAAGTTTTTCGGACGCATCAAGCACCTGACGCGCGGCATTACCGGTCTGGCGAGCCGCGGACTGCATTTCGCGAATGTGGCTGGTGACTTCCTGCGTGCTCTGTACCGCCTGCTGGACGGAGTTCGAGATTTCAGAAGTTGCCTGCCCCTGTTCCTGAACGGCCGCCGCAACCTCGGATGCGATTTCGTTCAGATTTGCGATGATGCTTGTAATCCCGTCAATCGCACCGACAGCTTCCTGTGTCGATCCCTGAATGCCTGAAATCTGGGCCGAAATATCCTCCGTTGCACGTGCGGTCTGATTGGCAAGGTTTTTGACCTCGTTGGCGACCACGGCAAAGCCCTTGCCCGCATCACCGGCGCGTGCTGCCTCGATCGTGGCGTTCAGTGCCAGAAGGTTGGTCTGTTCTGCGATGGCCTGAATGATCTGCACCACTTCACCAACTTTCTGTGCCGAAACATCAAGCCCCTGAACCATTTCATTGACCCGGTTGGCCTCGGTGCTGGCATTGGCGGTGATGTTCGATGTGTCATTCACGCGTGCGCTGATGTCACGGATTGAGACGGAAAGCTGTTCGGCGGCACTGGCCACCGTTTCGACGCTGTGATTGGCCTGTTCGACAGCGGCCACAACAGCCTGTGAACCGGCTTCGTTCTGGTGGACGGCGGCGACCATGGTCTGTGCGACCTGTTGCATTTCGCTTGATGCCCCGGATACACCGTCGACAACACCCATCACGGTTTGTTCAAAACGTCCGGCCAGGCCATTCATGGCTTCACGGCGTTTGGCCTCGGCACGTTCGCGTTCCTGTTCACGTTCGCGATCCAGTTGTGCAACGCGGTTTGCGTTTTCCTTGAAGACTTCGACCGAAGCGGCCATCTGGCCGATTTCATCGGTGCGATGAACGCCCGGAATGTGAATGTCACGATTGCCATCCGCAAGCGCAGCCATGGCGCCATTGATTTTAACAAGTGGGGTAATAATCTGATTGCGCAGGACAAACCAGGTGCTGCCCAGCAGGACGACAAGAATTGCAGCAGCAAGAGCCAGCTGGATGATGACGGCCTGTTTTACCTCGGCATTGACGCGTTCAAGGCTCCATGCGGTCAGCAGCATGCCACGATACTGATCTTCGTCTCGCCGCTTGGAATATTTGGTGATTGGCGCGGCAACAATGACGGCGTCGCCGGAGATGAAGCTGACGACTTCCTTGTTTTCAAGCCGTTCCAGATAGGGCTCGGCAAGTGCAGCCAGATCGTGTTCGGGAAGGTTTTCCGATTGATAGGTCGCAATCGGTTCTCCATCCGGATTGGCAGCAATCAGGGTTGCCAGCTGCGAGCCTTCCTTGTCAGTGATCTTGCGGAATTCTTTTTCGACCGAGTTGCCGTCCATGGCAATAAAGCCCGGTTGCACGGCGGTCGACAGCATTTCGGTTTTTTCGACCGACTCATTATACATGATTTCGATCATCGCGTTGCGTTGCGAAACCGTCTGGATCGTCATCATTGCGCCAAAGCCGATAATCAGCAAGGCAACCACAACCAGAATGACTTTGCGTCCGACAGAGCCGCCGGATCGTTTGGTTTCGGCCATTTAAGGTCTCCCGTCCTTTGAAGCCTGATGATATTTGTTCCCTCGTTACCTGATCGATGACCCGCGATCATTTCAAAGCGTCGCAGCTTGCTCGAACAGGTTGGTGCCGTCTTTTTGGCGTTCCGAATTACGGCCCCGGAAATTTGCCAAACCGACGGTCATTTATTGTTTTGGTTCCCTGTGTAACACCACAGGGACTGGGTAGTATTTTAACGCCTTTCTTCAGTCCCTCGTAAAAAGCTACTTCAAAGCGCGACATAACCGAAATAATTAAAATCGACTTGTTTGAAATTGTCCGAAACTCACTAAATGCGATAAAATCATCCGGTATTGTTCTTGTTTTTAGAAAATAATGCTATTCGCATGTCCGGTGATTTTTGCGGCGCGAATCGTCTGGCGATGACAACCGGCCAACGGGCGAGTACATATGGAAATGGTCGTCTGCCTTTTTGACATTGTATGATCCGGCGATTGCAGTTTTACGGGACGGGGGAGCCGAATGGCGAAGTCCAGAACCATGAACAAGCCGCGTGCGGCCAAAAAAACCAAAAAAGCGATAGCCAGTGGTTCTGCAAAAAGTCGTGCGCAACAAGCTTCGGCGGATAGTGTGCCGGGCTTTGCTGTTCCCAAGCCTGAAACTCCAGAATTGCCACAGACAAAAAACGACGCAGTCAAAAAAGTGGCTAATCAATTCCCCGGGGCACCCGCAATCGCCGGACGCTCGGGCAAATCGGAAATGTTCACCCGTGCACTTGATGCCCATCAGTCTGGCAGGATTGAAGAAGCAATTTCGCTTTATGGTACGGTTCTCAGGCAAAACGTTGATCAGCCCGATGTCTGGAATAACCTTGGTGTCGCGCTTAGGCGCAGTAAACGGCTTGATGCCGCACTTGTCGCCTATCGCAGGGCGGCGGAACTGCGCCCCGGCAATGCGGGGCTTTGGTCAAATATGGGTAACTGCCTGCGTGAAATGATGCGGTTCGATGAGGCCGCGGCGGCTCATGACAAGGCGCTGGAACTTGATGCATCAATCAAATCGCATCCGTTCAATGCTGGCTTGGTTTATCGCGATACCAACCGGTTCGAGCAGGCTATCAAACATTTTGATGCGGCTTTGGCCATTGATCCCGATTATGTCGATGCAAACTGGGACAAGGCACTGGCACTTTTGGCAACAGGCCAGTACGAAACGGGTTGGGCCGGATATGAAACGCGCCGCAAGCTTGCCGATAATCCGATCCGCCCGCTTGAATCTGTTCCGGAATGGGATGGAAAGGCCGATTTACGCGGCAAAAGACTGCTGCTGCGTGCTGAGCAGGGCTTTGGCGATATGATCCAGTTTGCCCGTTTTGTCCCATTGGTAGGGAAGAAGGCCGCGCATATCATTCTTGAATGCAGATCGGAATTGATCCCGGTGATGCGCACGATTGCCGGTGTCGGAACGATTGTTGAAAAGGGGGCGAAATTGCCCCCCTTTGATCTGCATGTCCCGCTCCTTAGCCTGCCGCATGTCATGAAAATCAGCGAAGCGGAACTGCATCGGGTCTCTGCCGAACCCTATCTGAGCGCGCCGAAAGGCAAGCAGGCACGATTAAGCCCGCCATCGGGTACAGTGCTTAAGGTTGGGCTGATATGGGCAGGCAAGCTTAATCCGCGTGACCGATCCTGCCCGCTTGAACTGCTGATGCCGCTTATGGCGCAGAAAGGGGCAAGTTTTTACAGTTTTCAGGTCGATGAGCGGCGGGGCGACATAGCCAGACTTGGCGCCAATGCCCTGATTACCGACATGGGTGAACATATTCATGATTTCGGTGACAGTGCCGCGTTGATGAAGGCGATGGATCTGGTCATTACAATCGATAGTGCGCCTGCCCATCTTGCCGGGGCACTTGGTGTGCCGGTCTGGATGTTGCAGCTTTATACGACAGACTGGCGGTGGATGGTCGGGCGGACCGACAGTCCGTGGTATCCGACAATGCGTATTTATCGGCAGGAAGCACCGGGGGATTGGGCTGTCCCGATTGCAAAGCTGGGCGCTGATTTTGCCAATCTGCTTAAGGCGCGGCTGGGAGCGGCGGTATAGTTAAGACAATTGGCGGCTAAATTTTGGTCAACACCCGGTGAACGTCTGATCAATTCTTTAAACAGGAATAGTCCCGGCCCTTGTCTTTAGCGATGACTCAGCGTAGGAAAGCGCCTTAAATTTACGAAGAATATCGACCGCTGTTCGATCTTTCCCATGATTGGGGCTGATAGTCAGCAGGCGATCCGTTTTTTGCGCAGGAGAAAGCTTGTGAGCGAAGCTGCTTATAACAAAGGTTTCCCGGTTTCCTGGGAACAGATGCATCGCGACGCACGTGCATTGGCGTGGCGTCTGCTGGAAAAAGGTCCGTATAAGGGCATTATCGCGATTACCCGTGGGGGGCTGGTTCCGGCTGCTATTATTGCACGTGAACTTGATATCCGTCTGATTGATACGGTTTGCATTCGCAGTTACTCTGACAAGACGCGCGGCGATCTTGAATGGCTTAAAGGGATCGAAGGTGATGGCACGGACATGCTGATCATTGATGATCTGGTCGATACCGGCAAAACCGCGAAGGCCGTACGTGAAAAGCTGCCAAAGGCACATTTCGCGACAGTCTATGCCAAGCCGCTTGGTCGCGAGATTGTCGACAGCTTTGTGACCGAGGTTTCCCAGGATACCTGGATTTATTTCCCGTGGGATATGGAACTCTCGGTTAACGCGCCGATATCCGAGCGCGTTCGCTAATCGGTCTTGAATATCTTATCGTATCTTTCTCAAGGCCTGTTGGACCGAAAAGGAGGACACGATGCAAAATCAAAATTGCCCGGCTCGCTATCGTCAACCGTCATTAACGGTCCGATGGGCCGGGCATTTCTGTTTTTGGCTTGGGTTCTGCGCCCTTGCGATTACGGGCATATCGGCCCCTGTCATCGCACAAGAGCTACCTGCACAAACGCAAAAAGCCATGTCACTTTTGCGGCCTGAAAGCGGTTATCGGCTTGAATTGTTTGCCCCGGTAAATAATGCGCGTTCTATCGCGGTTGCCCCGGAACTGAAGGGCATTTTCGTCGGAACGCGTGGTCCCAATCTTTATTTCGTGCGTGATGCAGATGGGGATGGCAAGGGCGAGGAGGTCAATCTGATTGCTGATGACTTCAAGATGGCCAATGGCATTGCCTATAAGCCCGGTACCTTGTTTGTAGCCGATCAGCACCGGGTTGTGTCCTACGACCTTTCAAATTTTGATGGAAGTGCTTTGGGGCGCCCGCGCATCCTGTTTACCAACCTGCCTGACAAGCGCCATCATGGTTGGCGTTACGTCGCACTTTCGCCGGATCAAAGCCGTCTGTTTATTGCCGTTGGCGCGCCGTGCAATATCTGCAGGGTCAGCGGGCTTGAAGGGACGATCATTTCCATGCCGATCAGTGGCGGGGCACCGAAAATCTATGCCAGCGGCATCCGTAATTCGGTCGGGCTGACCTTTCATCCCGACACCGGTGATTTGTGGTTTACCGATAATGGCGGAGATAACCTTGGCGATGATGTTCCGCGCGAAGAGTTAAACCATGCACCCACCGAGGGGCTGTTTTACGGTTATCCGTGGTATGCAGGAAACGATACGCGATCCCCGCAGTTTTCCAATGAAACGCCCCCGGCTGAAGTCACCTTTCCGGCCTTTACCTTTAACGCGCACAATGCCGCGTTGGGGCTGACCTTTGATGATGGTGATGCGCTTGTGGCGTTACACGGATCATGGAACCGGACGATCCCGGATGGTTACAAGGTTGTCCGGGTAGAGTTTCGCAATGGTGAACCTGTGGCAACCAATCCTTTCCTGGATGGTTTCCTGCGTAGCAACGGGGAAGTTGTTGGTCGTCCGGTGGACGTAAAGCATTATATTGATGGATCGATACTGGTGTCCGATGACCACGCCAGCGCGGTCTGGCGACTGGTTCCGGCGGACGGTTAGGTCATCCAAAATAAATGAACCCGGTATCGGGGACGGGCTTGCACCGACCTCGAAACCGGGCTATAAAACCGCCGCTTCGCGGGTGTAGTTCAATGGTAGAACGGCAGCTTCCCAAGCTGCATACGAGGGTTCGATTCCCTTCACCCGCTCCAAGCTTTCCCAAAATAATTTGATGCCAGACCGCTGTTTAGGTACAGGACGGATTTCTCATTGAAACCGTTCGATCAGTTTGGCTTATTTTTCTATCGGTGCGTAAGAAAGGTCCTGTTTGCGGGCTTGCTCGTCGCTGCACAGAAGTTTTGCCTTATCCGCAATAAGGTTCTCATAGCGGGGGTCCAGAGTACCGATATAGTGCTCATTCCCAACGGGCGCGAAAAGGCAGCGACCGCTTTCACCATCAAGCCGGTTGCCAGCCCGCCATTCGGATGGCGGGATCATATCGCCGCCATGAATACCGATCCCGGCATTTTCGGCTTCTTCCGAAAGACCGTCATAACGATGGGAATATCCTTCGATCGGAAGGGCTTCACCGTCACTGACCATGGCAGCAGCCACATCGCGTTCACCAATACCGCATTCGACAATCGGGAAATCATCCTCTTTGCCGGAATGTTCCTGATCGCCGGGCCAGCAGCGCACGGTAAAGGGAGCCATGGCGAAATATTTGCGAAGCTGCATGGCTGATGACATACCGCAGTCCCAAAAATTGCCATTGTGCAGGCATTGCTGACCAAGTTCGGGAGCATCAATGCCGGCGATGTCTGCAACGACACCATCAATCATGATCGTATCGCCATCAATAACCAGAACATCCCGGCCCTGTGCCTCTAACGCCTTTTGTTCGCCATGTGACGGGGTATCGTCAGCAGCATGAACCGCTTTGTCCTGCATATAGATCGCAAGTGCAAATGCGACGGGAATGGCGAGCAGAAGGATAAAACGAAAACAGCGTCTCAAAGCAACCTCGATGGTTTGGTGATTGGACCCAAGTGATGCAATCAAGATACAGAATGACATGAATGGCTTGCGCAAGAACAGTCGAAAACAACGGCAAAATAATGTCCTGAAATCCCGGGAAATGTGCGGCTTTGACTCCGTTCGCCCCGACACGTCTGCGATAACAGGATGCAATCGTTGTCAATTGGCTGTACAAGCGGATTTCCCGAGTTAGGCATGGACATCGTTCTTGTTTCGACTGCAGCCCATCTTTTTCGTCGTAGGCATAATGGTCATTATCATCGGTGTTTCGATGATGATCCCGGCTGCTGTCGACCTTTATTATGGTAATCCCGACTGGAAGATCTTCGCACAGGCGTCAATGACCAGTATCGGTCTTGGGGGCATGGCCTGCCTTGCCTGCCGGTCGGAAATCGGTCCGCGTGTTAATGCACGTCAGGGCTATGTTCTGACGGTGTTTTCCTGGGTTGCAGTCAGTCTTACCGGTGCCCTTCCTCTTTGGTTCTCGTCCCTTGATATCAGCTTTTGCGATGCGGTTTTTGAAACTGTTTCGGGGCTGACCACGACCGGCTCTACGGTTCTTTCGGGGCTTGATGACATGCCGCCGGGACTTCTGCTGTGGCGGTCTATCCTGCAGTGGTTGGGCGGGATCGGGATTATTGTGACAGCACTTGCGCTGCTGCCGATGATGAGGGTCGGCGGGATGCAGCTTTTCCAGATGGAAAGTTCGGATCGTTCAGAAAAGCTGAGCCCCCGCATTCGCGATATGTGCCTGCAGATCGTGGTGATTTATGTCGGTCTTAGTGTCATCTGTATGGTTCTGTACCGGATTTTCGGCATGACCTGGTTTGATGCGATAAATCATGGCATGTCGACATTGGCGACCGGTGGATATTCAACGTCCGATCTGTCATTTGCCAAATTCGATTCTAGTCTGGCACTGCACTGGGTTGGTATCATTTTCATGTTCGCAGGTGCTTTGCCGTTTACCGCTTATGCCGTGCTGGTGCGCAAACGCGATATTCGCGCGATAGCAAATAATCAGCAAATTCGGATTTTCCTGCTGATCATTGCGGTTTTCACCGGCCTTTTGACCCTGCGTCTGATGCATATTTCCGATGACGGGTTTTTCAGATCGCTGACCATGGCAGCGTTCAACCTTGTTTCGGTGATTACCACGACGGGTTACGCGTCGGGGGACTATCTGCAGTGGGGCCCGGCCGCGATCATGCTGTTCTTCTTTGCGACCTTTATAGGCGGGTGTTCCGGCTCGACCGCGGGCGGATTCAAGATGTTCCGGCTTTATGTGGTGTTTACCGGGCTTAAAGCACATTTCATGCGGCTTCGTAGTCCGTCGGCGGTGATTGTAAGCCGGATCGACAAACATGAGATCACGTCCGACATCTATAATGCAGTAACGGTCTATGTCTTCCTGTTGACGATCAGCTATATCGCGATCAGTGTCGCACTGGCTTTGACCGGCCTTGATCTGGTGACCTCGATGAGTGCGGCGGCAACGGCACTTGCCAATGTGGGCCCGGGTCTTGGCCCGATTATTGGTCCTGCGGGCAATTTCCAGTCGCTGCCCGATGCCGCGAAATGGATTCTTGATGTTGCGATGGTGCTTGGCCGGCTGGAGTTTGAAACGCTTCTGGTGCTTCTGTTGCCAGCGTTCTGGCGCGATTGAGTATTAAAGTAGAATGGCTGGGGTGTGGCGGTTATCATCGACAAGGCCCAGATTCTAACTAAACTGGGCGGCGGCTTGCCGGAAACCTGCCAAAGGGCAAAAATTCGCGCAAAATCCCGAGGGAAATGCATGGAACAACTCGTTTCGGGGCGCGTTTGAGTTCCAAGATTGCCGTGCAAGCGTGCGATGCAGCAAGCTACATTTGCCAACGCAAAAGAAATCCTTATAATGCGCGGCCCGCGGGCAATCGCGTAAGTCGAAAACGACAACAATTTTTATACGAGGTTAGACAATTATTATGAGTGCCGAAAATCTCCATGTCGGTGTGATCGGCGCAACCGGTGCGGTTGGCGTCGAGCTGATCAATGTTATGTTTGATCGCAACTTCCCTGTGGGTGAACTTACCCTGTTCGCGTCCGAGCGTTCGGCAGGCAAGACCGTGGAGACTAAGTACGGCACTAAGACCATCGCACTGTTTTCGGTTGAAGAAGCCAAACAGTGCGACATTGTCTTCCTTGCAGTTTCCGGTGATTTCGCCAAGGAATTTGCTCCGCAGATTGCCGAGGGCGCGCTGGTGATCGACAACTCTTCGGCATTCCGTCTGAATGACGATGTGCCGTTGATCGTGCCGGAAATCAATGGTGACCTTGCCAAGACCGCCAAGCTGATTGCCAACCCGAATTGCACCACTGCGATTGCAGCTGTGGCGCTGTGGCCGTTGCATAAGGCATTCGGCCTGAAAAAGGTCATCGTTTCGACCTATCAGGCAGCATCGGGTGCCGGTCAGCCAGGTATGAACGAGCTGCGTGAAGGCTTGGCGGCGGGTCTTGAAGGCAAACCTGTTCCTGCCGAGGTTTTTGCTCATCCGCTGGCGTTCAACGTCATCCCGCATATCGATAGCTTCCAGGAAAACGGTTACACCCGCGAGGAGATGAAAGTCACCTGGGAAACTCGCAAGATATTTGGCGAACCGGACCTGCCAGTATCCTGCACGGCCGTGCGTATCCCGACTGAGCGGACCCATTCCGAAGCGATTGTCGTGGAGACCGAAAAGGTTGTTACCCCGGCGGCTGCACGTGAAGCGCTGGCCAATGCCAAGGGTGTGAAGCTGGTAGACGATCCGGCGAACAATGTTTATCCGATGCCGATCAATGCGACGAAACAGTATGACGTCGAAGTCGGCCGTATCCGTTCCAACCTGATTTTTGGTGATCATGGTCTGGAACTGTTTGTTGCCGGTGACCAGTTGCTTAAAGGTGCGGCGTTGAACGCGGTCCAGATCGCAGAAGCCTATATCGCGGATTAAACGATATAACGGATTTAAATGAAAACGGCCCCGATTTCGGGGCCGTTTTCATTTGTGTGACGAGGCCAGTCAGGCGACTGAAATATGGTCGCGGCCGGCATTTTTGGCAGTATAAAGCGCGTTATCAACACGAGTTATAAGTGTTTCAAACTCTTCACCGTCTCGATATTCGGTGATACCTGCACTAACCGTGACCAGAATGTTATCTCGCCCGAAGCGTACCGGATGTTCGCGGATCGCGTCGGAAATTTCCCGTGCTTTCGTCATTGCTTCCTGGCGACTAAGGCCGGGCAGAAGCAGGATGAATTCGTCACCCCCCCAGCGGCACAAAGTATCGGATTCACGGGAATGACGGCGAATGGTGGTGGCAACTTCCTTAAGCGTTGCGTCGCCGCCAGGATGGCCAAAGGTGTCATTAACTTCCTTGAACTCGTCAAGATCGATACAGACAACGCCTAAAGGTTCCGCACGCCGTTTGCAGGATTTGGCCACACCTTCAAACACAAGATCAAAGACCTGCCGGTTGCATGCGCCGGTCAGCTTGTCACGTGATGCCAGTTCTTCCAGGCGGTTTTGATAGTTCCGGATCGTCAGATAAGCCGCAATACCGACAATCGCGGTAATCAGAAGCGAGACAGCGATATTGATCAGGAAGGTGGTTTCGATCTTCTGGTCACCGATGTGTTCTTTCTGTTCCACCAGCAGCAACCAGCCGAATTCCGGAACAAGGCGACTGTTTACGAAATAGGTTTCACCATGGTCTTCGTAAGTAATGGAGTATCCCGGAGAAGTCAGAATCTGGGTAGCATGGGCGCGAATTCCGTCCCGGTCGTGCAGTGTTTCAGATGTCCCGAAGCCGCTGCCGTGCAGGGTGATCCGCCCTTCCAGATCAACGAAGTAAATCGTTCGGCCATAACGTTTCTGATAGGTCTCGATCAGGCGGGTAACGGAGTTCACGGATAAGCCAACACCGGTGATGCCGATGACATTGCCGTCATAGTCGCGGACCTGATAATTCACGAAAACCGCCAGACGTGATCGATCCGCGGTGTCATGATCGACATTGATTTCATAGGGCTTTTGATCGTCGCGTGCCTGAAAATACCAGAAATCGGCCGGATCATCTTCGGATACCTGCTTGATCACACCGGTCGGGTGATAATAGTTCCGGGTCTTGTCCGAGATGAAATAGGACGTGACAGTATCATATCGCATCTGGATTTCACCGAGATAGCGGATGATTTGTTCCGGATCATTTTCCCCGGCGAGCGTCCAGTCCCGGACAAAAGTATCCTGTGCCATCAATGATGAAATAAAGATCGGTTGCAGCAGATCACGCTGGATCTCGGAATAGATATTGTCGCTTGTCAGCGGTAGTGTGCTCTCAGCAATTTGCTGTTCCAGTGATTGCCGGGCGACGTAAAAACTTACGAAACTCGTGGTCAGAAAGCCGACAACCAGCAAAATGCACAAAACGATAGCGAAATAGATTTTCTTTCCAGGCACGGAAAGCCCCCAAGGTAGCTCTAGGGCAACGTCATTCGTTGCAAGTTATTGTTATTCAGAGAATTTTACTGTCCCTGAGTATAACTTATTCGAAAATTCGCATGTTTTCTATCGGCCATTTTGTCGATTGCGTTCATTACTTTCTTAGGTGGTAATGCATATCAAAAAATAAACCACCAGTCATTACGACGGGTGGTTTGTTGGTGTCAGATATTTTTTGCCAGCCTCTTATCGGCGGAAGACAACCGTTTTATTCCCGTTACGGAAAACGCGATGTTCGCAATGCATTTGGATCGCGCGCGAGAAAACGACAGATTCGATATCTCGCCCGATTTCAACCATATCCTCGGCCGTCATCGTGTGATCGACATGTTCGATGGCTTGATGAATGATCGGACCCTCATCCAGGTCTGCGGTGACATAATGGGCAGTTGCCCCGATCAGTTTCACGCCGCGTGAATGCGCCTGATGATAGGGTTTTGCCCCCTTGAAGCTGGGCAGGAACGAATGGTGTATATTGATGCAGCGTCCTTCGAGCGAACGGCACAGATCCGTTGACAGAACCTGCATATAGCGCGCCAGACCGACCAGATCGGCGTCGTGCTCGTCAATGATGTCCAGAAGTTTTGCTTCCTGACTTGCCTTGGTTTCCTTGTTTACCGGCAGATGGTAATACGGAATACCGTACCATTCGACGATGCCGCGCATGTCTTCGTGGTTGGAAACAATAGCCGGGATTTCGATATGCACATTGTTCGAAGCAACCCGGTGCAGCAGATCGTTCAGGCAGTGGCCAAACTTTGACACCATCAGCAACACTTTTGGCTTCCGATGGAAATCATGAAGTTCCCATTGCATTGTGAATTTATCGGCAAGGCTGGCGAATTTATCGGCAAACTCGACCTTCGTGCGCAAGGCGCGGCCCGCATCGAATTTCACGCGCATGAAAAAGCGGTTGCTTTGCGGATCGCCGAACTGCTCCAGCTTGTTGACGAACGCGCCTTCCTCGGCAAGGAAGCTGGTGACACTGGCGACGATCCCGAATGTATCCGGGCACGTAATCGTCAGAATAAAAGTTTTGGCGAGTTCGGACATTTCCGCTGAATCTTTCGGTTTTGAATTTTGTTCTGCAAGCGATATAGCGGCCTTGGCAAGTCATGCCAACCCGGAATTGGCAGCAAACAAGCTATGCCAAGGCTGATAGGCGCAATTCGCATAGCTGCATGATTGCGGGCATGAAATCATAATCGGCGCAGGAACCATATGTTTAAAAGCTGGACATTGGCGGGGCATGTGCCAAGAATTCCGCTTCGTTTGACGGAAGAAGATGTAACGCGGCCGGTTTTTCGGTTATGCAAGGCAGAATGTCAGAGATAATTGCGAACACATGTGATGCCCGGTTCACAAAGACCGGGGGCAAAACATGGTGCGGGGCTGTTCATTGATCGATTTTCGTCCAATCCTTTTTATTATCGGCATTCTGCTATGCACCCTGTCGGTCGGGATGTTTATCCCGGCTCTTGTGGATCTTTATTACGGGCAGCGGGATTGGCTGGTATTTTCGGCGGCATCGGCAGTATCGCTTTTCATTGGCGGTGCATTGGTGATGATGAACCGGACCGACAATCTTAAAATTACATCGCGTCAGGCTTTTATTCTGACAACCGCAAGCTGGCTTGTTCTGACCGCAGTTTCGGCACTGCCATTTGCGTTTTCCGACCTCGATATGAGCTATACCGACGCTTTTTTTGAAGCCATGTCGGGGATTTCGACCACGGGCTCAACCGTGATTGTCGGGCTTGATACGGCCCCGCCCGGGATTTTGTTGTGGCGGGCACTTTTGCAGTGGCTTGGCGGGATCGGGATTATTGTTATGGCGATTGCGGTCATGCCGATGCTGCGTGTCGGCGGGATGCAGCTTTTCCGTATGGAAAACTCCGATAAGTCGGACAAGGCATTTCCGCGTGCCACCCAGATCGCTGTAGGTATCGCAAGCCTTTATTTGGGTTTCACCGTTATCTGGGCCATCTTGTTGTGGTGGGCGGGTATGCCGGGATTTGATGCAATTGCGCACGCAATGACGACAATTGCCACAGGCGGTTTCTCTACCAAGGATGCGTCGGTCGGGCACTTTGATAACCCCGCTATCGATGTAATTATCACGCTGGGTATGGCTGCTGGTGCGTTGCCCTTCATTCTTTATCTGCAAACCTTGCGGGGGAAGGCGTCTGCGTTGTTTGTGGATGGGCAGGTCCGCTGGTTCGTGGTAATTGCTGGCTCCATCATTCTGGGGCTTAGCATCTGGCATTCGGAAACAAATAATGTCGCGTTTCTGGATGCGCTTCGATACACGTCCTTTAACATTGTATCGGTAATGACCGGCACCGGTTACGCCACCACGGATTACGGGCTTTGGGGACCGTTTGCTGTGACAGTGTTTTTCTTTGTGATGTTCGTGGGGGGCTGTGCCGGATCGACGACCTGCGGGGTTAAAATCTTCCGCCTTCAGGTTCTTTATGAAATCGCTAAAATCCAGCTCTCACACATGCTCCGCCCGCATGGTGTTTTCATTGCCTACTATAACCGCAAACCGCTTTCCGAAGACGTCACGGAATCGGTGCTGAGCTTCTTTTTCCTTTTCGTGTTCTGCTTTGTGGTTCTGGCTGCTGCCCTTGGTGCAATGGGGCTTGATTTCATCACGGCAGTCTCAAGTGCCGGCACGGCCATCGCGAATGTCGGCCCCGGACTTGGTCCGATTGTGGGGCCGTCGGGGAATTTCGCGACGTTGCCGGACGGGGCGAAGTGGCTGATGTCGATCGGTATGCTGATCGGGCGTCTGGAAGTCTTCACCGTTCTGGTGCTGCTTTTCCCAGCCTTCTGGCGCGACTGAGTTTTCAATTTTCCAGTCTCTAATGATGCCCCGCTTTGATGCGGGGTTTTCTTTTTGTTTTCCTCTGTCGGCGGACTGTCAAATAAGCAGTGGTTTGTCTCATTGACAATTTAGGACAATTGACCTAATGAAGTAGGTCAATTGTCCTAATCGGGTTTCAGGTACTCACAATAGGGACGAAAAGGAATGGCTGTGGAACAAGGTACGCGGGATCGGATTGTCGAGGCTGCCGATCAGCTGTTTTATCAACAGGGGTTCGAGCCGACCTCCTTTGCCGATATCGCGGGGAAAGTCGGCATATCGCGCGGTAATTTCTATTATCATTTCAAAACCAAGGACGAGATCCTTGATGCCGTGATCAATCTGCGTTTGAGCAATACCGAACAGATGCTCGATCATTGGGAGGCAGAGGGAGAAGACCCGGCCGCCCGTATCCGAAGCTTCATCCATATTCTGATCGTCAACGGGGAAAAAATCCGGCGTTACGGTTGCCCGGTCGGCACACTTTCTGCCGAACTGGCAAAACTTGGCCATGCTGCACAAAGCGATGCTGCAGGACTTTTCACCCTTTTCCGCATCTGGTTGTGTCGCCAGTTCGAGCGACTTGGCTGTGCGGAGAGATCTGATGATCTGGCGATGCATTTGCTCGCCCTAAGCCAGGGTGTTGCGGCTCTTGCCAATGCCTTTGGGGATGAGAAATTCGTGCGGCAGGAAGTCAATCAAATGTGCGATTGGCTGGATGCCCAGATTGGTTCGAACCGCACCTGAAACGGGAAAATATTACGCAAGCCATTCGGAGAATCTCAATGTTCACTATTTTACTGACGTTTTCGGACAACCGGGCAAAGGCACCGCAATTCATGGAGGACCATAAACAATGGATCAGCCAGGGATTTGACGATGGTGTGTTTCTGGTTGTCGGAAGCCTTCAACCAAATCTCGGTGGTGGAATTCTTGCCCATAACACAACGTATGAGGAACTGACGAGGCGTGTAAACGCAGACCCATTTGTTGCCGAAAAGGTTGTTAAGGCCGAAATCATTGAAATCACTCCTGCCAGAACGGATGTGCGCTTGGAGTTCCTGATGGCGTGACATTTTCAGGAATGACTAAAGGGGGCGAAGATGGGGACCACAACGATCAGCGCAGACGGTAAAACACGTTGCAAATGGTGTGATGCAGCACCGGAATTTGATGCTTACCACGATAGGGAATGGGGCTTTCCGGTTGGTGATGATCGACGGTTGTTTGAAAAAATCTGTCTGGAAGGCTTTCAGTCAGGGCTCAGCTGGCGCACCATTCTGGCCAAGCGGGAAAATTTCCGGGCGGCATTTGATGATTTCGATTTTAATAGCGTCGCGAAATTCACAACATCTGATGTTGAACGGTTATTGCAGGATAGCGGTATCATTCGCCATCGCGGCAAAATCGAAGCTGTCATCAATAACGCTAACCGTGCCTGCGAAATGGTGGTAGCAGAAGGATCGCTTGCGGCCTATTTCTGGCGGTTCGAGCCACAGGGACAGCCTGTTGAACGACCACAAACGGCATCTATGTCCGATACGTCGGTGGCGATTTCCAAAGATTTGAAAAAGCGCGGTTGGAAATTTGTCGGTCCAACCACCGTTTATGCCTTCATGCAGGCGATGGGATTGATCAACGATCACGCAGAAGGGTGCTTTATGCGACCGGTAATCGATGCGGCGCGCAGGGAATTTGAAAGACCATGATTCTGGGGAAGGTGGCGATGCCAGACCTTGGGTCAGGAGCGGATCGGGGATCGGGATATCGGTCCAGCATCGCCTTAAGCCAAGAATGCCAAATCAGAGTCATTCGGTAAAATCGAATGTTAATTTAAATTCGATAGATAAAATCTATTTATTGCGCATTTGCCTTCAGGCCATAACCGGCAAGGTCACGCAAAATATCGCACCGTCCGGTCCGGTGGCGCTAAGGCGAAGGTCCCCCTTGTGGGCAAGGATAAGTTCGCGCGCAATGGCCAGACCAAGACCGGTGCCGCCTTTTCTGCCAGTGGCGGCGAAGGGAACAAACAGATTTTTGATCGCCTTTTCAGGCAGACCGGGGCCGTTATCAATGATCTGGATTTCTACGAATGCGTCCGTATTATCCGCAGCTGCGATTGATGCCTGTTTGATAGTAACTTTGGTTGCACCGGCATCCAGCGGGTTGCGGATAAGGTTGCTGAAAGCGCGGAAAAGCTGATCGTAATCGGCTTCAATCATCAACTCGGCCGGCAGGTCAATCTGGATTTTGGCTTTGCACGGTTCCTTGATCGCATCAGGGTTTTCTGGCGTCAGAAGATTTTCACCGCCATTTTGCAGCAATATCTGGTCGCGAATTTCCTCGATCAATTCGATCAGGGTAAAGCGGGCGATATCAAGTGTTGGCGGGGCCTCGCGGGCAAAGGACAGGGTTTGTTCACTGATATAAACCGCACGCTCCATCGACGATAACAGGCGCGGAACAACAGCGCGGACTTCCTGATCCTCGCTTTGGGCCAGTTTTTCGGTCATCAGCATCGATGTTGCCAGTGCATTTCGAAGATCATGACTGATCTTTGTTGCCGCAGTTCCAAGGGCTGCGAGACGGCGTCGCTGATTTAACATCGCCTGCAGATCATGTTGCATGTTGGCAAGTTCGTGTCTTGCAATGCCAATTTCATCGTCGCGGTCATCCGGCACGATGACCGATCCCTGATCTTGCGGATTTTCGCGAAAACGGATCATGTCACTGGTCAATGTCCGCATTGGCCGGACCAGAAGCCGGTTCAGTGCAAAGTAAACCAGACCGGCGGTGAAGAACGAAATCACCAGTGACAGTCCCATCACCCGCCAGCCGAAATTGCGCATGTCATGGGCCAGTCCCTCTTCATGAACCAGTATTTCTATTTCGAAATCCGGTGCCATGGAGGGCATGCCGACGACGCGTAACATCCGGTCATGTGGTTGAGTCAGGGTTGAAAGACCATCGTACAAAGCCATCGGGATGGAAAAGGTCGTCAGATCGACGTCGTAATCCACTTTGGCGGGCATATCGTCGCGTTGAAGCAACAGCTTGCGATCATCGCGGCGTAAAATAACGGCCTCTATCCCGGCATTGGAAAGCAATTCCTTCTCCAGATCGTCAGGAATCATCTGATCGGGAGTCGCTTCCAGCGCCAGGGCGGCAAGATAGCCGGAATCAAGATGGGCCTTGAGCCAGTCAACCCGATAGCGCGCGACCGACGGTGCAAAGACGAAAATCTCTGCCAGCATGACAAAGCCGACAGTCAGCACCAGCAAACGTGCCGACAGTGATTTGGCCCATGGGGGCAGTTTGAGATGAGGGCGTTCCATAACGAATGTTAGCCAGAGACCGGGAAAAATGTACAGCGTTTCAGAAGCTTGCTCGGGTGCCGCTGCCTTAGCCAAGCTTCAGAAGGAAACGGACAATCTTTCGGGTTCTGTCGTTAAACAGGCTGGGCGTATACCACGCCCCGGCAACGCGTTTGGATAGTTCGCCAAGTGTTGGATAGGGGGCAATCATCCCTGCGATGGCACCGATCTTCATTTTCTTTGATACTGCCAGCGACCAAAGCCCGATTAGTTCCCCGGCCTGATGGCCGACAATGCCCGCGCCAAGGATTTTTCCCTTTGGGGTGGTGACGACCTTGATAAAGCCCTTGGTTCGGGCTTCGGCCCTCGCGCGGTCATTTTCGGCATAGTCCCAGGTCACGATCCGGATCGCATCGCCGAACTTTTCGCGCGCAGCCGTTTCGTTCAGGCCGACTTGTGCCAGTTCCGGGCTGGTATATGTCACCCAGGGAACCGCGCTGTGATCAATTTTGGCAGGCAACCGGAACAATGCATTGCGGATAACAATACCGGCGTCATAACCGGCCATATGGGTAAATTGCAGGCCGCCGGTAACATCGCCAATGGCAAATATCTTCCGGTTGCTTGTGCGCAGGCGGTTGTCTACCTCGATCCCGCGTGGGCTGTACGTGACGTCAGCTTCATCCAGGCCAAGATTGTCGACCGTTGGCTTGCGTCCGGTGGCAACCAGAAGGTGACTGCCTTCAATCGTGATTTCTGTGCCATCGCGTTCGATCATGACGCGAATCTGGTCATCATGGGGTTCGATCCGCTTGGTTTTGACCTTTTCATAAAGGCTTATGTCCGCCGTCTCGATCTCGTCGCGGATGACGGCAACCAGATCGGGATCGTCTTTCGGAAGGATCGTGAACATTTCGATCAAGGTAACCTTTGCACCAAGTTCGCGATATGCCTGTGCCATTTCAAGGCCGATCGGGCCGCCGCCGATGATGATCAGGTGATCCGGGCAGGTACGGTTTTCAAAGATGGTTTCGTTGGTAAAGAACGGAACATCGGCAATGCCGTCAATCGGTGGTACAGAAGCACGCGAACCGGTGGCAATGACAAACCGTTTTGCCTGCACGCATTTGCCATCGGCGATCACTTCCCCGGGGCCGGTGAACCGGGCTTCTGCCTGAATGACAGTACAGCCAAGCTTTTCAAACCGTTCAACCGAATCATGGGGGGCTATATCGGCGATGACCGAATGCACATGATCCATGACATGCGCAAAGTTGGCCAAAACCGGACCGGTAGTGATGCCAAACTGCGATGCCGCCCGTGCGCTACTTGCGGCATGGCTTGCGGCGAGCAGGGCCTTTGACGGGATACAACCGCTATTCAGGCAGTCACCACCCATTTTGCCCTTTTCAATCAGGACAACTCTTGCGCCCATTTGCACCGCCCCTGCGGCAACGGAAAGCCCGCCGGAACCGGCACCGATCACACAGATGTCGGTTTTGATCACTTCATTCATCAGGTGTTTGTCCCGCCATTGCGGTTACGGAATTTCTTATAGATCACCGGAACAAGTGCCAGAATGGCAAGGCCGATGATCGGGGTCAAAATCCTGGGTTCAAAGATAACACCAAGATCGGGTGTCTTTCCCTGATCAAACAGGGCCCCAAGGCCATCCCCGATGGAAACATAAACGAATGTCCCCGGAATAATGCCAATCGCGGTTCCCATAACAAAGGAACGAAACTTCACGCCTAGCAAAGCCGGAACGAGATTGACCAGCCAGAAGGGAAACAGAGGCACAAGACGCAGAACCATCAGGTAGCTGAAGGCGTTCTCGGCAAAACCGGCTTCCATTTTGCGGATGGCGTTGCCGGCCTTCGCATGCATCAAATCATAAAATGCGTAACGTGCTGCCAGATAAACCACCGTTGCGCCAATGGTGGCGGCGATGACGACATAGGTCGTCCCGAACCACGCGCCAAAAAGGAAACCGCCAACAATGGTCAGCAACGACCCGACCGGAAGTGACAGGGCAACGGCAATGGCATAGGACGCCATAAAGGCGACAACACTCAAAACAGGATTCTCAGCGACGAAAGCCTGAAGGGTTTCGCGATTTTCGCGCAGGGTTTCAAACGATAGATAATCGACAACACCACTTGCCCACGCCAGTACCAGCCCGGCAATCAGGATCAAAACCGGCAACAGTTTACGCCACGACGAAGTTCGGGCCGTTTTTGCCTGACTTTTATCGGTGGTATCGTGGGAATGCTGGTCTGCCGTCATTGTTTGTGTCTTGGCCATTGATTCTATTGTCTTTACGGCATTCGCATCAGAAGCCGTTTCCAAAGGATTACATGTCTTGGTCGAACATTAGAGGGAAAAAACGCGGAGGGCTCATGAACTGCTTTCAACATTGCGTGAAGGTCCAGAGAGCATATGCACGGAGGAGCCAAAGGGTATCTGGTCAAAGCAGGCGAAAGCGCGGTGCTTGACGCCGGGTAAAGCAGATCGTATCGTCACGTCCATCGTGGGATTTGTCGACCGGCTTGCGGCCACGTAAAAAATCGCTAAAGAGGGTAACCGTGGCTTCGGCCCTGACCCATCATGCCGGTCAGGGTTTTTTTGTGTCCGGCGAATGCCAATATGACCGGGCATATAGGAGCGATACGATGACGACCGATAAAAAGGCTTCCGACAAATGGCGTGCCGCCACCCGTTCTGTTCGAGGCGGTACGGCGCGCAGCGGTTTTAATGAAACCTCCGAAGCCATCTTTATGAATTCCGGCTATGTCTACGATACAGCCGCCGAGGCCGAAGCATCCTTTGATGGCACCGGCCCGGAACGTTTTGTTTATTCCCGCTTTGCCAACCCCACTGTGGCGATGTTCGAAGAACGTCTGGCGCTGCTTGAAGGCGCGTCTTATTGCCGTGGGACGGCATCGGGCATGTCGGCCGTCTGGAATGCGCTTATTGCCTGTACCAAGGCCGGTGGTCGTGTCGTAGGATCACGGGCACTTTTCGGATCCTGCGAATTTATCCTGACAACCCTATTGCCGCGTTTTGGTGTTGAAACCGAATTGGTTGACGGTACCGATCATGCTGCATGGGAAAAGGCACTGTCCAAACCGGCTGATGCGGTCTTTATCGAAACCCCGTCGAACCCGACCCTTGAAGTTATCGATATCGCCTTTGTCGCTGATCTGGCGCATAAGGCCGGGGCGAAGGTGGTTGTCGACAACGTATTTGCGACGCCGATCCTGCAAAAGCCGATTGAACTGGGCGCGGACATTGTTGTCTATTCCGCGACCAAGCATATCGATGGTCAGGGGCGCTGTCTTGGTGGTGCGATCCTGTTTAATGACAAGGAATGGCACGATAATCACCTGACGACTTTCCTGCGTCACACTGGCCCCAGCATGAGTCCGTTCAACGCATGGGTTCTCCTGAAGGGGCTCGAGACACTTGGTCTGCGTGTCGATCAGCATATCCGCAACGCAACAGCTCTTGCCGGGTTCCTTTCGGAACAGCCGCAGGTATCGCGCGTTATCTATCCAGGGCTCGAAAGCCATCCGCAGCACGAGTTGGCCATGAAACAGATGTCCGGACGTGGCGGTGGATTGATCGCGATTGAGCTCGCTGGCGGCAAATCGGCTGCTTTTTCGTTGCTTGATAACCTGCAGCTTATTGATATTTCGAACAATCTTGGTGATGCCAAAAGTCTTGCAACCCACCCGTGGACCACGACTCATCAGCGTGTTCCGGCTGAAGACAAGATCACGATGGGGATCACCGAGGGCATGCTGCGTCTTTCGGTCGGGCTTGAGGACATCGACGATCTCAAGGAAGATCTGACCGCGGCATTGCGCGTATAAGACACAGCAGATTCGGCAAAATGCCTAAATCAGGCGGTCCGTACTCTGCGCGGGTCGCCTTTTCTTTTGCGGATCGAATGTGATGGGGATTTTAATTTGATGACAGACATCTGGCACTTGGAACCCGGACTGTCTAAATAAAAGCCGAGCAACGCCGTAACAGCGCAACGCCCTTGGCAGAAGGACCGCATAAAGATTGGCCTGGAGTTTTGCATGTATTCATCCGTTACCCGCGACATTAAAGTATCCGTGCAACCGGTGTTCCTTGATGAACAATCGGACCCGGACAGTCATCGCTATGTCTGGGCCTATAGGGTTGTCATCGAAAATCAGGGCCCGAAAACCGTACAGCTTTTAAACCGTTACTGGCGCATTACCGATTCCCGTGGTTCGACACAGGAAGTACGCGGATCGGGGGTGGTCGGCGAACAGCCGGTTCTGGCCAGTGGCGAAAGTTTCAATTACACAAGCGGCGCGCCATTGGCGACGCCAAGCGGTTTTATGGTTGGTACCTATGAAATGACTGATATGGATGGAAACCGGTTTGATATTGAAATTCCGGCATTTTCGCTCGACAGTCCGCATAGCCAACGCACCGTTAATTAAATGAACTGACAGAATTCAGGGTCGGGAGCACATGACCCACAGGACAGAGTTATAAAGAGGAAACCATATGTGCAGCGAAACCAGCGTCGCTAAACGCCCGTCGCGTGAAGAAGCAGAAGAAGCCGTTCGTACACTGCTTCGTTGGGCAGGCGACGATCCCGACCGCGAAGGTCTGCGCGGAACACCAGACCGTGTCGTGCGATCCTACGGCGAGTTCTTCGCAGGCTATCAACAGGACCCGGCGGACATTCTGCGCCGCACCTTCGAGGAGACCGACGGTTACGACGAAATGGTCGTGTTGCGCGATATCCGGGTCGAGTCCTATTGTGAACATCACATGGTGCCAATTATCGGCGTGGCCCATGTTGCGTACCTGCCGCGCCGCCGTGTTGTCGGTATTTCCAAGCTTGCCCGCGTGGTCGAGGTTTATGCCAAGCGTTTGCAGATTCAGGAAAAAATGACGGCACAGGTCGCCAACACCATTCAGGAAGAACTTGATCCGCTTGGTGTTGCGGTTGTGATTGATGCGAACCATCAATGCATGAGCACACGCGGCATTCACAAGACCGGTGTGTCGATGGTGACCAGCCGCATGCTTGGTGCATTTCGCGATGATCCGATCACACGGCGCGAGTTTTTTGCGATGATCGGCCGCTAGGTTTTTCGATTTTAATGAATATAAGGCCGCCTTCCGGGGCGGCCTTTGTCATATTCAGGCTTCCCATCTGCCTAGTCGGCACGGAACTGCTGATGGCAGGATTTGCAAGTTTGCAGAACGTTACGGAATGCATCGTCAAACTGGCTGGTGTCGTTGCTACCCGATGCGGCATCTTTGGCGGCAATCGTTTTCAGCATGTCGGCATTTATGGCAAGTTCATCTGACAGTCGGGAAAACGCGTCCCATTTCTCCCAGATTTCAGGCGACGCCTCGGATGGCGCGGTGGTGCTACCGGTCGGGAACAGTTCGGTAAAGGCCGAGCCTGCATGGCTGCTGATTTTCATGGCAGCCAGTTCGACCTTCGCCGGGTCATAGGGGGTTTCCCCCTTTAACATCGGCACCATCATCTTGACCTGCTTGCCCATGACTTCCATGCCATCCATCCGTTCCTTTACGACACCTTTTGCACCTTCATGTGCAACAGCAGCAATGCTGATCGCGGTGGCAAAAACTGTTGCGACAACTAGTATTCCGGTTCTCATAAGCTTCGTTTCTTTTTGTGTTTGAATACGGGTTTGAGGCCTCATACCCCAAAACGTGTCAAAATGCGATCCACAGACCCGACATAGGATCCACCAAAAAGACGAACATGCACCAAAAGTGGATAAAGATTGTAAAGATCGCGGCGTTCTTCAAAGAATCCCGGCTGGATCGGGAAAATTTGCCCATACCGGTCAAAGAATGCAGGTGTCAGATCACCAAACAATGTACCGAAGGCAAGTTCAATCTCGCGGTCTCCATAATAAATCGCCGGATCAACAAGTCCTGCAATTTTACCTTTATGACACAGAATATTCCCGCCCCACAAATCGCCATGCAACAAGGACGGGGCATCACCTGACGGCAGAAGATCAGCAAGTTTTGCCGCAAGTGTTTCGATCCGGGAAAAAAGAGTGGTGGGTAACCGCCCGTACCTGGTCGCCTGATCTGCCATATAAAGCAGTCGGTGATCGCGAAAAAACTCGACCCAGCTATTTGTCGGATGATTGGGCTGATCAAGGCCGCCAATCAGGGTGTTGAACGACAACCCGAATTGTTTTTGTGTAACCTTATGCTGTTCGGCCAGCAGATTAGCCAGATCACGCTGGACCTGGCCGTTCACGTGGCCATCATTTTCGATGAAATCCATGATCAGCAACGTGGGATCGGCATGTAAAACTGCGGGGCAGGGGATGGGGGAATGCGAACCGAAATAGGCCAGCATGACCCCTTCAATCGCAAGGTTGGCCTCGCCCCCCTGCTTGACCACCACTTTTCGGCCATCTTGCAGTTCCATCTGACTGACATCGGCGACACAACCCCCATGAAGCGGGCGGGATGCGACAACCTCACTACCGGTAAGTTCGGCAATCTTCTGCGTTACCGGATGTAATGCCATCAATCAGATTCCGTGCTTTTCCCGAATATGGGCCAAAAGGGCTTTTGATGTTTCCTCGATCATATCAAAAACCGAAACAAAGCCGTTTGTTCCACCATAGTAGGGATCGGGAACGCTTTGGCCTTTGCGATCCGGATGATGATCAAGAAACAGTGAAAGTTTTTGGTTATGCTGGACTGGTGATTGCCGTTGCATATCGGCCAGATGCCCGTTATCCATCGCCAGAATATAGTCAAAATCTCTGTAATCAGCCGGACTGATTTTGCGGGATCTTATTGGGGATAAATCATATCCGCGGCTTGCGGCCATCTCCCGTGATCTTGAATCCGCCTGTTCGCCAACATGATATCCCGACAGGCCACAGCTATCGACTTCGATATGTGAACCAAGCCCCGCCTTGCTGACCATGGTCCTGAAAACGCCGTCGGCGGTGGGTGAACGACAGATATTTCCGGTACAGACAAACAGAACCTTGATCACGATATGGCTTTCAGTTGCAAAGAGAATACCAACAGAGTCGCACACTCATCCCGATCTGTGCAACGGAATGCGATGGAACCATTCGAAATCATTATGTCAGGGCGCAAAAGTGATCAATGTAACAGCTTCGTGACATTTTCAGCGGTAAGCTGACAGCCAAGTCATATGTTTGTATGATCGCGCCAAATAGTAATTTCCAAATGTGACGGGTAATGCAGGAATTCGTATCGTTCGGTTTGCATGTTGCGCTAATCCGGCAACTGGCCTGGTTGCCGAAGGGCTATGATCTGGTATCCGATGGCACCGTCATCACCAGTTCGCGCCTGCGCAGCATCCTGCTTTCGCTCGAAGAAACCAACGGTCCTGCCGTGCTGGTTCGTCTCGGGCGTCATCTTGCCCTTAAAGAACAGCAGCCGGTTCTGACCATGCTGCGTCAGGGAACGACACCCGAACTGATCGCCGATCGCTGGCATCGTCTCGAAGGATATTCCCACGCCCGTAGCCGGACAGATTATCAAGCGACCGGCAAATCACTGACATTGCATCGCGGCGCTGTGCGCGGGCAGCCCCCGGCACGGGTTGAAAACCTTCTGTTGCACGGGTTCATGGTTGGTTTGCTCGAAGCGGTTGGTGTGGAAAATGTCAGCAGTGCGATCCTGCCAAGCCACGGCCCAGCCATTTCGGTGATCCGGAACGGGAAGCTGGTCAAGAAACTCGATTTTGCTGGACGCGCTTTACGCTTCCGCATCAGTTGGCAAAGCTATGTTGCCATCTCATCAGGCTATCCGTTCATGGCCAATATGCCCGGAACGGCCCCGACTGTCGGGAACAGTCGACCTGTCGTGCAAAAGCTGTGCGCGGTGCTGGAACATGATATCGGGCGCAGTTGGACGATTGATGATGTCGCCACTGCGCTGGATACATCAGGCCGAACCTTGCAACGTCGATTGCAACAGGCCAACAGCCGGTTTTCCGATCTGCTTCGTCTCGTCCGGGTCCGGGAGGCCTGCCGACTGCTGAATGGTACAAGCCTGACCGTGGGCGAGATCGGCTTTTGGTGCGGCTTCACCGACAATGCCCATTTCAGTCGTGATTTCCGTCGTTTGGTGGGAATGCCGCCTTCTGTTTATCGCGAAGCAAGTCTTGGTCATGCGGGCCTGACGCGGGCCTGATGGGCGTGATTGAAAAGCCGTGCCAATTGACCGGTCGCAATTCGTTGGGTATCAGCACGGGCATATATACCCTGATGAAAATGCGGTGATGCCAGGCACGCCGTGACACTGCGAGGCGATCCATGACCGATACATCCGCAAACGATCAGTATGCAGGCTTCCTGCCGCCATTCTTCCGGGATCGCCCGGATGCGGAAGACGTGATGATCCGGACCTGGCAGGTTGGTGATCCGCTTGGCAATCACGATATGCCCGAAATACCGGCATCGCTTGCCCTGTTCTTTGATCTGATTGCACCTGCGGCTGAGCGGGGTGGTTCAAACGGGTTCGCCCATTTATGGCTTGATCGTCATCCGCATGAACGGCCCGGCTGGCGGCTATCTATTGCCCATGTCGGTTCTGTGGATGAACTTGATGGTGCCATTGCAAAACCTCTTGCCCGGCTGGCTGCTTCGGTGACAATGTCTCTGATCGAAACCGAAAGCTGGCACATGACCCGCCCGCTCTGGCGCAAGCGTGCCGAACCGGTTCGGCTGACTTTCTGGGGGGCATTTGGCAGGCATGCGCGTAGCCTGATCGGTCATCGGGATGCGTCCGGTTTTTATCAGCCGGTGGGCGCAGGACTTCGTTCCGACCATGTGCTTGCTGCCTTGCCCTTGCTTGAAGATATGCTGGGTGATCCATTTCTGCGTGGCGGGATGGGCTTTGAAGACGCGCTTCGTATTGGCATATCGCTTGGACGGGCTCATTTGCTCGAAAGCTGGATCGAAGCCGGTGGATCGGAAAAGGAACCCTATTTCAGACCGATGCAAATCTGGCATCAGGTTTGGCTTGCCAATGCGCTGATCGATCCGGCGGTGGCCACTCTTGCGATGCCGGGTCTGCCGCCGATGCCGGCCCTTGATTTTGATCGCAAGGCAACTCCGGACACGCGGCGCGCTGCGCTTGATGATCTTTCTGGTTGGCTGACGGCGGTTTTTTTCAATGATGCCAATCCAGCTCTTCGCAATGCGTTCATTACCGGGGTGCAAAATGCGGTCTGGCTTGATCCCGATTTGCAGCAATATGTTCAGCCGCAGCAACGTGATGAAATCCTGCAAGGCTTGATGCCCTATTGCCGCTGGTTCCTTGCGATGGCGCTTTATAACCATCTCGGCAATCTTGCGGCGGGAACCGCGCGCGAGGATCACATCGCATTTTACGCAACCCTTGTCGAAGCCCTGCCGGAACTCTCGCCCTTGGGCGATCTTGCGACCCAGCGCGATATCGAACAGCATATCATCCGTATCGACGCAGCACGCGCGGCTTCCGCACTCGATACACTTGTCGTGCCATTTTGCGATCTGCTGATGCCGCAGCTTAAACTCGATGCCGTGCGTTCGTAGCACTGTATTCATCCAGAAGACCAAAACAGAAGGTCCGCCGGATAACCGCGCGGACCTTCTGTTTTGGTAATGATGTGCCCGTTTATTGCTGATAGGCCCGTATCGGACGGCCCGATACAATCGCAAACCGGATCGCAAGGCCGCTAACCGCGACAAGACTTGCAATCACAATGCCCCAGAACAGCCCAGCAACGCCAAGTCTGGCGACAAAGGTCAGATAATAACCAGCCGGAATCATCACACATATATATGACACCAGATGCAGGATCGTCGGGACCCATTTATCCCCCGCGCCACGCAGGGCGCTGATGGCGGCATTCTGCCCGCCATCGGTCGGGAAAATGATCGGCATCAGGATCAGAACACCCGCAGTCG